>JAHFGZ010000035.1 GCA_023247155.1 Candidatus Omnitrophota bacterium
ACTGGGTGGCCCAGCACCTCAACGATCCGGCGATCCGCATCGTGGAGGTGGACGTGGACACGAAGGCCTACGGCGAGGGCCATGTCCCCAACGCGGCGGGCTGGGCGTGGGACACGCAGCTGTGCGACAGCCTGCGCCGCGACATCATCCCCAAAGCGAAGTTTGAACAGCTGATGGCCGAGTCGGGCATCAGCAACGCCACCCCCATCATCCTCTACGGCGACAACAACAACTGGTTCGCCGCCTGGGCGTTCTGGCAGCTGAAGGTCTACGGCCACAGGGACGTCCGGCTCATGGACGGCGGCCGGAAGAAGTGGATCGCCGAGGGCCGCGAGCTGACGACCGACGCGCCGAAGCCCAGCCGGGCCGCGTACAAGGCCCAGGAACCCGACACCTCCATTCGGGCCTTTCTCTCCGAGGTGATGAAGGCCTCCTCCGCGCGCGCCGCCCAGCTGGTGGACGTGCGCAGCCCGCAGGAGTTCTCCGGCGAGATCCTGGCGCCGCCGGGCCTGCCGGAAACATGCCAGCGAGGCGGCCACATCCCGGGTGCTGCGAACATCCCGTGGGCCAAGGCCTGCAACGACGACGGGACCTTCAAGAGCGCGGAGGAGCTGCGCGCGCTCTACGGCGGGGCGGGCATCACCGGCGCGCAGCCGGTGATCGCGTACTGCCGCATCGGCGAGCGCTCCAGCCACACGTGGTTCGTGCTCAAACACCTGCTCGGCTACCAGCACGTCAAGAACTACGACGGCAGCTGGACCGAGTGGGGCAACCTCGTCGCGGCGCCCGTGGAAAAGCCGTGATGCCGAAACCGGAAGACTACTCCGAGCGGAACGCCCAGCTCGCCGGCTGGCCGGTCCACATCGTGACGTACCGGTTGGGGACGACCTACCACACGACCATCGACAACACGGACCCCGGGGCGTGGGTCGTGAAGGCTCAGGGGGCCACAAAAGAGGAAACGGAGTCCCAGGCGTTGAAGGACGCGCAGGCGCTCCTGGAGAAGGTCAAGAAAAGCAAGCCGCCTACCGGCTGCACCTCGGTCCCCGGCTTTTAACCAAGACGCCCGCACGATCCAGCGCCCCGCCGATCGGCGGGGCGTTTTTGTTTGTCTGCCATCGCCGCCGGGACTAGAATGAGCGTATGTGGCGATCCGGAACCAGGCGGCGGCACCGCCGCATCCTCGTCGCGGCTGTCGTGACGCTCCTGACGAGCGTCGCGTTGCTCGGGCTCATCGGCGTGACCCGCTGGCGCGGCCGCCAAGCGGTCCAGCACGATACCCGGACCGTCATCGTCCAGACCGGCGAGGAGCTCGTGCGCCGGCTCGAGAGCCGCCGCGGGACGCTGACCTTCCTCCAGGATACGCTCAGGCGGCAACCCAACCTGACGCCGGAGGCCCTGGACGCGATGGGGGCCAGCGCGGTGCAGCACACCCGGCATCTGATCGGCGTCGGCCTGGTCCAGGGCGGCAGGCCGCCCGTCTGGTGGGCGGCTCCCCGCAGCCTGTCCGCTCAGACGCTCAACCAGGTGAAAGGCGCCATCGTCCAGCGCACGCGCCTGCGGGGCGTCTGGCGCGTGCCCTCGACGTTCATCACCGCCCCCTCACCGGATGATCCGCTGCTCGTCATGTTCGAGCCGCTGCAGATCGGCCCTGTCCGCCAGGGCGCCGTCTTCGGGGTCTTTGCGGTGAAGCCGCTCCTGGACGATTTCTTCTCCTCGGGCCTGCCGCAACGCTACCCGGTGCAGGTGCTGGACGGCCAGACGCTCCTCTACCGGTCCAGCGACTGGCAGGGCGCGCGGGAGAATCCCCACGCGCTCATCGTGGAGCACCCGATGAGGGTCGACGCGGCGCGTTGGACCATTCAGATGCAGCCGGGCAACACGGGTGTCGTCAAGACGCTCTCGTGGTTCAACGTCCTGCTCATCGGCTTGAGCATCATCGCGGGGCTTGGGATCACGACCATCGTCTGGATCCTGGCGGCCCGGACGTGGATCCTCCAGCGGGCGGTCGCCAGGCGGACCGCCGCCCTGCGGCGGGCCTCGCAGCGGCTGCGGCAGATGGCCATCACGGACGAGCTGACCGGGCTCTACAACCGCCGGTTCTTCCTGAACCGGCTGACATGGGAGTGCGAGCGGGCCAAGCGGTACCATCGGCCGCTGGCGTGCCTCATGGTGGATGTCAACGGCTTCAAACAGGTGAACGACCGGCTGGGGCATCTCGCCGGCGACCTGGTCCTGCAACAGGTGGCCCGAGAGCTCCAGGCGCTCCTGCGGCAATCCGATATCCTCGCCAGGCTGGGCGGGGACGAGTTCGTCATCGCCCTTCCGGAAACCGGTCACGACCAGGCGGCGTTGGTCGCCGAGAAGCTGCGCCACATCCGCATCCGCGTGCCTGACAGCGGCGCAGCACGAACGGCGCTCCCCACCGTCAGCCTCAGCGTCGGGATGAGCCGGGTCCAGCAGCCCACCGACAGCCCTCAGACGGTGCTGGACGCCGCCGACCGCTCGCTGTACGCCCACAAGCGGCAAAGCCACTCACAAGAGAGCCCGCTGCTGCGCTCGGCGCGGTGATCGCCGCTCCCCCTTCCGCTGGCCCCCGTTAGTCTTCCGTAACCCCTGTTAGCAGAATTCAACAGATATCAGATATACTCAGAATATGGCGCCTCAAGTGGTTGCGGCAACCGTCGGGTGGAGCGCAAACCGGCAGGCGGGGCAGGCCGGCACGGAAGCGGCCTCCAGCGCCCTGGAGCAGCTCCCGCCGTCTGCCCCCACGCAGCTGGCCCTCGTCTTCGGCTCGTCCTGGTTTGACCAGCACGCGCTCCTGCAGGGCGTCCGGTCGGCGCTGGGCGAGATCCCGCTCGCCGGCGAAAGCACGGCCGGCGAGATCACCTCCGAGGGGCCGGCCAGCCATAGCTGCGTCGTGGTCCTGCTGGCCATCGACGGGCTCACCTGCGGGGTCGGCATGGGAAGGGACGCGGATCAATCGCCCCGTGTGGCCGGGCAGCGGGCCGCGTTCACCGCGCTGCAGGCGTTCCGGGGAACCTCGCGGGCGGGGCTGTTGCTCTTTGGAGACGGCATGGTCACCGGCCATGCGGAGGTCGTTCGGGGGCTCCAGGAAGTGCTCGGCACCAGCTTCCTGATCGCCGGCGGCATGGCGGGCGACGACCTGCAGTTTGCTGAAACCTACCAGTACTGCCAGGGGGAGGTCGCCAGCCGCTCGGTGGTGGGGATACTGCTGGGCGGCTCGGTGAAGCTCGGCGTGGGCCTGGAGCACGGCTTCGCCCCCATCAGCAAACCGCGCCGCATCACCCGCGCCAACGCCAACGTGCTCCTGACGCTCGACCGCAAACCCGCCGCCTCCGTCTACGAAGAGTACTTCGGGGTGGACGTGGTCCGGCGGATGCGGGACGAAGGGTTGAACCGGGCGGGGATCGCCTACCCCATCGGGATTCAGGGTGAGTCCGCGAACCAATGGCTGCTCCGGAACGTCGTGTCGTTCGGGGACGACGGCAGCCTCGCCTGCAACGGCGAGATCCGGGAAGGCGCCTGGCTGCAGCTCATGATCGGCAGCCGGGAGCTGGCGCTGGAGGCAGCGCAGCGGGCGGCGCGGCAGGCCATCCGGTCGCTGAACCGAACCGCCTGCGTCCTCGTGTTCGACTCGGCGGTCCGGCGGGTGCTCCTGGGCCCGCACCACGCGGCGGTGGAGATCGAGCGCATCCGCGACGTGGTGGGGCCCTCGGTCCCCATCGCCGGCTGCTACACGTACGCGGAGCAGGCACCGTTCGACGCGGGCCTGTCCGCCGACGCGCTGACGGGGCAGACGATCGCCAGCCAGACCGGCTCGGTGCTGGTGGCGGCGATTGGAGTCTGAGCTGATGTCATACCTGATCTACGTGGTGTTCACGATCGGCGTGCTGGCGACGCTGCTGCTGACGGTGGGCGCCAACTGGTCGCCCCACGCCGCCGGCATGACCATGACGCTGCTCGGGGTGCTCGGGTACCTCGCCTTCAAGGCCGAGATGGCAGGGCGACAACTGAGCGAGCTCGGGCGACAACTGAGCGAGCTCCACCGACTACAGGCCGCCTATGACCAGCTCGACCAGCAGACCAAGCTGATCATCCGCACGGACCTGGAGCTCCATCGGACCCAGGAGGAGCTGGACCGGCGGCTGGCATCCTTGATGTCGCTGCACCAACTCGGGCGGCAGCTCGAGGTGAGCCTCCGTCCCGACGAGGTGTTCAGCAAGCTGGATGCGGCGGTGGTCACGAATTTCGGCTTCTCCAAGGGCGCGATCGGGATGTGCGCCTCCCTGGACGCCATCCAGTGGTGCTCCCTCATCGGCGTGAGCGAGCCGCACGCCGAGGCGCTCAGGGCCCACCTGCAGGCCAGCGGGCTGCTGAAGCGGGTCCTGACGAACCCCACCCCCCAGGTCCTGCGGGCCATCGCGTCACTCGAGCCGGCGCAGCAGCGGCTGCTGGACCTGCTGCAGGTCCCGGCCGCCGTCATCGCGGGGATCCTGCCCCATTCCGGACCTGCGGGTTTCCTCATCCTGGGCCGCACGAGCGCCGGGGCGGCCACCTCGAAGGCCGATGAGGAGCTCGTGGCGATCCTGACCAACCATCTCGCGATCGCCGTGGAGAACTCCGCGCTGTACGAAGAGACGTGGGCGTCCCGACGGGAGCTCGAGCGCAAGGTGCAGGAGCGGACCCGGGAGCTGGCCGAGGCGAACGCAGAGCTGGTCCGATTGAACAAGGCGAAGAGCGATTTCGTCTCCTCCGTCTCCCATGAGCTGCGGACCCCGCTGGCCGCCATCAAGGGCTACGCGTCGCTGCTGGCCAGCGGCCAGTTCGGGCCGCTGGCCAAACCCCAGGGCGAGCGGGTGGCCAAGATGGAAAAGCACGCCGACCTGCTGACCCAGCTCATCACCAACCTCCTCGACATCGCCCGCATCGAGTCCGGCCGCGTCACGATGGAGCGGCAGCCGATCCCCGTCGAGGAGTTCCTGAACACGATCCACGACGTCATCCAGCCGCAGCTGCAGGCCAAGCACATCCGGTACACCGTGGACCGCGACGGCGTCACGGCGCTGGTGGGCGACCCGCAGCACCTGCCGCGCGTCTTCATCAACCTGCTCTCGAACGCCATCAAGTACACGCCGGAGAAGGGCGCGATCCGCGTGGGGTTGAAGCGGGAGGGCCCGTCGATCCTCGCAACGGTCAGCGACACCGGCTGCGGCATCGGCCCGGAGGACCTGCAGAAGCTGTTCCAGGAGTTCTACCGCGCCAACGACCCCATCAACCAGCAGGTGCGAGGCACGGGGCTTGGGTTGGCCCTCGTCAAGCGCATCGTGGAAGCGCACCAGGGCCGCATTGCGGTGACGTCCGAGCGGGGCAAGGGGAGCACGTTTTCCGTCACCCTGCCGGCGGAGTAGGCCATGCCGCAACCGGTGAAGCAGATCCTCGTGGCGGACGATGACCCGGACCTCCGGGACATCCTCCGTTCCGTGCTCGAGCCAGCCGGGTTCGCCGTCACGGAGGCCGAAGACGGCGCGCGCACGCTCGACGCCGTCCGCCGCCGCCCGCCGGACCTGCTGATCCTGGACTACGTGATGCCCCAGGTGACGGGCCCGGAGGTGTGCCGACAGCTCAAGCAGGACATCCTGCTCCGGCACGTGCCCATCATCATGCTCACCGGGAAAACCGAACTGCAGGACAAGGTCGACGGGATCGACGCCGGCGCCGACGACTACCTCATCAAGCCGTTCGAGCCGGCGGAACTGCTCGCGCGCGTGCGGATGGTGCTGCGGCGCACCAGCGCCGACCTGGAAGCCAACCCGCTCACCCGGCTGCCGGGCAACGTCTCCATCCAGCGGGAGCTCGAGCGGCGCATCGCCTCAGGCGAGGCCTACGCCGTCTGCTACCTGGACCTCGACCGCTTCAAGGCGTTCAACGACCATTACGGGTTCAAGCGGGGGGATGAGGTCATCCAGCGGACGGCGGAGATCCTCCTCAAGGCGGTGAACGCGCACGGCACGCCCGGTGATTTCGTCGGCCACATCGGCGGGGACGACTTCATCGCGATGACGGCCAAGGACCGCGCCGACGCGCTCTGTGAGGTCATCATCCAGGCGTTCGACGCGATGGCCCCGCAGCTCTACGACGCGGAGGACCGCGCCCGCGGCCACCTGCTGCACACGGACCGCAAGGGACAGCAGGTCAAGGTGCCGCTGCTCTCGATCTCCATCGCGGTGGTGACGAACGAGGGGGGCCAGGTGACCCACCCCGGACAGATCGCCAAGATCGGGGCGGAGCTGAAGGCCTACGCCAAACAGTTCGACCGGAGTGTTTACGTGAAGGAGCGGCGGGCGGGGTAGTGCCAGGCACTTCCCCGCGCGTCCTCGCGCTCCAAGAAGTGCCTGGCACTTTTTTCGTCTAAGGCAGGGTTTCCGGCTCGTGGACGCGGATCGACACCACGCTGCCGACACCGATCGTCGGCTGCCCGTCGAGGATGAGGTAGCCGCGATTGCCGTCCGCCAATTGCTGCTCGAGGGCCGCCCGCCTGGCGGTGAGCCGTGAGAACCGAGTCGCCTGCCGGACCTGCTTCCGGGCGTCGATCGCCTCCCGGATCGCCAGCCGCAGTTCATCGACGGATGAGAGCCGTTTCAGCATCGATGTCCGTTCCTGCTCAAGATCCAGCACCTGCTTGATGAGCGCTTCGCGCTCCTGTCGCATCGTCGCGTACGACGCCTGAAAGGAGGTGATCTCGCCGTCCATCCGCCCCATCTCCGTGCCGAACGCCTGGGCCTGCTGGTCCAGGCGGACCACCTCGGCGGCGGTCTCCAGGAGATGCGCCCTGGCCTCCCCGAGTTCTGCGACGAGCTGGGTGCCCTGCGTCCCCAGCTCGTCGATGACCTGATCGCGCAGCTCGACCGCGGTGTGCAACCGGTAGTTCTCCCGGCGCACCGACAGCGCCCACCACCCGATGAGGGCCGCGCCGAGGAGCAGGCACGCGGCGGCGACCGGCCAGGACGGGCTGCGCCACCGCCGTTTCCTCGCGATGGGGACCGGGGCTGCCGAGACCGCGGCGCTGTCGAGAAACCGCTGGAGGCGGTTCCGAACCGACTCCTCAAGCTGCAGCCAGTTCAACCCGACCGGGTGCCAGCGCCCGTCCCGAGGCGGCCCGGACCATCGGACCACCCCTGTGGCAGTGAGGGCCTCCTGCTCTCCCGGGAGCGAAAACCCGACGCTCAACAGCTCGCCGGCCCGATGGGCTTCCCGGACCAGCAACCCGATTCCCTGCTCGCTCAGGGACGTCATCCGGCCGTCCCGAGGCACGAGGTCTTCGGAGGAGCAATACTGCGTGCGGCAGCGGTGGGAGACCCGGATGGCGGTTCGGCGTTCCTGCATTAACTCTGGGTCTCCTGCAGGGCCTTCCCGATGAGCGCCCGGGTGGCCGCGGGTACGCGCAGCAGCCGGCAACCGCTTCGATAGCGGCGCAGGCGCCCCGCCGCCCGTTGCCAGACGATCCGCCCCTTCGATTCGATCGGGTCGCGGCCGGGCAATGTCAGCCGAATCCGAATCGGGGAGGCGGCGGGCAGCTCCTGCTCGGTCTCCAGCCCGACCCCGATGCTGCTCACATCGTGCGGCGCTCCGGCGAAGAACGGGCTCCTCCGGCCGTTGAACAGCTCGACGACCGCCTGGGGAATGGCCACCCGCGCCTGGCCCCGGCGGTCCCCGGACGTCTGCAGCATGCGCATGTCCTGCCTGAGCTGCTCCAACGCGATCTGCAAGGCCAGTTCCCGTTTCGCCGACTCTTCCAGGTTCCGCTGAAGGGACACCAGCTGGGCCTCCAACGTCTCGCTCCGCGCCCGCTCCTTGGCCAGATCGCCCTGCAGCGTCTCCCGTTCCTGCTCGGCGGTCTCGGCGCGCGTGGCCGCCTCCTGGAGCGCCCCGAGCTGGGTTTCCAGGTGGCGCACGCGCGCCACGGATTCCCCGAGATACCACTGGTTCTCTTCCCATCGCCGGCGAAAGGTCGCGGCCTCCTGCTCCCACTGGCGCAGCTCCGCCTCGTGCCGGCGGATCTGCTGGTCCACGTCGTTGAGCTGGGCCTCGAGCTTGGCGGCCTGCGCGCGCTCTTCCCCGAGGTACCAGCTGGCCTCGTTGCGCTGGCGGCGCAGGGTATCCAGCTCGCCGGCGTACTGGCGCAGCGTCTCCTTGGCCTCCTCCAGGCGCGCGTGGCTCTGCTCAAGCTGCCTGGCGAAGTACTCGCTTCCCGCCCCCAGGCTCAGCAGCTCGGTCAGCTGCTCGCGGCCGATCAGCGTGATCTGATGCTGATCGGCCAGGCGCTGCGCCGGCACGGTGAACGAGCCCGCCGCGGCCAGGAACCCTTGCTGCACCTCGAAGCCCTCCATGGTCTTGAGGAACCGCTCGACCGCCTGCTTCTCAAAGAAGGCCCCTTGCCCGGCGAACAGCAACGCCGCCTTGGCGTCGTCCTTCACCATCACCCGCAGCGTCGACGGCGACGGCTGGGTCAGCTCCGTCTCCTGCACGAGCTGGTAGCCCCGCCGCTCAAACGCCCGCCAGAGCAGCTGGTCGACCAGCAGGACAGCCGACGGCAACCGCGAGGCGTCGGACCGGGATGGAGCCGCGCTCGGGGAGAAGCGGAACGGGCGGCCGCGGGCGAGCCACCAGAGACCCAGTGAGCTGCCGGCTAAGATGAGGAGGGCGGCCCCGGGAAACAGCCGCCGTGCCGCTGATCGTGCGGGAATCGGAGGGCTGGGCGCCTCGGCGTGTGACCCGCCGCCGACCGCCGGCGTCAGCTCGGTGGTGGACGTTGCCGTGGGAGCCACCGCGCCCGCCAGCACCACGCTGGAAGGGGTCGGTGGCCCTTCCGCGGTGAAGGAGAGCGTCCAGGCGGTCGGGGTTGCCGTCGCCTGCGCCAGCGCGTCCTGCATGGCGCGAAACCGCCGGGTCATCATGCTTTGCCCGATCGCCCCGACGATCGTCCCGCCGCGCAAGCCCACCTCCATCGCCGCGCTGTCGACGGATAGCGGGTGGTCGATCTCGATCACCACGCGTCCAGGCTCCGACCGGACGCGGGAGGGGTACGGCGCGCTCAACCCAATCTGGAGGGCGTGGAGAAACCGCTTCGCCGACGCCCTCGGCCTGAGCGATCGGTCGTAGCGGGCGGCGATGGTCCGGATGACGCCCCTCGTGAACGACGACCGTTCGGGGAGCGAGCCCACGACCCGCCGCTTGGGAAACGTCAGCGTGATGACCGGCGGACGCTCCTGGACGCTGGAGCGGAGGTCCAATGGCTCTGCTGAATCGACCGCGATGACCACGACGGTCTTGGTCATCATGACGGGGTCGCTCGTCTCCGCGGCAAAGCCTCCAGGCGGCAGCGCCCCTGCCCCGGCGACCGCCAGCAGGATGAGCCGGAGCGGCCATGCCGTCATCCGTCGGGGAGCGGGCTTAGAGGAGCTGGACCGCATCATTGACGTTGATCGCCGCCGCGTTCCATTCCGGCAGCACCGTGGCGGCGCACAGATCCTCCTGGACCCGCTCGACGCGCGCCTTGGCCAGCAGCTGCCCGCCGCGGACGATGGACACGGTGTCCCCGACCCGGACCACATCCCAGCCGAGATTGATGACCACGAAATCCCAGTCCTGATACACGGACAGGACGCGGCCGCGAAGGCCCGAGGGGGCGTCGCCGGCCACCAGGATGCGCTCCAGCTGCACCGGACCGGGCCCGTTCGTCCCCTCGGCCTGCTGGCGCTCCTGCAGCGCCAGGGCCAGCTCCCCCTGCACCCGGTCCATCTGTCCCTGCATGGCGGCCAGGCGCGCCTGGAGCTTCTTGACGCTGGTGCTCTCGTCCGACAGGCGGGCCGTCATCTCGTCCAGCTGCCCGCGCGCCGCCACCAGCGAGTCGGACAGCTCCCGCGAGCGCTGCTGCTCCTGTTGGAACTCGCCCTTCAACTGGTCGTGAGTCGCCAGCATCTCGCCCACGCGCTGTTCCAGCTGCCGCCGGTCCTCAACCGCCGCATGATATCGGTGCTCGGTGGCCCGGCGCGCGACGTCTTCCCAGACCACGACGCCGATGACAACCACCCCGGCCACCGCGATGGCAAGATGACGCCGCTTCATCGAGCAGCAAAAAATCCCCACCGACATGACGTTCGTGGGGATGCCATGACCACAAGCCCTTGCGCCGAACTCATCGCACACACACTACCAACTGGGTTGCGCCTTGTCAA
>JAHFGZ010000004.1:0-18916 GCA_023247155.1 Candidatus Omnitrophota bacterium
GGGCCCGCGGGGCGGTCCGTGTGCGTGCTGCTGATTTGGCTCTCATGGGCGCCTGCCTGGTCAGGGATGCGGGAGGTGCGTGAGCGACGATGTCTGAAGCTGTTCGATTGTACCGGAGCCCTCGCCTGGTGTCAACCAGATGCCCCCCTTGTCCCGTGCGCGGGGGAAGCGTAGAATAGCCACGCCCCATGTTCAAGCGGCTCATCGTCTCGCCCGTCATGCGCCGGCGCGTGAGCTGGCTCATCGCGTCCATCCTCATCCTGCCCTTCATCTTCTTCTTCCATGCCACCGGCCGGGCGCCGGCCCGGGGGCCGGGCGGGACGGCCGGGGTCATCTTCGGCAAGGCCGTCGATTGGGACACGTTCCAGGACGAACGGCGCGGGCTCCAGCGACAGTTCGAAAGCCAGTTTGCAGGCCAGTCCGGCGAGCTGGGGGAGACGCTGCAGCCGATGTTCACCGAGGCCGCCTGGGACCGCCTGATCCTGCTGGAAGAAGCCCGCCGGACGCGGCTGGAGGCGGACGACGAGGAGGTGGCGGCGTTCATCCGGCAGCTGCCCGAGTTCCAGGAGGAGGGCCGCTTCTCCGCCGACCGGTACCACCGGCTCCTGCAGTTGAGCGGCACCACCCCGCAGGCGTTCGAGGCGCGGATCCACCGGCACCTGCTGGTGGATAAACTCGTCAGCTCCATCCGGAACGCGGTGACGGTCAGCGACGAGGAGGTGCGCGCCGCGTACCGCGCGGCGCATGAGGCGCGCACGGCCTCGCTGGTGCTCTTCGACCCGGCGGCGGCCGCCGACGAGGTCGCCGCCTCGCTCACCGAGGAGGCGCTCCGCGCCGCCTACGAGGCCCATCCCGATGCGGTGCGCGTCCCCGAGCAGCTCCGGATGGAGTACGCCGGGCTCACGCGCGAGGAGCTGGCATCCTCCATCCCGCTCACCGACGAGGAGATCCGCGGCTTCTACGACACCCATCCAGAGCGGTTCGCCCAAGACGACGGCACGCCGAAGCCCTATGACGAGGTCCGGGAGGACGCCCGCCGGGAGCTGCTGGAGCAGCGGGTGCGCCAGCGGCTGGCGGCGCTCGCCGTGGACCTGGAGGAGGACCTCAGGGTCCCGCTCCGGTTCGAGGAGATCGTCGCGGCCCGCGGATTGTCGCGGCACGCGGCCGGGCCGCTTCAGGCCGGGGTCTCCCACGCGGCCGGCGGGGCCCCGGACTCCGCGATCCTCCGAGCGGTCGAGGGGCTGGCCGAAGGCCGGATGAGCGATGTCATCGACACGGGAAACGCCGTGTACGTCGCCCGGGTGACGCAGCGGATCCCGCCCCGCGTGCCGCCGTTCGAAGAGGTGCGCGGGCAGGTGCGCGACGCGCTGATCCGGGACCGCGCGCGCGCTGCGGCCCGGGCGGACGCCGAGGCGTTCCGGAACCGCGCGCTCGATGAGCCGCGCCTCCGCTTTGAGGAAGCGGTCCTGGTGGCAGGCGTCACGCCCCTGCCGGTCCGGGTGACCCGCGGCCAACCCTTCGACCCCATCGGGTACCAGGAGGCGCTCAACGAAGCGACCTTCGCCGCGCCGCTGGGCGGCCTGACGGAACCGTTCGAGACGCCGCGCGGGTTCGCGCTCCTCCGACCGGAGACGCACCTGCCGGCGGATGAGACCCGGTTCACCGAGGAGGCCCCAACCTTCCGGCAACAGGTGGAAACGGAACGGCGCAATGCCCGTCTGGCGGAGTGGCTCGAGAAGATCCGGGCCCGCGCGAAGCTCCGGAGCTTCGTAGATGAGACGCCGGGAGCTGAAGCTAAGGACTAAAAAGTGCCAGGCCCTTCTTAGAGCGCGAGGTCCGCGCGGGGAAGTGCCTGGCACTTACAACACGGCCGACCAGGTCGCGTCTGAAAAATCAAACGGCTTGGTGACGTAGCCGGACGCCCCGAGGAAATACGCCTCATGCCGCAATTCATCCCGGTCGAGCGCCGTCACCATGATGACCCGCGCCGTCGGGTGGAGCGCCCTGGCGCGCTTGAGGAGCTCCAGCCCTGAGAGGCCTGGGAGCAGGATGTCGAGCAGGATGACGTCCGGCGCCTCGGCGTGGAGCCGTTCCAGCGCCTCCTCCGCGCTGAAGACCGACGCGACCGCGAAGCCCTTGGCGCTGAAGAACTGCGCGAGGCAGTCGCAGATATCGCGCTCGTCCTCCACGATGAGCATCTGCCGCATCCGCACCTCCAACGAACAGGGCTGCTGAAGCCTCCGCTTCGGCAGCCCGACTATCCTCATCGACGCGAGGATTCGCGGCTTTGCGTCCTCGCGTCTCCGCGAGTTTGCCTTTCTCCGCGTCCGCGTTGTCTGGTTCTAGTGTGCCTGATGCCTGGCGGGATTGGCAAGGGGGCGAGTCATTTGGCCTTGAGGGCGAGGAGCTCCTTGAGCTCCCGCATGAACTGCTCGACGTCCTTGAACTCCCGGTAGACGGACGCAAAGCGCACGTAGGCGACGGGATCGAGGGCGTGGAGCTTGCGCATCACCCGCTCGCCGATCTCGCGCGACGGCACCTCCCGCTCGAACTGCTGGGAGAGCTCCCGCTCCAGCTCGTCCACCAGCCGCTCCAGATCGTCCATGCTCACCGGGCGTTTCTCGCACGCCTTGACGAGCCCGGCCAGCAGCTTGTGCCGGTCGAACGGCTCGCGGCGGCCGTCCTTCTTGATGACCATGAGCGGCTGCTCCTCCACGTGCTCGTAGGTCGTGAACCGCTTCCCGCATCCCAGGCATTCGCGCCGCCGGCGGACGGAGGCGCCGTCGCCGCTCCCGCGCGAGTCCACGACCTTATCCTCCTGATGGCCGCAAAACGGGCACTTCATCCGAATGCGGAATGCGGAGTGCGGAGTGCGGAGTGACCGTTAGGCGGATTCCGCATTCCGAATTCCGCACTCCGAATTGCCACTGCGACGGTTCGTATCACGGAGTTCGGGGTAGAGGGGGAATCGCTCAACGAGCTCGCCGACCTTGCGCGCCACCGCCGACAGGGCGGCCGGGTCGCCGCGGCTCGCCAGCGCCTCGTCGATGAGCCCCGCGACGGCGCGCATCTCCGGCTCCCGCATCCCCCGGGTGGTGAGCGCCGGGCTGCCGAGGCGGATCCCGCTCGCCTTCCCGGGCGGGAGCGGGTCGAAGGGGATGGCGTTCTTGTTGACGGTGATCTTGGCCTGCCCGAGGAGGTCCTGCGCCTCCTTCCCGGTGAGCCCCTTCGGCGTCAGGTCGACGAGCAGGAGGTGGTTGTCGGTGCCGCCGGAGACGATGCGGTAGCCGCGCTCGGCGAGGGCGGCCGCCAGGGCCCGCGCGTTGGCCACGACCTGCCGCTGGTAGGCGCGGAAGGCGTCCGTCTGTGCCTCTTTGAAACAGACCGCCTTCGCCGCGATGACGTGCATGAGCGGCCCGCCCTGGTTGCCGGGGAAGTTCGCGGAGTCGATCGCCTTGGCGTAGGCGCCCCGGCAGAGGATGAACCCCCCGCGCGGCCCGCGCAGCGTCTTGTGCGTCGTCGAGGTCACGAACTCCGCATGGGGGACCGGGTTGGGGTAGACGCCGGCGGCGACCAGGCCCGCGAAGTGGGCCATATCGACGAGCAGGACCGCCCCCACCGCATCGGCGATGGTGCGGAAGCGCGGGAAGTCCAGCACGCGCGGGTAGGCGGAGTAGCCCGCGAGGATGAGCTTCGGCTTGTGCTCCCTGGCCAGCGCCTCCAGCGCGTCGTAGTCGATCTGCTCATTCGCTTGGCTGACCCCGTAGGGGACGATGGTGAAGAACCGGCCGGAGAAGTTCTTCGGGTGGCCGTGCGAGAGATGGCCGCCGTGCGCCAGGCTCATCGCAAGGATGGTGTCGCCCGGCTGGAGCATGGCGTAGAAGACGATGAGGTTGGCCTGGGTGCCGGAGTGCGGCTGCACGTTGGCGTGCTCCGCACCGAAGAGCGCCCTGACCCGCTCGATGGCCAGGCGTTCCGCCACGTCGACGAACTCGCAGCCGCCGTACCACCGCGCGCCCGGGTAGCCCTCGGCGTACTTGTTGGTCAGGACGGAGCCCTGCGCCTCCAGCACGGCAAGGCTCGTGAAGTTCTCCGACGCGATGAGCTCCAGGTGCTCGTGCTGGCGCTGGAGTTCGCGCTGGATCGCGTCGGCGATGTCCGGATCGGTCGCTCGCAAGTGAGACATCAAAAGTACCGGGTACTTTTTCCGCTTTGGGAAGTACCCGGTACTTTTTCCGCTTTGGGAAGTACCCGGTACTTTTTTTCGAGGGAGGCGATCTGCTTCACGCGGCGCTCATGGCGCCCCCCCGCCTCGAAGGGGGTCGCCAGCCAGATGTCCGCAATCCGCCTGGCCCGCGCATCGCTGAGCTGCTCCGCCCCCAGGACCAGGACGTTTGCGTCGTTGTGGCTGCGGCTGCGCTCCGCGTCGAAGGGGTCGCCGCAGACCGCCGCGCGGATGCCCGGCACCTTGTTCGCCGCGATGGCGATCCCGATCCCGGATTTGCACAGCAGGATCCCGCGGTCGAACGCCCCCTGGGCCACCGCCGCGGCCACCTTGTAGCCGATCGCCGGGTAGTCGCACGACGCCGGGGTATGGGTCCCCAGATCCGCCACCTCCAGCCCCTGCGCCCGCAGCCACGCCACCAGCTTCGCCTTGAGGTGGAAGCCGCCGTGGTCCGCGCCGATCGCGATCCGTCGCACGCCACGCAACGCGCGATCTCGTGAGGAACGGACGTTGTCCTTGCCGGTCTTCCGCATGCGCGCTATCCCGTGTGGACGCCGAGCGACTTCGCCACGTGCTCGACCGCCTCGCGGATCTCCGCGAAGCACACCTCGTACACCTCGAGGGGCTTGCCGATCGGGTCCGGGATGCCGGGGGGGCCCTCGACCTCGCCCGGCGAGCGGCCGAAGGGTCTCAAGAGGTGCACCTTCCCCGCGGCGGGCGGCTCGCGCCGGATGACCTCCTCCGCCTGGAACGGCTCCATGACGAGCACGAGGTCGGCCGCCCGAACCATCTCGGCGGTGAGGACCCTCGCCCGGTGGCCCGCGCAATCCACGCCGATGTCCTGCAGCACGCGCTGCGTCTCCCGGGTCGCCCCCATGCCGTCGATGGCGAAGACCCCGGCAGACTCGACCTGGACCGCCTCGATCCCGGCCCGCGCAAGCAGCTGCTTCAGCAACCCTTCCGCCATGACGCTGCGGCAGCTGTTGCCGGTGCACACGAACAGGATGCGTTTCGGGCTCATCGTCTGATGGCGGCCAGGATCGCCTCCGGAGGGATCGCCCCTTCCCGGCGGATCTCGGCGCGCCCGTCGCGCACCTCCACGACGGTCGACTCGCGCCCCAGGCGGGTCGGGCCGCCGTCGAGGATGCAGTCGACCGAGCCGTCCAGGGCAGCGAGGACTTCGTTTGCATCGGTCGGCGGCGGCGAGCCCGACCGGTTGGCGCTGGGGGCCGCCACGGGGACCCCGCAGGCCTTGAGAAACGCCCGCGCGATGGGGTGGTCCGGCAGCCGGAAGCCCACCGTCTTGCCCTGGGCATCCGGCATCACGATGGTCAGGGGGCCTGGCCAGAACCGCTCCATGAGGGTTGCGGCCAGGGGCGGCACCGAGGCCACGAAGGCGCGCACCTGGTCGGGCGCATGGATGTGCAGCGAATACGGTTTGTCGGGCGGCCGCCCCTTGACCCGGTTCAGCCGTTCGATGGCCGCGGGATTGGCGGCATCGGCCCCCAACCCGTAGACCGTCTCGGTCGGAAACGCCACCAGCCCGCCCCCGCGCAGGACCTGCGCGGCCTGCGCGATCAGCGCCGGATCCGGCGCGTCCCCCGCCACCCCGAAGACGTTCGGCGCCACCGTCATCCGCGCGGCAATCGCCGGTCGGCCTTCCGGTTGCTCGCGGTCAGCTGGCGCTTGTGGGCCGCCAGCGCGCGCGCCAGCCGCCCATCGCCCAGCGCCAGGCACTGGACCGCGAGGATGGCGGCGTTGGCGGCGTTGTCGATGGCCACCGTCGCCACCGGGACCCCCTTGGGCATCTGCACCGTCGAGAGCAGGCTGTCGAGCCCCTTGAGGCTCTTGCTCTCGATGGGCACTCCGATCACCGGCAGGGTGGTGTGGGCCGCCACGTCGCCGGCGAGGTGGGCCGCGCCCCCCGCGCCCGCGATGATGATCTTCAGGCCCCGGGCCGCGGCGGTGCCGGCATAGCGGCGCACGAGCTCAGGGCTGCGGTGCGCCGACAGGACGCGCGCCTCGCACGGCACGCCGAAGCCCTGGAGCGTCTTCACCGCCTGCTCCATCACCGGCCAGTCCGAATCGGACCCCATCAGGATGCCGACCCGCGGTTGCCCCCGCATCTGCATGCCCTCGCGTTACCGTGTGACAGGCTTCTTCAGGGCGCGGAACCCGATGTCTTTCCGGTACGCCATCCCGTCAAAGCGGATCGCGCCGACCGCGTCGTAGACGCGCCGCAACGCCCCCTCCAGGTCCGGGCCGGTTCCCACGACGTTCAGCACCCGCCCCCCCCAGCTGACAAACCGAGCCTTGTCTTGCTTCGTCCCGGCATGGAACACGAGGAGGCCGGAGCGGCCCTTGCCCTGGTCCAGACCATGGATCTCCTTGCCGATCGGGAAGTCGCCGGGATAGCCGCCGGACGCCAGCACCACGCACACGCAGCTCCCGGCCTCCCAGCGGCACTGCGCCGTCGAGAGCCGCCCCTCGACCGCATCGTCGAGGATCGGCATCAGGTCGCTCGAAAGGAGCGGCAGGATCGCCTGCAGCTCCGGGTCGCCGAAGCGGACGTTGTACTCCAGGACCTTCGGGCCGTCGCCCGTCAGCATCAGCCCCGCGTAGAGGACGCCCTTGAAGGCGAGCCCCTCGGCCGCCATCGCCCGCAGCGTGGGCATGATGATCTGGTCCATGACCTGCGCGGCGAGCGCCGCATCGACGACGGGCGCCGGCGCGTAGGCGCCCATCCCGCCGGTGTTCGGCCCCTTGTCGCCGTCGAGGAGCCGCTTGTGGTCCTGCGCCGGGAGCAGCGGCAGCGCCGTCACGCCGTCGGTCACGACGAGGAACGAGGCCTCCTCCCCGACGAGCCGCTCCTCCACCACGACGCGCTCGCCCGCCTGCTTGAAGATGCGGTCCTCCATGAGGAGGTCGACCGCGCCCAGCGCCTCGCTGAGGGTGCTGGCGACGATGGTGCCCTTCCCGCCGCAGAGGCCGTCCGCCTTCACCACGATCGGCGCGCCGAGCTGCCGGACGTAGGCGCGCGCCGCCTGCGGGTCATCGAAGACGGCAAACTGCGCCGTCGGGATGTGGTGCTTCTTCATGAGGTTCTTGGCGAACGCCTTGCTGGATTCAAGGCGACTCGCCGCCTTCGTCGGGCCGAAGATCCTTAAGCCCCGCTTCTCGAAGAGGTCGACGACGCCTTTTGCCAGCGTCATCTCGGGCCCGACCACGGTGAGGTCGATATCCTTGTTCTCGGCGAACTCCGCCAGCCCCTCGATGTCCTCCGCCCCCAGGTCGATGAGCTCGGCGAGCTCCCCGATGCCGCCGTTGCCCGGGGCGCAGAAGAGCTTGGTCACCTCGGGCGACTGGCTGAGCTTCCACACCAGCGCATGTTCCCGTCCACCAGATCCCACCACCAGTACCCGCATCAGCCCCTCGTCCGTTCAATGGTTCCAATCATCCAGGCGGGCACGCCCGCCCGCCGCAGCATGCGCGTGAGCCGCGGGACCGCAGCGGCGCGGCACACGAGCGCCATGCCGATCCCCATGTTGAAGGTGCGCCACATCTCGCCGGTGCTGACCCGCCCGGCCCGCTGAATCTCGTGGAAGATCGCCGGCACCGGCCAGCTGCCGGGGATGACGCGCACGCCAAGCCCCGGGCGCTGCGCCACCAGGCTCGGCAGCCGACGACTCAATCCCCCGCCGGTCACGTGGGCGAGCGCGAGGAGCGGCACCGACGCAAGCGCCGCCAGCACGGGCCGGACGTAGATGCGCGTCGGGACGAGCAGCCGGCGCGCGACCCGCCGCAGCTGTGTTGCCGTGAAGGCCCGGCGCACCAGCGAGAACCCGTTGGCATGCACGCCCGTGGAGGCCAGGCCCACCACCGCGTCCCCCGCGCGGACGCGCGAGCCGTCGATGAGCCGCGCGCGCGGAACGACCCCGACGCAGAACCCGGCGACGTCGTAGTCGCCTCGGCGGTAGACGCCGGGCATCTCGGCGGTCTCCCCGCCCAGCAGGGTGCACCCGCTCTCTCGGCAGCCGCGCGCGACGCCGCGCAGCAGCGCGCTCATCACCCGAGGCTCGAGCCGGCCCACCGCGAGGTAGTCGAGAAAGAAGAGGGGCTGCGCCCCGTAGACGAGCACGTCGTTCACGTTCATCGCCACGCAATCCACCCCGATGCCCTCATGGCGGCCAGCCAATCGCGCGACCTTGAGCTTGGTCCCGACGCCGTCGGCCGACGCCACCAGCACCGGGTCGCGGAGCCCGGCGGGCAGCCGCATGAGGCCGGCGAACTGCCCGCGATCCGCCAGCACCTCCGGACGGCGCGTGGCCCGGATGAGCGGGCGCATGCGCGAGAGCCACGCGTCCGCCGCCTCGATGTCCACACCCGCCCGGCGATACGCCTCAGCCCTCACCATCTCAACAGCGCCTGGCGCGTGTCAGCAGCGGCCCTGGCCCGCGTGCTTCTCCAGCGCAAACTTGTCCCCCTCCCCGCCGAAGGGGATCGGGTAGGTGCCGCTCCAGCAGGCGGTGCAGTAGTCCGCCGGCTGGCGGACCGCCTTGAGCATCCCGTCCAGCGAGAGGTAGCCGAGGCTCTCCACGCCGATGAACTTGCGGATCTCGTCGAGCGAGAGGGTGTTCGCGATGAGCTCCCGCTTGCTCGGAAAGTCGATGCCGTAGAAGCAGGCGTGGCGCGTCGGCGGGCAGCTGACGCGCATGTGGATCGCCTTCGCCCCGGCCTCGCGCAGGCTCTTCACGCGGGCGCGCGTCGTGTTCCCGCGCACGATGGAGTCGTCGACGATGACGAGCCGCTTGCCTTTGATGATCTCCTTGATCGGGTTGAACTTGACGCGGATCTTCAGGTCGCGGATCTCCTGCGCCGGCTGGATGAACGTCCGCCCGACGTAGTGGTTGCGGATCATCCCGAGCGCGAAGGGGATCTTCGACTCCAGGCTGTAGCCGAGCGCCGCGAAGTTGCCCGAGTCCGGGATGGGCATGACGAGGTCCGCCTCCACCGGGTGCTCCCGGGCGAGCTGCCGTCCCAGCTTGACCCGCACCGCCTGCACGCTCTCGCCGAAGAGGAACGAATCGGGCCGGGCGAAATAGACGTGCTCGAAGAGGCAGTGCGAGCGGCTCGTCGGCTGGTCCTTGAAGGGGTACCGCGACCGCAGGCCCCCGGCGCCGATGCACACCGCCTCGCCGGGCTCCACCTCCCGCACGAACTTCGCCCCGATGATGTCGAGCGCGCACGTCTCGGAGGCCAGCACGGCGGTCTTGTTGAGCCGGCCGAGCACGAGCGGCCGGAACCCGTTCGGGTCCCGGATGCCGATGAGCTCGCGCTCCGTCAGGAAGAGGAGCGTGAACGCCCCCTTCAGCAGCCGGAGGCATTCGACCAGGTCGTCCTGGAACTCCTTGTTCGTCGCGCGCGCCAGCAGGTGCAGGATGATCTCGCTGTCCACCGTCGTCTGGAAGATGGAGCCGTTGGCCTCCAGCTGCTGCCGCAGCTCGGAGGCGTTGACCAGGTTGCCGTTGTGCGCCACGGCGATCGAGCCCTTCGCGTAGGTGACGACGAGCGGCTGCGAGTTCTTCAGGGTGCTCGAGCCGGTCGTGGAATAGCGGGTGTGCCCGATGGCCATCCGGCCCGGGAGCCCGTGCAGCGTCTGCTCGTTGAACACCTCCGACACCAGGCCCATCTCCTTGTGGGTGTGCATCGTCTTCCCGTCATAGGTGACGATGCCGGCGGCCTCCTCGCCCCGGTGCTGGAGCGAGTAGAGCCCGAGGTACGTCAGGCGCGCCGCGTCCCGGTGGCCGTAGACGCCGAACAGCCCGCAGGAGTGCTTGACCGCCTCGTCCATCAGCGTCGCACTCCCAACGCCTGTCGGAGCCCGCTCCGCCAGGCCTCGCTCAGCTCGTCGACCGGTGCGTCGATCCACGAGTCGATGCAAAGGTGGACGCCGCCCACCCGGCCCGCGACGGCCATCGCCACCTTGTGGCGCGCGGCCAGGTGCTCGATGCGCTCGACGTGATACCGCGCGCAGCTGATGACGATGCGGCCCGCCGACTCGCCGAAGAGCAGCGCGTCCGTCCGGATCGGCCGGCGGGCGCCGGCCGGCGGCTGGAGGCTGACGGTGGCGCCGATGAGGCGCGAGGGCTCCATGAGGCAGCCTTCGGCCAGCGCGACCGCCAGCCCGCCCTCGGAGCAGTCATGGGCCGACTTGAGCAACCCCTGAGCGGCCAGCGTCAGCATCAGCTGCTGCAGGGCCAACTCGCCCGCCAGGTCGACCCGCGGGGGCCGGCCCGCCTTGCGCCGGTGGATCACGGCCAGGTATTCGCTGCCGCCCAGCTCCTCCCGCGTCTCGCCCAGGAGGATGACGGCGTCGCCCTCGTCTTTGAAGTTCGCTGTCATCGGTCCCATTCCGGATTCGATCAGGCCGATCATGCCGATCACCGGTGTCGGGTCCACCGCGCCCCGCGGCCCCTCGTTGTAGAAGCTCACGTTGCCGCCGGTGACGGGCGTCTTGAACGCCCGGCAGGCCTCGGCGATCCCGCGCACGCACGCCTTGAACTGCCACATGACCGCCGGGTCCTGCGGGCTGCCGAAATTGAGGCAATCGGTCACGGCGAGCGGCCGCGCCCCGACGCAGACCAGGTTGCGCGCCGCCTCGGCCACCGCCAGCTTGCCGCCCTCGTAGGGATCGAGGAAGCAGGCCCGGCCGTTGCCGTCGGTGGTCGCGGCCAGCCACCTGCCGAGCCCTCTGAGGCGCAGGACGGCGGCCCCTCGACTCCGCTCGGGACGCCGTCCTGAGCGAAGTCGAAGGACGGCGGCGTCCGCCCGCCCGGGGAGGACGACGGTGTTCGTCTGCACCATGTGGTCGTACTGCTCGAAGACGGGCGACTTGTCCGCGATCGTCGGCGAGCCGAGGAGCGTCGTCAGCACCCGGGCATAATCCTTCGGCAGCGGCACGCGGGCCAGCGGCAGCCGCTGCGCGCGGGAAAGCCACGCCGGCCGCCGGACCGGGCGGTGATAGACCGGCGCCTCGTCGGTGAGCGCCGAGGCCGGGATCTCCGCGGCGACGGCGGGGCCGTCCCGGACCCGCATCAGGCCGTCGCGCGTCACCCGGCCGATCTCCACCGCGGCCAGCCCCCACTTGGCGAAGAGCCGCTTGACCCGCTCCTCGCGCCCCCGCTTGACGATGAGCAGCATGCGCTCCTGCGACTCGGAGAGCATCACCTCATAGGGGGTCATCCCCTCCGCGCGGCGCGGCACGCGCGCGACGTCGATCTCGATCCCCACCCCCCCGCGCGCGGCGGTCTCGGAGGTCGAGCAGGCGAGGCCCGCCGCGCCCATGTCCTGAATGCCGATGACGTCGCCGGTCGCCAGCGCCTCGAGCGTCGCCTCGATGAGGCACTTCTCCGTGAACGGATCCCCGATCTGCACGGCGGGCCGGTCCGCGTCACGGCCCTCGGCCAGCTCGCGCGAGGCGAAGGAGGCGCCGCCCAGGCCGTCGCGGCCCGTCGAGGAGCCCACGTACAGGACCGGGTTGCCGACGCCGCCGGCCGCCGCGCGCGCGATCCGGCGCACCGGCACCAGGCCGATGCACATCACGTTGACGAGCGGGTTGTCGCGGTAGGCCGCGTCGAACGTGATCTCGCCGCCGACGGTCGGGACCCCAACCGCGTTCCCGTAGTCGGCGATCCCCTTGACCACACCCTCAAGCAGGAACCGGCTGCGGGGCTCCCCCAGCGGGCCGAAGCGCAGCGAGTCCAGCAGCGCGATGGGCCGCGCCCCCATGGTGAAGATGTCGCGGATGATGCCGCCCACCCCGGTCGCGGCCCCCTGCACCGGCTCCACCGCGGAGGGGTGGTTGTGGCTCTCGCACTTGAACACGACCGCCCAGCCCCCGCCGATGTCCACCACCCCCGCGTTCTCCTTCCCGGCCGGCACGAGGATGCGCGGGCCGCGCGTCGGGAACTGCTGCAGGTACGGCTTGGAGCTCGAATAGGCGCAATGCTCTGACCAACTCACGCCAAACATCCCCACCTCGGTCAGCGTCGGGGCTCGTCCCAGCGTCTTGACGATGCGCCGGTACGTCTCGTCCGTGAGGTTGTGCGACCTCGCCACGCGCTTGAGGACCGCCACGGAGGGCGTCGCTAAAGCCGCGCTAGGCATGGACCATCGCCTCGAGCATCGATTCGAACACGAGCCGGCCGTCGGAGGAGCCCAGCGCCGAGTCGCTTGCGCGCTCCGGGTGCGGCATCATGCCAAGCACGTTGCCCCGCTCGTTCGTGAGGCCCGCGAGGGCGCCGGCCGAGCCGTTCGGGTTGGCCGCGTCGGTGACCCGGCCATCCTCGTCGCAGTAGCGGAAGACGACGTGGTCCCGGATGGCCTTGAGCGTCTTCGCATCCGCCGTGTACCGGCCCTCGTTGTGGGCGATGGGCAGGCGGATGACTTGGCCGGGCTGAAACCGGTTCGTGAACGGCGTGTCGGCGCGCTCCACCCGCAGCGTCACGAACCGGCAGATGAACCGCAACCCCGTGTTGCGCAGCATCGCGCCCGGGAGCAGGCCCGCCTCCAGCAGGATCTGGAAGCCATTGCAGACGCCGAGCACCAGCCCGCCGTCTTTCGCGAGGCGGGCCACCGAGCGCATGATGGGCGAGAAGCGGGCGATCGCCCCGGTCCGGAGGTAGTCGCCGTAGCTGAACCCGCCGGGCAGCACGACCGCGTCGCAGCCCTTCAGCGACGTCTCCTGGTGCCAGAGCGGCACCGCCGGTTGGCCCAGCACGTCACGCAGGACGTCGAGACAGTCCTGGTCGCAGTTGGACCCCGGGAAGACGACCACGCCGAACTTCATGAGCCGAGGTCGATGCGGTAGGTCTCCACGATGGGATTGGCGAGCAGCTTCTGGCACATCCGCTCCACGTCCTTCCTGGTCGCGCCGACGGAGCCGTGGTTCAGCTCAATCTCGAGGTACTTGCCGACGCGCACGCCTTGGACGCCCTGAAATCCCAGCGACTCCAGTGCTTGTTTGATCGTCTTTCCCTGGGCATCCAGCAGCCCGGCTTTCAGCGTGATGCAAATCTTGGCTTTCATCGCGTGACGGCCTCTCCCAACACCCGGCGCAGGACCTCTTGGTAGGCCTCCTCGACGCTGCCGAGGTCCCGGCGGAAGCGGTCCTTGTCCAGCTTCCGGCGGGTGCCCTGCTCCCACAGCCGCATGGTGTCCGGCGAAATCTCATCGCCCAGCACGATCTGCGCCGTCGGCTTGCCGTCCGGGCCGATGACCCGCCCGAACTCGAGCTTGAAGTCCACGAGGTCGATGCGCCGCTCCCGGAAGAAGTGCTTCAGCGCGTCGTTGACCTCGAACGATTCCGCGCGGATGTGCGCGAGCTCCTCCGCCGTCGCCCAGCCCATTGCCAGGATGTGGTCGTCGTTGATGAGCGGATCGCCCAGCGCGTCGCTCTTGTAATGCCACTCGAACACCGGAGTGCTGAGCACGATCCCCTCCTCGATGCCGAGGAGCTTCGCCATCCCGCCGGCGGTGATGTTGCGGATCGTCACTTCCAGGGGGACGATCTCGAGCCGCTTGACGAGCATCGAGCGCTCGTCGAGCTGCTTGACGAAATGGGTCGCCACCCCCTGCCGCTCCAGGTACGCGAACAGGGCGCTGGAGACGCGGTTGTTGACGACCCCCTTGTCGACGATGGTGCCGCGCTTCTGGGCGTTGAACGCCGTCGCGTCGTCCTTGAAGTACTGGGTCACGAGCGCCGGGTCGTCCATCGCATAGAGGATCTTCGCCTTCCCTTCGTAGAGCTTGTCACCGCTGGGCATCGCTCGGCTCCTGTGGGGGCGCCTGGGCCTCGGGCGGCTGCGCCGCCGGCGGGATCGGCGACGGCGGCGTCGGCGCCGGGGGCGCGGCGGCCGGCGTCAAGGTGTAGCTCCACGTCCGCTCATCGCGGATCGGAAACGGCAGCAGCTCCATCGCCAGGTCGAACGGGATCCAGAAATGGACCGGGGCGCGCAGCTCCTGGCGCTCCTCCAGCCGCTCGTAGCCCTCCTTGCGCAGCAGCACCCGGTGCCAGCCGTACCATGTGAAGTCGTACGTGAGCGGGCTTTCCCCTTTGAGCTGGTCGTTGACGTACACGAGCGCCCCCGGCGGCTCGGTCCGGATGGTGAGCGACCGCCGGATGCAGCCCGTCAGCGCCAGGCACACGACAAGCAGCGTGGCGACGATAGTCCCGGGTCCGGTTCCCTGTTTCCTAGATAGTCCCGGGACCGGGTCCATTTTTCCTTTGGGAGGACGCCGGGAAAAATAGACCCGGTCTCCTCATTTGAGGCCGACCCGCCTGAAGATCCGCTCGACGTGCTTCAGGTGCGGGCGGGGATCCACGCAGCGCCGCAGCGCCTTTGGCGTGAGGTGGGCCCGGATCGCCGGGTCGCGCAGCAGGACCTCCGCGAACTCCTGCCCGTTGCGCCACGCCGACAACGCGGCGCGCTGCACCAGCTCGTAGGCCCGGGTTCGGGACACCCCCCGCCGCATCAGCTCAAGCAGCACCTGTCCGGAGTAGGTCACTCCATGCGTGCTCTCCAGGTTCGCGCGCATGCGGTCCGGATAGACGGCCAGCCCCTGCACCACCGCCGTCATCGTCCGGAGCATGTAGTCCAGGGTGATCGTCGCATCGGGCAGGATGACGCGCTCGACCGAGGAGTGGCTGATGTCCCGCTCATGCCAGAGCGCGATGTTCTCCAGGGCGGCCACGGCGTAGCCGCGCAGGAGACGGCTCAAGCCCGCGACCCGCTCGCAGATGACGGGGTTCTTCTTGTGCGGCATCGCGGAGGAGCCCTTCTGGCCCGCGCCGAAGGGCTCCTCGACCTCGCGCACCTCGGTGCGCTGGAGGTGCCGCAGCTCCGTCGCCAGCTGCTCCAGGCTGCCGCCGATGAGCGCCAGCGTCGAGACGTAGGAGGCGTGCAGGTCGCGCTGGAGGATCTGGGTCGAGATCGGCGCCGGGCGAAGCCCGAGCCGGAGGCACACCCGCCGCTCCACGGCCGGGTCCACGTTGGCGAACGTCCCGACGGCGCCCGAGACCTTCCCGACGCTCACCGCGCGGCGCTCGCGCGAGAGGCGCGCGAGCTGCCGGGTGAACTCGTCGTAGAACATCGCCAGCTTCAGGCCGAAGGTGGTTGGCTCCGCGTGCACCCCGTGGGTGCGGCCGATCATGAGCGTCCGCTGGTGCCGGCGGGCCTTGGCCGCGAGCGCCCGGAGCAGCCCGCGGAGGTCCTGCAGGAGCAGGTCCGTCGCCTCGCGCAGCAGGACGGCGAGCGAGGTATCGAGGATGTCGCTGGAGGTGAGGCCGAAGTGGAGGTAGCGGCCGTCGGGGCCGACGTGCGCCTCGAGGTGCTCGATGAACGCGATGACGTCGTGGCGCGTGCGGGCTTCCCGCCGCTGGATGGTGGCCGCGTTGACGCGGGCCTTGCGGCGGATCGCCTGGACCGCCCGCCGGGGCACGAGGCCAAGCGCTGCCTGCGCCTCCAGCACGCGGAGCTCCACCTCCAGCATGACCCGGAGCCGGTGCGCATCGCTCCAGACCGCGCCCATCGCCGGAAGGGTGTACCGAGGGATCATGAGCGGATAGCACAGGGTTGCCCACTCGGTCGAGCGAGCGGGCGGTCGGCGAACGTGCTCTTCAAGGGTGGCTGGTCAAGCGTGTGGCGCACGGGCGTGCCTTCCGTAGCGACGCTCATTTTAACACAGCGGCTTGGGCTCCGCAAGCGCCCAGCCACCCGCCGGTTATCGGGCGGCCCGCTTGATCAGATAGCCGGAGGGCGTGACGTAGATCTCCTGCACGACGCCGGGCTCCACGTAGGCATAGGCGGAGGAGCCATAAACCGCCTCGACAAACGGCAGGTAGGGGTCGGCCCAATAGAGCGCTTCCCAGAACCGATCTGCCTCTGGTTCAAGCGGATAGACCGTTGGAGGGCGCTCGCGCTGCTGCGAGAGGCTCGAGAACTGCCCCCCAAGCCGCATCGGCTTGTGGTAGCTCTTCACCCCCATCGCGGTGAGCCAGGGATGCCACTTCACGATGCCGCCGCTGATGGCCCACTGGTTTCCTTCCAGCTCAAGCGTTCGGGCGAGCGCCTCCGGCCCACCGGCCGGGGTGTAGCGGAGCTCAAACGCCGTCGGCGAACGCCGGGTGGTGGTCACCCGCGCGATGAGCGTTTCGCCGGCAAAGGCGTGGAAGCACTGCAGGAGGATGAGGAGGCTGCCCAGGAGCGTCCCGAGGGCGGCGAACACCGCCGCCGCCAGGAGGCGCTTGAGGGTGCGCACGGGCCCGGGGCGCCGGATGGCGCTCACCACCTCGCACAGGACCAGGACCCAGACGACCACCGTCGCGACGACCAGCACCGTCAGCGGAGTTTCTCCTTGTCGGTGTCGCGGGGGGTATGCTAGACTACCCGCGCCATGATTGACGTCGCGCTCGAACCGCTCAACGACCAGCGGCTCGTCTACGTCCAGGAGGAGCCAGCGCTGGAGATCGCGCTGCCCCAGGTCTTCGTCCAGCCGGAGCTGACCGCGCTGCAGCGCGGCCGGCTGCCGCACGTCGAGGCGGTGGTCGCCCAGATCTTCCGGCGCTACCGCGCCAACCCTGAGGCCCCCCTAGGACCGGACTACCAGGAGCTGGTCACGGAGTTCCAGCCGCTGTTCGCGTGGACGATCGCCTGCTGGGACTACCTCCTCTCCACGGAGGGGTGCCGGTTCCTGCCCCGCCACGGCGAGCTCCGGGCGGGGGCGCGGGGCGACTACCGCGCGGTGACGGACAAGGACTACTCGCGGCTGGTCCACACCATCTTCCGGCATGCCGTCCTTGAGTTCGCCCAGCAGCCAGAGGCCCAGTCGCTCGGCCCATGGCTGCGGGAGCGGCTCTGGCCCCGCATCCTGGAGACCTACCGCCAGCTGGAGAACCCCCCGGACCCCCGCCAGCGCACCCTTACCCCGTACAGCTACCTGCGGTGCGTGCCGTATCAATTCCTGAACGACTTCCACCACGAGCTCGTCTACTCCACCGCCCGGCGGCTCCAGCCCCCCGAGTGGGCGGCCGTCGACACCTACTTCCTCCACTTCTACACCGAGCCCGCGTCGGCCGACGCCGTGGGCTGCTCCGTCGAGGAGCTGCTCGCCCGCCTGCGCCAGGGGCTTCGCACCCTCCTGCTCAACGACCGCCTGGTCTACTGCCTCTTGCGCCAGATCGAACGCTACTAGGGCTTCGACTCGCCCCGCTTGCAAGCGGGGCTCGCTCAGCATTGTACCGTGAGCCGCGCAGCGCCGTCGGAAAATAGTGCTGGACGCCGACGACAGCCTGCCGCTATAATGGAGGCCTTGTCGGTGCGTGGGGCACAGGGGCAGGAGGGCGGTGCATGAGGTCAACGGCATCGGTGGCAGTCATCCGGTCGTTCGACCGGACCAAGTGGGAGATCGTCGCCGGGATCGCCGCGATGCACGCGGGCGCGTTGCTGGCGCCGTTCACGTTCACCTGGAGCGCCTTCTGGGTGTTCTTCGTCCTCCAGTTTCTCACCGGGCTGCTCGGCATCACGCTCTGCTTCCACCGGCTCCTCGCGCACCGCAGCTTCCAGGTTCCCAAGTGGCTCGAGTATGCCCTGACCGTGTGCGGCTCGCTGGCGCTCCAGGGCGGGCCCATCAAGTGGGTCGCCACCCACCGGGTCCACCACGCGTTCTCCGACCGCCCGCAGGACCCCCACAGCCCCACCCGCGGCTTCTGGTGGGCGCACATCCTCTGGCTGTTCGCGTACGACGAAGTGCTGGACCACCCGACCAAGTGCCACCGCTACGCGCCGGAGCTGGCCCGCGACCCGGTCCACCGGTTCATCGAGAAGACGTTCGTCTGGCACACCGTGGCATTGGGCGTGCTCCTCTTTGCGGTGGGCGGGCTGCCGTGGCTGGTGTGGGGCCTGTTCTTCCGCACCACCTTCGTCTATCACGCCACCTGGCTCGTGAACTCCGCCGCCCACCTCTGGGGCTACCAGAGCTACGACACGAACGAGGGCTCCCGGAACAACTGGTGGGTCGCCCTGGTCTCCTACGGCGAGGGGTGGCACAACAACCATCACGCCTACCTGCACTCCGCGGCGCACGGGCTGCGCTGGTGGGAGGTGGACATCACCTACCTCACGATCCGCGCGCTGGCGTGGCTGAAGCTCGCCACCCGCATCCGGATGCCGCAGGGCAACCCGGCCCAGCTGCCCGCCATCAAGCCGATCTCGCTGCGGCCGCTTCAGTTGCCGATCCCGACGCTGTCCATGTAAGCGCTCCCGGCGCGACGCCGGGACAAAAAAGTACCGGGGACTGTTCCCGCGTTGGAACGTCCCCGGTACTTTTTTCGCTTAGAGCCGGATGAGGTAGCTGGAGAAGACGACCCCGAGGGCGAGGGCGATCAGCCCGAAGGGGGCCAGCGCGACGAACGCGAGGAGCCGGCGGTCGCCCTTCAGGTGCATGTAGAAGAGCGCGACCAGGGCGGCCTTGATCGAGGAGAGCGCCACGACGATGGCCACGATGCCCGCGTGCGGCAGGCGCAGGAGCGGCCACTCCGACAGGACCACCCCCAGCAGCATGAGCCCCGCCAGCCATCCCCAAATCGCCAGGTAGAGCCTCGTTGAGGACGCGGACGAGTCAGCCATCGGCTAG
>JAHFGZ010000004.1:19016-22489 GCA_023247155.1 Candidatus Omnitrophota bacterium
CTAGAAGAGGTAGAGCATCGGGAACAGGAAGATCCAGACGATGTCCACGAAGTGCCAGTACAGCCCCGCGTACTCCAGCCGGTGCCCGCGCGCGGCCCACGCCGCCGGGGAGCGGCCGTAGGCCAGCACCCAGAGGTTGAAGGCGATGCCGCCCAGCACATGGAGCGCGTGGAAGCCGGTCAGGACGAAGTAGCACGACCAGAAGACGTTGGTGCTGGGGAGGATGTGGTGCGAGAACTTCGCGGCGTACTCGAACCCCTTGATGACGAGGAAGCACGAGCCGAGCCCGACGGTGGCCAGCAGCCAACCCCGGACCGCCCCGGTCGCCCCGCGTCCGGAGGCGGCCAGCGCCAGGACGATCGTCGTGCTGCTGCAGATCAGGATGAGGGTGTTGACCGTCCCGATCCACACGTTCAGGTGCCCCTCGGACCCCGGCCAGGCCGGGTGCCCCATCCGCAGCACGACGTAGGCGCCGATGAGGCCGGTGAAGAACATCACCTCCGAGGCGAGGAAGACCCACATCCCCAGCTTGCCGCTGGGGATCCCGGTCGCGGTCTCAACCGCGGGATAGCCTGCCGTGGCGGCTGTGCTCATTCGCGACGGTAGCGTAACATACGTCACGCCACTTCGCAATCGATGATGAGGCCGCGCGCGGCCCAACCGGCGAACCAGTCGGTCACGGGTAGCGGGGCCTCGTGACCCGCTTGCGCCGCCAGCTCCCCGCACGCGGTGCCGAGCGGGCGGCCGGCCAGCAGCCCGGCCAGCAGGGCGTAGCGGCGCTCATCCAGGAGCTCGCAGCGGACCTCGAGCTGCTGGCGGAAGACGAGGATGCGCTGGGGGCGGTTGACCAGCTCGATGTCGATCGCCGAGCGCGGACGCGTGCGCGCGGCCCAGATGTCGAGGATGGGCCACGCCGACGCGATGAGCCCGACCGAGGGTTGGAAGACGACCCGCGCGCGGCCCCAGTCCTCGAGCGGAAGCCTGGCGAACCGCCGGGGGTCCAGCGGGGGCGCCTCGAAGGCGTGGAACGCCTGGCGCACGGCCCACTCCAGGCGCGCCAGGTCCGGCAGGAACGGCAGCGTCAAGGTCAGCGGCCACTCGGCGAGGAACGCGGGGAGGTGGCGGCCGGCCAGGCTGAGGTTGTAGTGCTGCGACGGGTGGCGCCCGGCGTAGCCGCGCGCGAGCTCCGTGAAGGCGCGCGCTCCCACGACGTGGCGGACCGCCTCGTACGCCTCGGCGAGCGCCTGGCGGATGCGCGCGACGTAGCCGCCGGCGTACACGGCGAGCCGCTCGGCGCCTGGCGTGCCCCGTTGCGGGTTCAGGATGTCAAGCGGAGCGCCGGAGGGAGCATCGCCGTCTGGACGGACGCGGGACTTGACCCACCGCTGGAGGTCGGCCAGCGAGGGCCCGCTCATCGCCGGGAGGGGGCTCACGGACGCGCCAGCGTTTCGGCGGCGGGCTGGCCGCCGAGCACCTGGACATAGATGGCGCGGGCTCGGTCGGCTTCCTCCGCCAGCCGCGCAAAGGGCGGGATGTCCTCGTCCCATTCGATCAGCGTGGTCACCGGGCCCCAGCGGGTGAGCGCCTCCCGGTAGAGCGCCCACACCTGGTCAGAGACCTGCCGGCTGTGCGTGTCAAACAGATACCCGCCCATGTCGGTGTGCCCGGCGAGGTGGAACTGGCCGATGAGCTCGCCCGGGATGCGCCGCAGGTACTCGGAGGGGTCGAACTGGTGGTTGTAGGCGTTGACGTAGACGTTGTTCAGGTCGAGCAGGATCCCGCAGCCGGAGCGCTCGGCGACGGCGGTGAGGAACTCCCACTCCGGCATCGTCGAGTGCCGGTAGGTCACATAGGCGGAGACGTTCTCCAGCAGGAGCCGCCGCCGCAGGATGTCCTGCACCTCGCCCACGCGGCCGGCGACGTGCCGGACCGCCTCCTCCGTGAACGGCAGCGGCAGCAGGTCGTGGAGATGCTCCCCCTCCACGCCGGTCCAGCAGAGATGGTCGGAGACGATGGCGGGGTCGATCCGGTCCGCGAGCGCCTTGAGGCGCTCAAGGTAGTGGACGTCGAGCGGATCGGCGGAGCCGATCGAGAGCGACACGCCATGGAGCGCAACCGGGTAGCGGCGACGCACCGCCTCCAGGATGCGCAGCGGCCTCCCCCCGGAGTCCATGAAGTTCTCCGAGATCGCCTCGAACCAGTCCATGCGCGGCCGCTCGCGGGTGATGACGTCGTAGTGCTCGCTGCGCAGCCCCACGCCGCAGCCCAGCGATGGCCACTTGGAACAATGGGACCGGGTATATTGTTCACTCGGAAGGCTGTGGAACAATGCACCCGGTCCCATTGTTTCCGGTCCCATGTTTGGATCGCCCGCCCTGGACTTACGCGTCGGGCTCGCCCGCTTCCAGCTCTTCGGTCAGGCGGCCGCCCTCGATCCGCAGGCAGTCGTCCTTGTCCAGCTCAAGGTAGCCTTGCCCGTTGCAGGCGTTCTGCCCGGCGCAGGAGTGGCCTTTGCCACCGCAGTCGCCGGTCCCCTGGCACTTGTTGATCCCGTAGCAATGGACGGCCTCGCTGCCTTCCTCCGCGGCCTGCGCCTGCGGCCCCCGCAGAAAGACCCCCGCCGCCGCCAGCAACCCGGCGACCGACGCCGCCAACAGCGCCCGTTGCGTCTTGCCCTCCATCACGCGCCCTCCTCGGTTGACATGCCCCCGCCTCTTATTTCGCCATCCCTTCGATCTCGAGCGTGATCTCCACCTCGTCCCCCACCAGCCATTGGCCGGTCTCCACCGCCTCGTTCCAGGTGAGCCCGAACTCTTTCCGGTTGATCGTGGTCGTCGCGGTGAAGCCGGACCGCTGGTTGCCCCACGGGTCCTTGCCCTCCCCGTGGACGGCGAGGTCCAGCACGATAGGCTTCTCGACCCCGTGGATCGTGAGCAACCCCTGGAGCTTGGCGCTCGTCTGCGTCGCGTCACTCACACCGGTGCTGGTGAAGGTGAGGGCGGGATGCCGCTCGACGTCGAAGAAGTCCTTGGAGCGCAGGTGGGTGTCCCGCTTCTCCACCCGCGTGTCGATGCTGGCCGCCCGGATGACCGCCTGCGCCTTCCATTGGTCGGGCGCTCCGGGCACGTACTCGAACGTTCCGTCGAAGTCGTTGAAGGTCCCCCGGACGTAGGAGAACAGGTGGCGGATCTTGAAGGTGACGGCGGAGTGGTCCTGGTCAATCGTGTAGGACGTCGCCCAGACCGGCGGCGCGACGAGCAGCGCCCCCAGCACAACCGCGATCCCGACCTGTTGACGCATGAGAGGACCTCCCTCGTTTGACGTCCCGGGTAGCAGAAGCGTGATGCGATCCGGCAGGAAACCTTATCTTGACTCCGCGCCGGCGCGTTGTCAAGCGGCCGCCGCGCTCTCCATCAACGCCTGGACGGCTTCGCTGAGCTGATCCCGCACCCGGCGGGCCTCCTCGAGCGGCA
>JAHFGZ010000004.1:22589-40496 GCA_023247155.1 Candidatus Omnitrophota bacterium
CCTGGGCTGCCGGCGCGACGAGCACGATCGTGCCGCACCCGAAGCGCCCCCCGGCGTTGCCGGTCGGCTGGCTGAAGTCGTCCGGTTGCTCATGCAGGATGATCGCCCGGCCCGCCACGCTGTAGGGGCCCCGGCTGAGGGTGACGCCGGGCAACAGGGCGGTCAACGTGCCGGAGCCGTCGGGGCCGACCTCGACGTTGCCCAGATCTCCGGGGTGCGCTCGCGTCAGCCCGTCCGACGGCAGGAACCCGTGCGGCGCGCCGGCAGGATTGAAGTGCCCGCCGGCCGCGTCACCCCCCTCCGAGCAATCGCCGTACTCGTGGATGTGCAGACCGTGCTTGCCTGGAGGCACGCCCATGACGTCCACGCGCACCTGCACGCCGTCCTGGGTGTCGGTCAGGCTGGCGATGCCCAGGAGCGCCGGCGCCTCGCGCCGCTGCTCGATGAGCGCCCTCCCCTGCTCGGCCGACGCCCCCCCCGGCCAGAGTCCCAGCAGCAGCCCGATCAATACCAACCTGCCGCGCATGCTCATTCCGTCCTCCTTGTGTTGTCCCGCCAGGCCCCCGTGGCCAGCAGGAGCCCCGCGATGGCGAGGAGCGCCAGCACCAGCTTCCAGCCCTGCGCGGGATCGGTCAGCGAGTAGCCCAGGTACACGAACGCGATGCTCCACGGGATGAGGCCGAGCACCGTGGCGAACGCGAAGGGGATGAAGCGCACCTGGGTGCACCCCACCCAGTAGTTCTGCACGTCGAACGGGAAGTTGGGGATGAGCCGAATCAGCAGCACCGTCTTGAAGCTGTTGCGGCCGAGCCGGGCGTTGAGCGACGCCGCGCGGCCCCTGAGGAGCTTCGCGACGGCGTCCCGCCCGAGCAGCCGCGCGATGCCGAACTGGCCGCAGGCCCTAGTCGTCGCCCCCGCCAGGGCCGCGAGCGTGCCCCAGAGCGGCCCGAAGGCCAGCCCCCCGGTGATCGTCATCACGCTCGCCGGCAGGGGCACCAGGGGCTGCCCGTAGGTGGCGAGGTAGATCGCCGGGGCCCACATGCCGAAGGACAGCACGAACGCCCGGACTCGCTCCGGGGTGATGCGCGTGAGGTCCACCCCGAGCGCCGCCAGGCCCCAGGCGAGCCCCGCGACGATGAGGGCAAACGCCGCCACCCTCATCCACGCTGATCTGTCCATGCGGGCACGGACCCGACGCTCAGCGCTCGGCGGGCAACAGCTCCTTGATCTTCGTCTCAAACGCGCTGTACGGCTGCGCGCCGATGATCGTGGGGCCTTCCACGGTGTTGCCGGATGACGTCCCGAGGACGAAGGAGGGCGTGCCGGAAAGGCCCGCCGCGGTCGCGTCGGCCAGATCGCGCTGGACGTCCGCCTGGTACTGGTCGCTGTCAAGACAGGTCCGGAAGCGATCCGTGTTCAGGGAGAGCTCCCCCGCGTACTTCAGCATGTTCTCCCGGCTCAGCGCGCTGGAATTGACCAGGAGCAGGTGCCGCATCTTCCAGTAGGCCTCGGGGTGCTGGTCGCCGGCGCAGCGGGTGGCCCGCGCCGCGTTCGTGGCCTCTCCATGGAACGGCAGCGGCAGGTCCCGGCTGACGAAGCGCACCAGCCCTGTGTCGATATAGTTCTTCTTCAGCTCCTCGAACGCCGACTCGTGGAACCGAGTGCAGAAGGGACACTGGTAATCCGCAAACTCGACCAGCGTCAGCGGCGCGTCCGCCTTGCCCATCGAGAACGCGTGCTCGATCGAGATCTTCGCCGTGCTGGACTGCGCCGGCGGCTGGGCAGCGGCCGCAGGCTGGCCCGGCGGCGCCGCGGCCCATGGCGGCGCCTGCTGCCGCTCCAGCAGCGCGCGGATCTCCTTCAGCTCGCTGAGGATGGCCTCGCCCTGCTCCGTCGTGATGCCGCCGGCCCAAGCCCCAACGGGCCACGCGAGCGCTGCCCCGAGCCACGCCGCGAGAGACCACAGCCTCGTGTGATGCGCCCTCATCGTGCCTCCTCTCTCGCCCCCTCCAGCAGGGAGACCATCTTGGCCACATCGGTCGTCGGAAAGTTGCACACGTAGTGTTCGCAGACGTAGGCGGTGGCCTTGCCGTCCAGGGGGCGCTGCGCCTGGATGAATGGGATGAGCGCCTCGATCTCCCCGGCCGCATCATTCGCGGGGTGCAGCGCCAGGACCGCGCGGGGGAGGAATCGCTCGTGGACCGCCCGGACCATCGCGCGGGTATCGGCGGCTTGGGGATCGCCTGCGACCACAATCTCCTGCGAGGGACCGAGCCAGAAGTCGACGGCGATCAACAACTGCGGGAAGGCGGTGGGAGACTGATGCGCCTGGCCGGAGAAGGCCATGAGCTGCCGCTCCGCGTAGCCCTGGAGGTCGCGGTCCGTCGTCAAGGTCCCGAGGCGCACGAGGTTCAGCGCGGCGACCGAGTTGCCTGACGGGATCGCCCCGTCGTAGAGCTCCTTGGTCCTGGCGATCAACGGCTCGTTGCGCTCGCCGCTGAAGAAGCAGCCGCCGCTTGTGTCATCCCAGAAGAGCCGCACCATCTCCTTCGTCAACCGCACCGCCTCCGCGAGCCACCGGGTCTCAAAGGTGGTCTCGTAGAGGTCCGTGAGGCCCCACGCGAGGAAGGCGTAGTCATCCAGGAAGGCCGGAATCCCCGCCTCGCCATCCCGGTAGCGATGCAGCAGCGTGCCCTGAGCGGAGTCGAAGGGGCGCCCCTGGTCCTGCATCCGCTCCAGGAGGAAGCGCGCGGCCTCCCGCGCGGCCTCAGCGTAGCGCGGCTCATCGAGGACGCGCGAGCCGTAGGCGAGCGCGCCGATCATCAGCCCGTTCCAGTCGGTGAGGATCTTGTCATCGAGATGCGGTCGCTGCCGCCGGCCCCGGGCGGCGAGCAGCTTGGCGCGCGCCGAGCTCATCCGGCGGCGGAGGTCCTCCGGCGAGAGCCCGTCGCGCCGGGCGAAGGCGTCGAGCGGATCCTGGATCGACAGGATGGTCGTCCCATGCTCAAAGTTGCCCGCCGGTGTCACCCCGTAGAAGCGCTGAACGCGGTCCGCCTCCTCAGGACCGAGGACCTGCTCAATCTCCTGCGGCGTCCAGACGTAGTACTCGCCCTCCTTCCCCACCTCGCCCGCGTCCTCGGCGGAACGGAAGGCTCCTTGCGGGTCGCGCAGGTCGCGCAGCACGTACTCGAAGATGTCTCGGGCCGCCTCGGCGTATGGCGGCTTGCCGGTGGCCTGGTGCGCCTCCAGGTAGGTCCGCGCCAGGAGCGCCTGGTCGTAGAGCATCTTCTCAAAGTGCGGGACCAGCCACTGGGGGTCGGTCGAATAGCGGTGGAAGCCGCCGCCGAGATGATCATGGATGCCGCCGCGGGCCATGGCTTCCAGCGTGGCTTCAACCATCGCCAGCGTCTCGGGGTCGCGGGTGCGGGACCAGCTCCGGAGCAGGAAGGAGAGGCTGTGGCTCCGCGGAAACTTCGGCGCCCCACCGAACCCGCCATGGGCGGCATCGTACTGCTGGGCGAACTGCCGGGTGGCCGCCTCGAGGAGTGACGTCGCAAGCGGCATCGAGGAGCCGGCGCCCGCGCTGGCCTGGATGGCCTGCGCGAGGGACTGGCCGGAGCGGAGCAGCTCCTCCCGCCGGGTCTTCCAGGCCTCGGCGACCGAGTGCAGCACCGTCGTGAATCCCGGACGCCCCCACCGATCCTCCGGCGGGAAATACGTCCCGCCGTAGAACGGCTGGCCCTCAGGGGTCAGGAACACGGTCATGGGCCAGCCGCCGCTGCCCGTCATCGCCTGCACCGCGCTCATGTAGAGCGCGTCGATGTCCGGGCGCTCCTCCCGGTCGACCTTGATCGCCACGACGGTGTCGCGCATGAGCTGGGCGATCTCGGGGTCGTCAAAGGACTCCTGCTCCATCACGTGACACCAGTAGCAGGTCGAGTAGCCGACCGAGAGCATCACCGGCTTCCCCTCCTGTTTCGCCCTGGCAAAGGCCTCCGGCCCCCAGGGATACCAGTCCACCGGGTTGTACGCGTGCTGGAGCAGGTACGGGCTCTTCTCGCGGATGAGCCGGTTCGGGCTGCGGCCCTTCGCATCGACAGGCATGGGGTCCTCAGGCGGCGGAGCGGACTGCCGGACAACCAGAGCACCGGCCACCACGAGGACCGCGCCTGCCGCCACCAGCGTTCCCCGACCTATGTTAGCGCGCGTCGTGCTCCGCGAGCCAGCGCTCGCAGTCAAGGGCGGCCATGCAGCCGCTGCCGGCGGCGGTCACGGCCTGCCGGTACGTCTTATCCTGCACGTCGCCGCAGGCGAAGACGCCGGGCACCGAGGTGACTGTGCTCCCCGGCGTCGTGATGAGGTAGCCGTGGTCGTCCATCTTCAGCTGCCCGGTGAAGCGTGCCGTGTTGGGATCAAAGCCGATCGCGTAGAACAGCCCCCCGCAGGCCAGCTCCCGCTCCCGCTTCGTCGTGACGTCCTTGAGCGTCACCGCGGAGACGGCGTCCTGCCCGAGCACGTCGGTCACCACCGTGTTCCAGAGGACCTCAATCGTCGGGTGCTTGAGCACCCGCTCCTGCATGATCTTCGAGGCGCGCAGCTCCTTCCGGCGATGGACCAGATAGACCTTGGAGGCGAACTTCGTCAGGAAGGCGGACTCCTCAGCGGCCGAGTCGCCGCCGCCGACCACCACCAAGGCCTTCCCGCGGAAGACCGGCAGCGCCCCATCGCAGACGGCGCAGGCCGAGATGCCCTTGTTCCAGAGCCGCCGCTCGCCGGGCAGGTTGAGCCGCCGCGCGGTCGCCCCGGTCGCGATGATGAGGACGCGGGCGGTCACCTCGCGCTGGGCGGAGGCCACGACGAACGGCCGCCTGGAAAGGTCCGCCTTGGTGACATCCTCGGTGAAGATGCGCGTGCCAAACCGCAGCGACTGCTTCCGGAAGCCCTGCATCAGCTCCGGGCCCTGGATCCCGTCCGGAAACCCCGGGTAGTTCTCCACCTCGGTGGTGGTCATGAGCTGGCCCCCGGGGATGCCGCCGGCGGCATAGCCCTCGAACAGGACCGGCCTGAGGTTCGCCCTGGCGGTGTAGATGGCGGCCGTGTGCCCCGCTGGTCCCGAGCCGATGATGACGACCTGTTCCGGAGTGGCCATGGGGGGTGCCGGGATCAATACTGGATCAGGGAAATCACGGGATGAGGGGCGAGCCGTTCGCGGCCGTTGAGCGCGGTCAATTCGATGAGAAAGGCCAGCTCGATGATGCGCCCTCCGCATTGCTCGATGAGCTGGATGGTCGCCCCCATCGTCCCGCCGGTGGCCAGGAGGTCGTCCACGAGCAGCACGTTGGCGCCCTTGGCGAGGCCGTCCTGGTGGATCTCCAGCGTATCCTGGCCGTACTCCAGGGTGTAGCTGGCCTGGTAGGTTTTGTGGGGCAGCTTGCCCTTCTTGCGCACCGGGACGACGCCGATGCCCAGCTCGTAGGCGAGCGCCGAGCCGACGATCAGCCCGCGCGACTCGATGGCGATGACCGCGTCCGGCCGTTTGCCGTGATGGCGGGAGGCCAGCATCCGGATGGCCTGCCGGAACGCCGGGCCATGCCGGAGCAGCGGCGTGATGTCGCGGAACAGGATCCCCTTCGTCGGGAAATCCGGGATGTCGCGGATGTAGTCCGTGAGGCGGAGCTGGCCGTCCTGCCTCATGCGCCGCTCAGGGTCCACCAGACGACCGCGGCCAGCGCCAGCCGGTACCATCCAAACGACGCCAGGCCCCGCTGCGTCAGGTACTGGATGAACCCGCGGATCGCCAGGGCGGCGACCCCCGCCGCCCCCAGGAACCCGCTCGCCACCGAGAGGATCCCCGTCTCCTGCACGAGCGCCTGGCCGCCCAGGGAGGCATCGAAGAGCGTCGCCGCCCCGAGGGTCGGCAGCGCCAGGAGGAAGCTGTACTCGGCCGCCGCCGTCGCCGGGAAGCCGAGCAGCAGCCCCGCGACAATGGTCGCCATCGCCCGCGAGGTGCCGGGCCAGAGCGCCAGGCACTGCGCGAGCCCGATGAGCAGCGCCTCGCGTGAGGTGATCGACTCGATTCCGCGCGCCGGGCCCGAGGCCCTGCGGCTCCACTGATCCACCCCCAGCATCAGCACCCCGCCCGCCGCGAGGGCGGCCGCCACCGGGCCGATGGCGAAGAGATGCGCCTTGACCATCCGGTGCAGGAGCACCCCCACGGCGGCCGCCGGGAGAAAGCTCAGGATCAGGTTCCAGAACAGCCGGCGGCCCGCGGCATCGCGGCCCAGGAGCCCGCGCCACATCGCGGCCAGGCGGGCGTGGTAGAGCACCGCGACCGCTCCCAGGGCGCCGGCCTGGATGACGACCTCAAAGGTCTTGACGGCGTCGCCGGAGAGCCCCAGGAGATGCGTGACGAGGATGAGATGGCCGGTCGAGGAGATGGGCAGGAATTCCGTGAGCCCCTCCACGACGCCCAGAAGGAAGGCGTGGAGCGGATCCATCACCTGGAATCGGCAGGCATGGTCAGCGCGGGCATCCGTGCGTGGCGCGGGCGCATCACGCTACCAACTGCGGACACGCCCACCCCTGATGGACGCGAACGAGTGACGGAACGGCTGGTCGAGCGGGTCGGGAGCGCGCGGCGCTTAGCGGCCGGGGCCTGCCCCTTTCCGCTTGGAGAAACAGTCCCTGCAGTAGACCGGGCGGTCTCCGCTGGGCTTGAACGGCACCTCGCATTCCTGTCCGCAGTCCGCACAGGTGGCTTTGTGCATCTCGCGAGGCCGACCCCCAAAACCGCCACCACCTCCTGGACCTCCACCGAACGGCATGCACCCCTCCTCTTCCCGGGTCACGGATGCGGGCGCGCTTGGGCGTCCGCGCCTGACCCGGCTCACCATGCCTGCGCGGCGCCGGCCCTTGCGCGGCGGCCGCCAGACCCCGCCATTATACCCCTCTGTCCCCCCTGTCAACACAAAAACGTCAGGTCAGCGGGGGAACGCCTCCCGCAGCCCGCCGTCCACGGTGAGGATGCAGCCGGTCGTCTTGGCCGAGCGGTGCGACACGAAGAAACAGACCGCCTCCGCCACATCCTCCGGCAGGATGCGCGTCTTCAGGAGGTTGCGCCGCTGGTAGTAGGCTTCGAGGGCGCCGGGCCGGATCCGGTAGGTCTTGGCGCGGGACGCGCCGATGGCCTGCCAGAGCCCCGAGCCGTCGAAGACGCCGTCCGGATTGACGAGGTTCGCGCGGATGCCGAACTCGCCGTTCTCGATGGCCAGCACGCGCGCGAGCTGGACCTGGGCCGCCTTGGCGGCGCTGTAGGCGCCGAACTCCTTGCCAGGCGCCAGGACGTTCTTGGACGCGATGAAGACCAGCGACCCCCCCATCCCCTGGGCGCGGAGGAGGCGAACCGCCGCCCGGGCGACCAGGAAGTGGCCGGTCGCGTTCACGCTGAGGCTGTGCTCCCAGTCCGCCAGGCGCAGCCGATCCACCCCGGCCACGTGGGCCACGCCGGCGTTGGAGACGAGGAAGTCGAGCCCGCCGAAGGCCCGCAGCAGCGCGTCGAACGCCCGCTCGACGCTCCGCTCATCCGTCACATCCATCACGAGGCCAAGCGCGCGCCGCCGCCCGGCGCGCCGGTTGAGTGTGTCCGCCAGCGCCTCGACCCGGTCGCGGTGCAGGTCCGTCACGACCACGCACGCGCCGCGGTCGACGAGCTGCTGGGCGATCGCCCGCCCGATCCCTCCGGCGGCGCCGGTGACCAACCCGATCTGGCGCGACAGCTCGGCTTCCGGCGGCGCCAGCGTCAGCTTGTAGAGCTCAAGCGGCCAATACTCCACGCCGAACGCCTCGCGCGCCGAGACCGAGGTGTACCGCCCGATGGCGCAGGCGTTTCGCATGACCGCCATCGCGTGACGGTAGAGCTGCGCCACCATGGCGGTCTCCGTGGCGTCCTTGCCCGACGTCAGCATGCCCACGCCGGGGATCAGGATGACCCGCGGGAACGGATCCGGCCGCGTCCGTCCGGACCGCCGGTAGCGGCGGACGTACCGCTCGTGATCGGCGGCGTAGCGCGCCAGCTGCCGGATGACCGCTGCGGCGGACACGGCGACAGCCGTCCGCTCGCCGACCGACACCGCAAGCGGCAGCCGTTTGGTCCGGAGCATGTGGTCCGGCGTGGCGGGGCCGACGCGCGCGAGCGACGGCATGCGGCGGGCGTTGACAAATTCAAGCACGTCCGGGGTGTCGGTGAGCGTGAGGCAGACCTTCCGCGCCCGGCTGAGGGCGCGCCGGAGCGGCGGCACCCACCGCCGGAGCACCGCCTCCCGCGCCTCGGCCGGCAGGGTCGCGTGCGCGGCCGGGGACCAGGACCGGCGGCGGTGTTGCCGCGCGATGAACCGCTCGGCGCGCGTCACCAGGCTGAGCGTGCGCTCGTAGCTGATGCGGCCGTCAGGCCCCCACGTGATGAGGCCATGGTGCTCCAGCACCGCACCGTGGGCGTCCGGCCGGCGCTGATAGGCCTGCGCCACGCGGCGGGAGAGCGAGAAGCCGGGCTGCAGGTACGGGATCCACAAGAGCTGCGGACCCAGCACGCGCCGGATGAGCCGCTCGCCCCCCCGCGTGTTGGCCAGCGACAGGATCGCGTCCGCGTGCGTGTGGTCCACCGCCGCCTCAGGGAGGAACGCGTGCAGCAGCGTCTCGATGGAGGGGCGCGGCGCCTTCGGGTCGAGGAGGCACCGCTCGAGGAAGGCCACCATCGTCTCGTCGGTCATCGCCCGGCGCGCCGCCAGCGGGCGCAGCGCCGCCATCGGCAGGGGGGCGAAGTGGCGCGCCTCGCAGGTCTTCAGGTCGGCGCCGCTGCCCTTCACCCAGAGGAGCTCCTGGGCTCGCCCGGCGGGATCCCGCCCCCGGCATTTGAGCGAGGTGTTGCCGCCGCCGAAGAGCCCGAGGCGCTCCTCGCTCCCGATGAGCCGCGACCGGTACACGAGCGCCTCCAGCGGGCTCATCCGTCGAACCAGGCTGTCCTGCCACCGACTACGCATTCAAATGAGGAGACCGCGTCCCTCTTTCGCCATCGGATAGAGGTGGGCGAAACAGGGACGTGGTCCCGGGACTATCGCAACGCATGATTTGAGCGATCGCTTTGGGCTCCGCGCGGATCACGCCGCGCTCCGTCACGAGGCCGGCGAGATACTCGGCCGGCGTCACGTCGAACGCCCAGTTCCGCACGCGCGACCCCTCAGGCGAGATGCGGACCCGCGCGGGCCGCCCCTCGGCGGTGACGCCCTCGGTCCAGACCACCTCGTCATCCGCGCGCTGCTCGATCGGGATCTGCTCACCGGACGGGCAGCCGAGGTCGATGGTGCTGGTGGGCGCGGCGACGTAGAACGGGATGCGGTGCGTCCTGGCCAGCACGGCGAGCTGGTAGGTGCCGATCTTGTTGGCGACGTCCCCGTTGGCCGCGATCCGGTCCGCGCCGACGAGGACGAGGTTGACCAGTCCCTGGCGCATGAGCGACCCGGCGGCCGTATCCGGGATCAGCGTGCAGGGCACCCCCTCCTGCGCCAGCTCCCAGGCGGTGAGCTTGGCCCCCTGGGCCCTCGGCCGCGTCTCAGTCGCGAAGACGCTGACCGCCCTCCCCTCCCGGTGGGCCCGATAGATGGGGGCGAGCGCCGTGCCCCAGTCGGCGAAGGCGAGCCAGCCGGCGTTGCAGTGGGTCAAGACCGCGGCGGGCGAGGGCAGCAGGGCCTGGCCGACTTCGCCGATGCGCTCGCCGGCGCGCGCGTCCTCGTCCGCGAGCGCCTGCGCGGCCTCGACGGCGCGCGCGCATGTCGCGGCAGGATCGGCCGAACCGGCCACCGCCTCCTCGATCCGCTCGATGGCGTAGAAGAGGTTCCGCGCGGTCGGGCGCGTGGCGCGCAGGACCGACGCGGCCCGCGCCAGCTCCGCGTCCACCGCCCCGTCCGGCGCCCCCAGGGCCGCCTGGGCCATCCCGAACCCGGCCGCCACCCCGATGGCCCCTGCGCCGCGGACCGCCATATCGCGAATCGCCTCGGCGGTCTCCTGATAGGTCCGGAGCGAGAGAATGTCAAACGCGAAGGGCAGCCGCCGCTGGTCGATCAGCTTGACGGTGCCCCCCTCCAGCCAGACAGTCCGATAGTGGGTGCCGTTGACTCGCATGAAAAGTACCGGGTACTTTTTCCGCTTCAAAAAGTACCGGGTACTTTTTCCGCTTTGCGAAGTACCCGGTACTTTTTAGAGGCGCGCGATGACGCCCTGCAGGAGTGCGGTGAGCTGGGGTTCGGTGGCGGCGGCGACCCGAAGCAGCTCTTCCACGGACGCCGGCTTGAGCTCTTCAGGAATGCAGGCGTCGGAGACGACCGTCACCGCCAGCACCCGGAGGCCGCCGTGGCGGGCGACGAGCACCTCCGGCACCATGGACATCCCGACGACGTCGGCGCCGATCTGCCGGAGGAACCGGTACTCGGCCCGCGTCTCCAGATTTGGGCCGGCCACCGCGACGTAGACGCCGGGGCGCAGCGGGATCCCCGCCGCCTGCGCGACCTCCATGGCCAGCCGCCGCAGGGTGGGATCGTAGGGCTCCGACATGTCCGGGAAGCGCGCCCCGACCGTGTCGTCGTTGGGACCGATCAGGGGGTTGGCCCCCATGAGGTTGATGTGGTCCTCCAGCAGCACGAGCGACCCGGGTGGCATCTGGCGGCTCATGCTCCCGACGATGCTGGTGAGGATGAGGACCTTGGCCCCCAGGGCGTGCACCAGGCGAACCGGGTAGGTCACCTGCGCCATGGTGTACCCCTCGTAGAAGTGGAACCGGCCGGCCAGGACCGCCAGCCGCTGGGCGCCGAGCGTGCCCAGCACCAGCTTGCCTTCGTGGCCGGGCGCGGTCGCCTGCGGCAGGTGCGGCAGCGCGGCATAGTCGAGCTCCGTCTCCACGCGGAGCGCTTTCGTCAGGGCGCCGAGCCCCGAGCCCACAATGAGACCGATGTCGGGACGGAAGGCGCTGCGCGCGCGGATCGCTCGGAGCGTGTCGTCAAGCTGGTGCCGCACGTGCGAGGCGGTCTCGAGCATGGAGCGGCTAATGCTTCACCGAGCAGCCGGACGGTTTCGTCTGCGGGATGGAACCCGGCCCGCCCGCCAGCGCGGCGGCGAGCCAGATGAGCCACGTGACGGTTCGACGCATCCTGCGCGCTCCTGTCGTCCTCAGGCGCCGGCCGGCAGCCTGATGATGAACCGGCTGCCCTGCCCGAGCCGGCTCTCGGCCCAGATGCGGCCGTGGTGGAGCTCCACGATGTCCCGGGCAATCGGCAGGCCCAGCCCAGAACCTTCTTCCGCTCCGTGCCCGACCCGCTCGAACTTGTCGAAGATCCGATCCAGGTCCTCCTGGGCGATGCCCGGCCCGGTGTCCTCCACCTCGACCTGGAACGTCCCGCTGTCCTGCAACAGCCGCACCCGCAGGCCGCCTTTGTCGGTGAACTTCACCGCGTTGGCGAAGAGGTTCACGAAGACCTGCTGGAGCCGATCCCGGTCGCCGAGCACCCGGGCCGGGGCCTGCGGCAGCTCCATCGTCAGGTTCAGGCCGCGCTCCCTCAGCAGCCCGCCGAAGAGCTGCCCCACCACCTGCAGCGCGTCCTGCAGGACGACCTCGTGTTTCTGCATCGGCAGCTTGCCGGCTTCGATCCGCGAGAGGTCCAGGAGGTCGCCCACCAGGCGCGCCAGTCGGTTGACCTCCTTCTGGCACATCTTCAACGGCTCCACCTGGTCCGGGGTCAGGGGGCCGTGCAACCCGTCGGCCAGGTTGTCCAGCGCGCCCTTGAAGATGGCCAGGGGCGAGCGGAACTCGTGCGAGACGTTGCTCACGAACGCCGCCTGCTGGTCGTTGAGCCGCGCCAGCTTCACGTTCGCCGCGACGAGCTGCCGGATGATGTCCCGGATGAGCTGCTGGCCAGCGAACAGCCCGAGGAGGGCGATGACCAGCGCGAGCAGGAAGTAGATCCCGTTCAGCCCTTCGAGGATCGAGATGGAGAAGAACCGCACCGTGATGAGGTAGAAGCAGGTCAGCAGCGGGATGATGCTCATGAGGCTGAAGGCGATGTTGAACCGGGACATCAGGCCGCTCACCGGCGGGAGCTCTTCCTGGAGCGTCGTGCGGGGCAGCGCGGCGTCGGGCGGGCGGCGGGGGGTCTTCGCCTGATCAGCCATGCGCGCCCCCCGCGTGGACCGCGCGCGCGACGTGCGAGGCGAGCAGCGCGGCGACCTGCCGGAGATCAAACGGCCAGACGTACTCGATGGCGGCCTCCGGATGGGCGCGGCGCAGCGCCTCGAGCGCCTGCGGGATGTCCCGCTCGGCATGGACCCCGCCGGGCGTCAGCATGGAGGGAATCACCAGCACGCGGGTCGCCCCGTCCCGGATCACCGCCTCGACCGCCTCGGCGATCGACGGTCGGCAGAACTCGTTGTAGCCGACGGCGAGCCGGCCGGTGGGGAGCAGCGGCCGCAGGGTGTCCGCCAGCCGCTCGAGCCCGGCCCGGTACGGGTCGTTGCCGGAATGGCGCGGCCAGTCTCGGATCGCGGCATCCAGCTCCGCCACCCGCCCCTCCGCGCGATGGGGCGAGGCGCCATTGGGCGGGGCGGCCGCCTGGCGCCACTCCAAACTCATGAGCTCGCCCACGAGCTGCGGGGGGCAATCGGTGGCCGGCGCACCGTGGCCGATCAGGACGACGGCGAGGTGGTCGGGGGAGCGCATGGGCGTCATTTTATCATTGTCCCGGGACCATTTCCCTTTTTCCTACCGCGTCCGATGGGAAAAAGGGAAACGGTCTCCTCATTTGAAGCGACGGTACGTCCCCATGAGCTGCGCCTCGGCCAGGAGGTGCCCCTTCATGGCCGCTTCGAACTGCGGTTTGGTGGCGCCCGGAGGCAAGGCGAGCGGGGCGTCGAGCGCATAGAGCTTGAAGAAATAGCGATGGGTGCCGCTGGGCGGGCACGGGCCGCCGTAGCCGACGCGGCCGAAATCGGTCGTCCCCTGGCGCATGCCATCGGGCCGCTCCTCGTCGGGGGGAAACGCTTCGGGCAGCTCCCGCGCAGACGGCGGCAGGTTGTAGAGCACCCAGTGGACCCACGTCTTGCCCGGCGCGTCCGGGTCATCGGCGATGAGCGCCAAGCTGTTCGTGCCGGGGGGCGGGTCGGTCCACGCCAGCGGCGGGGAGACGTCCCTCCCTTCGCAGGTGTAGACGGACGGGATGGCCCCGCCGTCCGTGAACGCTGGACTGGTGATGGCAAGATTCATGGGTCCGCTACGGCACCTGGATCCATCCGGCCCTCCTTGGCTGGTGCCATTGTAACAACTCCGGCACCGCCGCACAACTTCGGTCGAAGGTGTGGTAGCCCTGCTACACTCTGGCCCTTGCGCTGTCTCGTTATTTCACATAACTTATTGTATTACAATGAGTTACATTTGACAAGTTCGCAACGATATGGTAGGCTTCCAAGGTGTGAGGTCTGATGTCACTCGTACCTGACGGTACATCGCAGCAGGCGACGTTACAGCGTCAGGTCATGGTGATCGACGAAGACCCGGAGCGGCGCCATCGCTGGGGCACTGTCCTCGTCCGCCATGCCCTGTCGGTGCACGGCGTCTGCCCGGCCGAGGCGGCGGCGGCCGCGCGCCAGTGGCCCGGCGTCATCCTGATCAGCGACGGGGCCCCGGGCGCGGACGGCTGGCGGCTGGCGGGCGAGCTCCGCGCGGCCAATGAGCGCGCCCCCATCATCCTGCTCGGCGCCCCGCCCCACGGGCCGACCGGTACCGCCCCCATTGTGCAGGCGGCCTTGCCGCTTGACGTCTCGGACGACGCGGTGCTGCAGGAAGTGGAGCGGTGGGTGAAGGCGGTCCCGCGGGCCGTCGAGCTCCTGCTGGTCGATGATGAGCCGAGATGGCGGATGATCCTGCAAAACTACCTTGAGCTCAAGGGGTTCACGGTGCTCACGGCGGGCTCCGGGGAAGAGGCGCTGGCGCAGCTGGAGCGCGCCGCGCCGCTGGCCTGCCTCCTCGACGTCAAGATGCCGGGCCTGGACGGCATCGCGACGCTGAAGCGCCTGCGCGGTTCCCACCCGAACCTGCCCGTCATCTTCCTCACCCAGGTGGATGAGGAGCAAACCGCCGAGGAGGCCAAGGTGCTGGGGGCGAACGACTACCTCGTCAAGCCGTTCATCAGCTTCGAGCAGCTGGAAGCGCTCCTGCGCGTGAAGCTGTCCCGATGACGAGGTCAGTACGAGATGCCGAGCTTCTTGAGCCACCGGATCAGGCAGTAGCGGCTGACGCCGAGCAGCTCGGCGGCCTTGACCTGGTTCCAGCCGGTCCGCCGGAGGGCGGCCAGGATGAGCTTGCGATAGAGCAGGTCCCGCCCTTCGCGGAGGGAGAGGCTGGTCAGCGTGAGGGGGATTTGCTCTTGCTGCTGGAGCGCCCGGCCCACCGTGTCCAGCAGCGCCTCATGGCTGAACGGCTTGGTGATCATGTCGAACGCGCCCAGCGCATGGTAGTAGCCGGCGCTGGCCTCGTCGCAGTAGGCGGACACAAGGATCACGGGCAGCTCCGGCAGGGCCTTCTTGATGAGGGGCAGCAGGTCTGCCCCTTCCAGCCCCGGCATGCGGATGTCGAGCAGCACGACCTCAAACGCGCTGGACTTCAGGAGCGGCATCACCTGGGTGCTGTCCGAGCAGGTCGTCGCGACGAAGCCATGCCGCGAGAGCAGCCCCTCATAGACGGTCAGGAGCTTCTCGTCGTCGTCGATGACGAGGACGCGGTGCCCCGGTGCGACTTCGGCCATGTGGCGCTCCGCGGTCGGATGGGCCATGGACGAACTATACCATACCTGTTGCAAAGGCGACAAGCCGGTGGACGCCATCGCACAGGATGTGGCGCCTGCGCACACGCGGGCGCGATCGAGCGGACGGGCGCTTGAGTTTTTCCCGCGCCGGCTTGGAGGAGTCCCGCGCGGTCAGGTAGACTTATGGGGACGGCCGTGAAGGAGGGCCGCAGGATGCAGGGACCAGGAGGGTGTCGGAGGGAGTTTCCCGGCAACGGCCACGGGCGGCCGGCGAGCCGGTTCCGGGAACCGCCGTGGCTGGCGCTGACCGACGCGCTCCTCGAGCGCCTCCGCGGCCGCATGAGCCTCCTGCAGCCGCACGAGGAACGCCGCCAGGTGGTCGCCGACACCCTGGAGCGCCTGTACCAAGAGACCAACGGCCGGTTCCCCGCCCTGGCGGCCCCGGCCCAGCGCGAGGAGTTCCTCCAGGCCTTCTTCTCTTACGACGTCATCGAAGGCCTGCTCGAGGACCCCACCGTCGAGGACATCATCATCAACTCGACCAACCCCATCTTCGTGCACCGGGCGGATGACGGCCTCATGAAAACCGACCGCCGGTTCGAGAGCGCGCAGGCGCTTGCGGTCTTCGTCAAGAAGCTCCTCTTCTTCGCCGGCCGGTCCGAGGTGGACCCGATCAACGACGTGGAGCTCGTCGAGATCCCTGGGCGCGTGAACATCATCCAGTCGCCGTTCGGCCCCCAGATCACCATCGCGCGGGGCAAGACCCAGCCCTTCACCATCCTGCAGCTCATCGACACCGGCATGCTGACCAACCAGCTGGCGGCCCAGCTGTGGATGTACGTCGAGGGGCTCGGCGTCCGGCCGGCCAACCTCATCATCTCCGGCGGGCCGGGCGCCGGCAAGACAACGCTGCTCAACGCCCTCCTCAGCTTCATCCCCTGGAAGGACCGGGTGGTCATCATCGAGGACACGCTCGAGCTCAACACGGCGTTCCTGGAGAACTGCTCCCGCCTTGAGAGCTGCCGCCGCGTGAAGACGCCGGACCTGGTGAAGAACAGCCTGCGGATGCGCCCGGAGCGCATCCTCGTCGGCGAGGTGCGCGGCGTCGAGGCCCGGGACCTCATGACGACGATGAACCTCGGCAAGTACTGCATGGGCACCCTGCACGCCTCCTCGGCCCGGGAGACCATCCTGCGCCTCCAGAACGAGCCGATGCACGTGCCGCCGGTCCTGGTCAGCCTCGTGGACGTCTTCATCATCCTGCGGAAGCTCAACACGGAGGGGAGGATCCGCCGGGTCGTGAGCGAGCTGGTGGAGACCTCGGGGATGGAGCAGCAGATGGTGCTCCTCTCGACGGTGTGGAGCTATGACCGCGCGCGGGACGAGGTGGTCGAGGGGTTGCCCAGCAGCACCTACCGCGACCGCCTCGCCACCGAGTCGGGCCAGACAGCCCTGCAGATCATGGAGGAGGCCTCACGCCGGGCCGAGATCCTGCGGCGCATGCGCGAATCCGGGCGCTTCCCGGACATCGCCGCGGTCACGCAGTTCTGCCAGCTCTATAGCGACCAGCCGGAAGAGGCGTTGCGCCAGCTCGGCGCGTCCCCGAAGGCGCTCCACCGCCGGTAGCACAACCCGGACTGAAAAAATGGACCGGTTCCCTTTTAAAAGGGAACCGGTCCTCATTTATTGCAGATCACAGAACCAGAACCCATCCCGATGCACCACGTCGCCCGTCACCACCTGAACGGGCCGGCGGAAGAGCGGTCCGTCATGGACGAAGGTGTGGAACTCGCCGTTCTCCCCGCAGGGGTCGGCGCCCGGCGGCAGGTCCGCCAGCAGCTGCTCGTCGAACGCGCGGCCGCAGAACGACGGGTCGAGCTGCTTGGGGTCCACGCAGACCAGGATCGCCCGGAAGCCCGCCGCGATGAACGCCTGCGCGAGCCGCCGGGTGTCCTGCAGCCAGAGCGGGAAGAGCCCCTGCATGCCCAGCCGCGCCAGCTGCTCCTCCCGGTAGCGGCGGATCTCCTGCAGGAACAGGTCCCCGAAGATGACGCGCGACACCCCTTGGGCCTGATAGCGCTGGAGCAGCCGTCCCATGGCCTCCTCGTAGATGGCATTCGAGGCGCGGATGGGGATGCGGACCTGCTCGAGCGGCAGGCCGATGGCCTCGGCCTGCTCGGCCAGCAGCGCGCAGCGCACCCCGTGCATGCTGATGCGGTCGTAGCCGTCGGTGACCGTCGTCACGAGCGCCTCGACGCGCAGCGCCGGATCGCGCAGCGCAGCCTGGAGGGCGAGCGAGCTGTCCTTGCCCCCGCTCCAGCACATCAGGACCGGTTCCGGCGCAGCCATGCGCGCGGCTCACAGCCCCTGGACCATGACCCGCCACCACGCCACGGCGCTCAGCAGCATGAGGAGGAGGCCCAGGACCCTGGTGGTGCGGAGCTCCCGCCGCTCATCGATGGGGCTCACGCGCCAGTTGAACCGCGCCATGAGCCGCTGGTAGAGCGCGATGGACCGCTCCGGCATCGCGGCGCTGAAGACGCCGAAACCGAAGACCCCCAACGCGAGCAGCGGCAGGAAGCCCCAGCCGATATTCGCCAGGGTCTCAAGGGTGTCCGCCGGGTCGCGCATCAGTCCGTCCCAGCCGTTCCGGCGTGCGGCGGCTCACCCCAGGTCCGCTGCAGGTAGCCCTCCCGGCCCGAGCCGGCGCGGTAGAGCTTGTAGCGCAACGGGTTCTTCCTGTGGTAGTCCTGGTGGTAGTCTTCCGCCGGGTAGAAGGGGCCGGCGGGGGCGATCTCGGTCACCAGCGGCTTGTCGAACTTGCCTGATGCGGCCAGGCGCGCTTTCGACGCCTCGGCCAGCCGCCGCTGCTCCTCCGTGTGGTAGAAGATGACCGTCCGGTACTGCGGGCCCTGGTCCGCGAACTGCCCGTCCGCCTGCGTCGGGTCGATGTTGCGCCAGAACGTCTCCAGCAGCTCATCGTAGCTGACCTGCGACGGGTCGTACGTGACCTGCACCGCCTCCGCGTGGCCGGTGGTGCCTGACGAGACCTGTTCGTACGTCGGGCGGC
>JAHFGZ010000036.1 GCA_023247155.1 Candidatus Omnitrophota bacterium
GCCCGGCGCCTCATTTGACGCCGGTTTCCTTTGATGCGAGAATACCTACAGGAATGGCCACGCTCACGGAACGGATTGAAGCCGACTACAAGACCGCCCTGAAGGCCGGTGAGCGCCGCCGGGTGGACACCCTGCGGCTCGTCAAGGCGGCCATGCAGCGCACGGCGATTGAGAAGCGCAAGGAGACCCTGGACGACCAGGAGGTCCTGCCGGTCATCGCCCAGCAGGCGAAGCAGCGCCGCGAGACGATCGAGGCCGCCAAGCAGGGCCGCCGCGACGATGTGCTGGCCCAGGCGACGGAGGAGCTGGCGTTGCTGAACGGGTATCTGCCGCAGCAGCTGTCGCCGGAGACACTGCAGCAGCTCATCGAGGAGGCGATCGCCGCCGTCGGGCCGGCCCAGGGCCCGGTCATGAAGTACGTGATGGGCAAGGCGGCGGGAGCGGCCGACGGCAAAACGGTCAGCCAGCTCGTGGCCGAGCGGCTCAAGCCGAAGGCGTGAGCGAATTCATGGCGGCGATCCCCCAGCCGAGGAAGGGACGACCGAAAGCGCTCATCAACCCCGACAGCTGCACCGGCTGCGAGGTGTGCATCGCGGTCTGCCCGGTGGATTGCATCGACAAGCTGCCTGGGCCGGAGTACCTTGGGCTCAACGGCACGTGCATCGTCGACCAGCCGAAGTGCATCGGCTGCTGGCTCTGTGAGAAGATCTGCCCCTGGGACGCCATCTCCATGGTCCCGCCGCAGGAAGCCCCGGTCCTGGCGTCCGGACCACCCTCCGCCCCATGAGTGAGGCAGGGAAGGGCACGCCCGCGCCGCAGGCTGCCGCGATCTCCATCGAGGAGTTCCAGCGGCTGGCGCTCCGCATCGGCGTGGTGACGGCCGCCGAGGACCACCCCAACGCCGACCGGCTGCTCGTGTTAACCGTGGATGTGGGGGAAGCGACCCCGCGGCGGCTTGTGGCTGGGATCAAAGGGTCCTATCAGGCCCAGGACCTGGTCGGCAAGCACGTCGTGGTGGTCGCCAACATGAAGCCGGCGACGCTCCGGGGCGTGGAGAGCCAGGGGATGGTCCTGGCGGCCTCCGACGGCGGCTCCATCGTCCTGGTCACGCCCGAGCGGCCCATCCGGACCGGCAGCATCGTCAAGTGAGCCGTCCGCTCGTGCTCGTCCTCGAAATCCTCTTCCTGACGGTCTTCTGGACGTGGTGCCTCTCCGCAGCCCTGTTCCTGCGCAATACCGTCCTGCCCCGGATGCCGATCACCCAGACGCCGGAGTTCCTCCACCTCCGCTCGGAGACCGTCGAGTTCCAGGCTACCGATGGGATCCAGCTGGAAGGCTGGAAGGTTCTAGGGGAGCCGTCCCGTCCCTGGATCCTGCTCTGCCATGGGGTGGGAGCCAACCGCGCCGACCTCCTGGACATCGCCGAGGGGCTGCACGAAGCGGGATTCAACCTGTTCCTGTTCGACTTCCGTGCCCATGGCGGCAGCCACGGGCGGGTGACCTCATTCGGGTGGCGTGAGCAGCGCGACCTGGAGGGGGCGCTGAGCTTTCTCGGCCAGCAGCCGGACATCCCCGCGGCCCCCTACGGGGTGTACGGGATTTCCATGGGGGGCGCCGTGGCCCTGATGGTGGCCGCGAGGGACGAGCGCATCGGCGCGGTGGCCGTCGACAGCCCCTATCCGAACCTGGAGGAAGCAATCGGCCGGCACATGAGCCTCATGTACCCGCTGCTGCCCAGGGTGCCGTTCCAATGGTTCGTGCTGGCGACCTACCGGCTGCGCTTCGGGGTCTGGCCGCGGCGGGTCTCTCCGGAAGACAGCGCCGCCCGGCTGAGCCCCAGGCCGCTCCTCCTGATCCACGGGGCTGCGGATCTCCGGATGCCGGTCGAGGGGAGTCGGCGCATCGCCGACAGGGCGGGCGCGCCGAAGGAGCTCTGGGTGATCGACCACGCCGGCCATCTCGAGGGGTTTGCGCTTGACCCCTCGGCCTACCACACGCGTCTTGCCAGCTTTTTTCAGGCCAGTTTGCCGCAGTCGTTTGGGTCTTACTGACTGGGTCGGTTGCGGTAGCTGTTATTTTACAGAATATATCTTATCAGACATTATATTGAGCTCAGGAAACCGCTTCGACGTCCGCGCCGGCAGCGTGGTCGGGATTGAGCTTTCGTCGAGGACGGCGGTCATCTGCCCCCAGGGGGTGGTGGCTTTCACAAGGAGCGGCAGGCGATGCGCATCGGCCGTCACGTAGGCCCAGAGCCGCCCCCGCTTCACCAAGAGCCCCTTGAAGGATGCCCGCGGCTCGACTTCGAAGCACCGGAACGTCCCGCGCTTTAACAGCTCCAGCAGGAAGGGCGCCCGGACATCCAGTTCCGTCCGGTAGATCTTCTCATCCGTGTAGAGGTTCAGGGTGAGCGTCTCGTCGAAGCGGAGCGGCTGGTTGCGGAGCCAGTAGAGGGCGCTGATGAGGTCCTGGACGTCCGCGGGCAGCTCGATCTCTTTCACGGACTGGTTGAGGAGTGACCGGTACGTCGCACGCCGCGCCCCGTGGTCGAACGTCACCACCTCCTCCGCCCGGTAGTGTCCCTCGCGCTGGTGTTTTTCGAAGCGGAGCGGCTGGAGCGTCTCCACGTCCAGATAGGAATGGACGATATCGTGGATGGGATAGAACGTGGATAGGAGCTCGTTCGAGCGGCCTTGGGCTTCGATATGGTAGGCCCGCCGCCCCTCCAGCTCGACGATCTCCTTGACCTCGATCCAGCCGTGGCCGACCGGCAGCCCCATCCACCGTCCACGGAAGCTGAGCCGTTCGCCGACGCGCGGATGCCGGTGGCCTCCCGGGGCCTGGTCCGGGGCGGCAGCGGCCGCGTCCGGCGACGGCGTTTCCCCGCTCCAGGCCACGCCCGGCGAGACCAGCAGGCACGCGACTGTCAGGGCGACGACACTATTCCCAGGCGTAATCGCTCAGTTCCATCTGTTCGTAGGGCGACGCAAACCCCTTGGGATACGGCAACGGGAACGTCAGCGCCTCGTACAGCCCCACGCCGGCGCGCAGCACCGTGAGCCCCGCGCCTTTCAGGAGCCCCCAGCCGAATCCCGCGACCGGGTTTTCTTCCTGCCTGCCGAGGTGGATCTGTTTCGGGAGCTCCATCCAGCCCGTGAGAACGTTCGCCACGCCCCGTCCCATTTTATGGATCGGATCTTGGGCCCAGGCCGGCGGCCCCGCGAGCCCCACCAGGCCGACCAGGAGCGCCACCGGACGCACCAGCCGTGTCATGGCCATCGCATGCCCCTCCTCTTATCGTGGCTATTGTATCGGGGACTCCGCGGCATTGTCAATCGCTCGACGCCGTCGAGATCGAAGCAGACCACCGTCAGGCGGCCTTGCACGGGAGGCATCGGCTGGTTATACTATAGCTATGCCGCTGCATGCCAAAGACCGCCGCTTTCTGCAGACGGTGGATCGGCTGAAGGTTTACCTCATCCTCATGGCGGGGGGAGTGCTCCTCTACCTGCTGCTCATACCCTCTGGCGAGCTCCAGATGGCGACGTCGGTACTCGGCGTCTCCCTCTGCGGGGTGTTTTGGCTCACCCAGCGGCTCCTCTCCTTCATCGCGTCGCTGGACCTTGAGCTGACGCGCGTCGTGAACGCGGTGAAGCGCACGCTCACCGACGCGCAGAAGAAAGAGCTCTTCCCGGATCCGTGACGCCCCTCCGGCGAGTCCACCACAGCACGCAGCCGCCAATTCCCGCCAGCGCCGCCCATCCCACCATGCCGTCGACGATCCGGGTGGTCCCGGTCAGCCACCCGTCTGACGGGTCGGCGAACGCGATGACCAACTTGTTGATGCGGGCGCCGTACGCCAGGCCGGCGTGCAGGCCGATGGCCAGATAGAGCTGTCGCGTGCGCAGGTAGCTGGCGGCCAGGACGACGCCGAGGAGAAACAACCCCCCCAGCTCGCGCGCCGTTTCCGCCGTCAGCTCAGGGGCCTTCAGGTGGACGAGCGCGTAGCACGCGCTGCTGAGCCCAACCGCCAGCGGGGTGGAGCAGGCCATCAGGCGCTGGAGCAGCACCCCGCGGAAGACGAGCTCCTCCAGCACGCTGACCAGCGCCGCGACCGGCACGAACCCCAGCACGGTCCACCACAGCCGCACGCGATCCGGGGTGACCTCGAAGCGCACCGCCCCGCCCGCCAGACCGACTCCCAGCATCAGCCCCAACGTGCCAAGACCCAGCATGAGGCCGAAGAGGAGCTGGCGCTTCCCTCCCCCCGGCCCCCTCCAAGCCCCAAGCCCGTACGCGCGGAACGACCGCCCCTCAAACTTCCTGATGCAGAGCCAGAGGCTGAGCGCTGCCGCGATGGAGACGCAGCGCCGGAGGACCTTCCACCAGGAGAGGGACGCCCAGGGCGCCACGAGCGCCGCCAGCAGCAGGCTGATGAGCAGGACGGAGAGCCCGAACCGTCCCACGGCCCACCAGGCGGAGCGGCAGGCCTCAGGGGGTGCGGGGTGGAGAGGCGGATCGGAGGGGCTAGCGATGGCTGCTGCCACGGATGAAGGCCTCGACGAGCTGGCTTGCCTGTTCATCCGGCATGGGCTGGGGCGGGTGCTTCATGGTCCATGCGGAGATGGAATGGAGGGGTCCGCCCAGATGCCGGTCGCGGGCGAGGCGGAGGCACCGGATGGCGTCAATCGTCATGCCGGCGCTGTTCGGCGAGTCCTCCACCGAGAGCCGCGCCTCCAGCTCGATCGGGCAATCGCCGAACCCACGGCCCTCGATCCGCAGAAAACAGATCTTCCGGTCCCGCTGCCAGGGGACGTAGTCGCTGGGGCCGATGTGGATGTCGGTGCTGTCGAGGCGCTTGAGGAGGATGGACTGGACCGCCTCGGTTTTGGAGATCTTCTTCATCTTCAGGCGGTCCCGGTTCAGCATGTTCAGGAAGTCGGTGTTGCCGCCGACGTTCAGCTGGTAGGTCCGATCGATGGCCGCCCCCCGATCCAAGAAGAGCCGGGCGAGCGCCCGGTGCAGGATGGTGGCGCCGACCTGCCCCTTGACGTCATCGCCGATGAGCGGGATGCCGCGCGCGGCGAAGCGGGCCGCCCACCGCCGGTCGGATGCGATGAAGACCGGGATGCAGTTGAGCAGGCTCACCCCGGCCGAAAGGCACGCGTTCGCATAGGCCTCCGTCGCGCGCTGGGACCCGACCGGCAGGTAGTTCAGGAGGATCTCCGCGCCCGATCGCTTCAGGATGTCAGCGACGTTGGCCGGACGCGCCTTCGAGACGACGAAGGTCTGGGCGCTGGGGTACCGGCGCATGTGCGAGGCGACCCCGTCCAGCACCGGTCCCATCTGGACGCGGATGCCGTACCGCGGGAAGCGCCGGATGAACTGGGTGGTGCAGTTCGGCTGGGCGGTGCAGGCGACCTCAAGCGGCTTGCCGACCTTGCGCGCGTCGATGTCGAACGCGGCCACCACCTGGACGTCGGAGGGGGTGTAAGGGCCGATGCGGGGGTGCAGCAGCCCCCGGACGGACCGCCCGTTGGTGACGTAGGGGGTCGCGTAGTAGCGGAGTCCCTGCAAGAGCGAGCTGGCGCAGTTCCCCACCCCGGCGATGGCAATCCGGATCGGCTTCATCTTGGCAAGAATAACTCTTCATTATAGGTCAGCGTCGTCGGTAAATCAAGGTATTCAGACCGGCCAGGCCTGGGCCTCTAGGTCCGCCGGGGACGCGCTGAGCTCAAAGGCGCCCTGGGCCGGGTAACGCTCCAGGACCTCCTGCCCTGCCCTGAGCGTCACCGTCAGCCGGAGCTTCTCGCCCGGCTTGAGCGGGATGTCGTGCCGTGGGACGGCGAGCTCCAGGATGCGCCCCAGCGCGCACGGCAGCTGCCGGGGTGCCGCAGCCGCCTCTGGCCCGGAAGCCTTGAGCTCGGCATGGACGGGGAGCGGGCCGGACATTCCCCCAGCCCCGCCGGCCGGTGCGATGCGGACCTCGACCTCCTGGGCGAGGGTGAGTTCAATCGCCCAGGCTGCAGAGCGGCCCAGCGCGGCGCGGTCCAGGTCGAGGCGGAGGTAGTGGCGGATCTCGTCGAACCCGTAGGAGAGGTACCGGAGACACTGCTCGCTGCGCTGGATGGCGGCGTACTGCTGGGTGAGGTCGATCCGGCCCGCGTAGAGCCACTCGTAGTAGGAGGTTTCCCGACCGTCGATGACCGGGTGCAGCAGCCCGGTCGGCCCGTGAGGGGGTTCCACGGCGCGGCGCCGGATCGGCTGCTGCAGGTTCGCCGGCGGCTCGAGTCCCGCGAGCCGATAGGCATTGGTCAGGTGCGCACGGAAGAGCCGGTCGAACTCCTCGGCCTGGGCGGAGAAGTGGGTGTCGCCGAACCACCACATCCAGTCGCTGCCCTCCGCAATGCCCAGGCACCGCCAGGCCCGGCTGGAGGCCGAGTCGTCCCTGCCCAGCGGGGCGAGCGCCTCCCGCGCCTGGGCGAGCAGCGTCCACGCCGCGTTTTTCTCCGGGTGCCCGATCCAGGTCGCGAAGTTGCCGTCGATCCACGAGCCGCTGGCCAGCTCCGGCAGCGACTCGGTCGGCTCGACCGGGTGCTGCTGGAGGAACTCGCTGACGGTCACGCACCGGAACCGCTCATCCGCGGCGAGCGCCCCGTAGAGGCTCTCCAGGAAGTCATGGCCGTCGTTCGGGTAGAACTCCCAGGCGTTCTCGCCATCCAGGATGACGCTGACAAGCGCCGGCTGGGAGGCGGACCGGAACTGCTGGTGGATGGCGCCGAGCCGGTCGAGGAAATCCGCCACGGCGATCTTGGGATCCCACTGGCTGTAGACGAAGCCGATCAGGTCGGAGAGCTCTCGGTCGCGGAAGATGATGGCCGTGCACCCGCCCTTCCGGCGCAGCGCGTGGGGCCGGTACAGCAGCGACGGGGCGCGGGCGCGCTTGAGCGTCCGCCACAGGATGGCCTCGTCCGTGGCGACCCAGCGCACCCCTGCGTCGATCGCCAGCTGGATGACCTCCTCGCTGACGCCGCCCTCCGAAGGCCAGATGCCGGCGGGGGGCGATCCGAACGCCGCCTGGTGCCGTCGGAGCGCCTCCTCCACCTGCCAGCGCGCGTCGTCGGGGTGCCGGAACATCCGCTGCGGAAGTGCAAGATGCGGCAGGGCCCCGTGGGCGGAGCGGAGATCGCACAGGAGCGGCAGGATGGGATGGTAGTAGGGGGAGGTCGTCAGCTCCACCTGGCCGCGGCGGGCCGCCTCCCGGTAGGCGGGCAAGACCTGCGCCATCAGCGCCAGCTGCTGGTCCAGAACGCGGGACTTCTCTTCCTCGGTGAACTGGGCGCCTTTCGCCTCGAGCGCCGCCAGGCCGGGGTCCTGGCGGCGCAGCCAGGGGTCGATCCACACCAGATTGAACCAGACCTGGAGGTCGAGGTAGTCCTGGGGATGGAACCGTTTCTGGATTCTCGGCCAGTCCTCGTTCCGCACCTGCAGGCCGCGTTTGGCGAGCAGGTCATGGTAGCGCGGGGACGGCTTGATCATCCGGTCGATGTGGGCGAGGAAGAACCACCGCAGGAGGAAGCGCTGTTCGTCCTCGTCGAGGCGGGCCGCAGGCTTGCGCGAGAGCTCAAGGAACGTGTCGGAGCCGTTGGCGGGCGGCAGGTACTCCTCGAGCTGGTCCAGGAGCGAGGGGACGAGGTTGAAGGTCTGGTGGATGGCGGGAAAGCGCGACAGACGCTCGACCATATCCAGGTAGTCTTTGACGGCGTGGAGGCGGACCCAGGGCATGGCGCAGCCTCCGGTCGCCAGGTCCCGGTAATAGGGCTGGTGCATATGCCAGATGAAGGCGACGCATAAAGGATGAGACATCAGTTGATGCTAAAAAAACGCCCCCTGCCTCTTGCGAAGCAGGGGGCTGAAAACCCCGCGAACCAACGAACTAGAACTTCACGCTGACCGACGTGATGAGCTCCTGGGCGGTGTCGTTGCCCCCGGTCACCCCCACGGCGTCCTTGTTGTAGACGGAGCCGGGCAGGAACAGCCCATAGATGACCCCGAACTGCACGTCATCCGTGTAGTCGTAGGTCAGCTGGGTGTCCCACTCGGTGCCGAGGAAGCTCTCCCGCTTGGCGTTCGAGGAGCTGCTCGGCGGAAGCGCCCCGACCGGCAGGACGAACCAGGAGAGCCGCTGGTTGACGGTCAGGTCCTCAATCGGCTTGAGGCTGCCGAGGACCGCCAGCTCATGCTGGTTGGTCTGCCCCGAGGTGACGCCGGCCTGGGTGTTCGGGTAGAACCGCGTCGCGGCGATGGTGCTGCGGGTCTGGAACTCGCGCAGCGCCGTCGTGTAGTAGCCGGGCGCGATGGGGTGCCACCCCATCACGGCGCCATCGCGGTTCTTGCCGGAGAAGAACTTCCACTCGGCTCCGACCTTCGGTGTCATCGCGACATCGGTGAAGGTGAAGTCGGTGCCGAAGTTCGCCGCCCACGCCTGCTGGGAATCGCCGCTTTGCAGGATGGCTTCGAAGTCGGTCGCGCGCTTGCCGAACTGGTAGGCGAGCTCGCCCCACACCGAGGCGCCTTCAGCGGGCCTGGCGCTTCCCCGGAGCCCGATGGTGTTGACTGACCCATCCCGTGCATCCACGTCCAGCGCACTTTCGGCGACCTTGTCGCGCTTGTTGAGGTAGTACGCCTCCATCTCGCCGTTCATGCTGTCGAACTTGGTGCCGAAGTCCACCCCCATGAGGTTGACGTCATCCGCGAGGGTGGTCGTGTTCTCATCGAGCTTGATGTAGACCGCGTCGAGCGTCAGAGGCACGTTGCCCGTCACGCCGGAGAGGTCCAGCGTCGCGCGGAGCGCGTCGAACGAGGTGAAGTCGGTGAACTCGTTCGCGGTGATGGACCCGTTGGCGTCGTTCGGCCGTCCGATGATGGTCGGCAGGAGGTTGCTGCCGAGGACGAGCCCGCGGCCCCAGACGATGGGCTGGGTCCCCACGCGGAGCGTCAGCGGGGAATAGAACAGCTCCTTGAGCGTGACGTAGCCCTGGCTGAGGTCGACGTCCTGGGCTGCGGAATTGGCGCCGACGGTGCTGTCCCAGTCCCGCTCGTTCGCCAGGCGGATGAACGCCGAGACGTTCTCGGTGAGGTCGGCGGCGACATTGACGCCGATCGTGTGCATGAAGAAATCATCTTCACCTTCCAGCGGCTTGCCCGCGGCCAGCGCTCCCGTGCCGAGGTTGTCATCCCCGCAGTTCAAGTCCAGACACTCCCGGTGGAACGCGCGGACCGTGACGTCCCCGCTCACCTTGACGTTCTGCACCTCCGCGAAGCCCGGGATGCTTGCCACGACCATCCCCAGCGCGGCGATGCCAAGAAGGACTGCGCTGCGAAGCGTAGCCTTCATCATGCCGAACCTCCTTGTTGTGCGTCCCCACGCCCAAGACCGATTCATCACACTCAACTATGCTTGCACTCGTGAAGTAACCTCAGCGGAAAGCCACGCTCGGTTGAGGCCACCTCCTTTCAGAAGTTGCGCTTACTATAGGAAGTTACGCCACCCTTGTCAAGCATTTTTTCATGCAGGGGTAACAGGCGCTATGCGATTTTAAGGGGAGTTTGTTGGGCTGCAGGTAAGTGAGGTGAAGAGTGCGCCTGGCAGGAGTCGAACCTGCAACGCAGGGCTTAGGACGCCCCCGCTCTATCCAGTTTGAGCTACAGGCGCGCGCTCGGTCGGGTCATGCGTGTCGTTGGGCGAGGCGCTTGTGGT
>JAHFGZ010000037.1:0-3670 GCA_023247155.1 Candidatus Omnitrophota bacterium
CTTTCTTCACGGTTTCCAGCGCGGCATCGTTCAGCCATTTATCGAGGGTGGCTTTGGGAAACCGCCAGACCTTCCCGACCTTGACGGCCGGGATCTCGCCTCGGCGGGCCTTGCGGTAGATGGTGTCCGGCACGACGCGCAGGTACCGTGCCACTTCACCGACGTTCATGATCCGTGCCACCGCACTCACCCCCTGACAATGACCTATCTCTATGAAACGATTCTAGTTGAACGAAAGGCTCAGAACGAGGTCTTACGTGGGGAAGTAAACTCGTAGTTTAAGCAGATGACCCTAATTTGTCAAGCGTTATTTAGGGTCTAGAGGACTTTGAGGAGGGGTGGAGCGGGCGACGGGAATCGAACCCGTGACTCCTCCTTGGAAGAGAGGGATTTGACCACTAAACTACGCCCGCAGCTCACAACTGATCAAAGCGCTCTACCATTGAGCTATACTCGCGCAGAGAACGCTTATGGTGTTTTCTTTGGTTCGACAAGCCACCAGGGTTTCTCCCAGGGATCGGCCATGCCGCTCTCCTGACGGAACGATTCGATCGGAACGAAGTTGTGCCCTTCGCTGACGAAGTAGCTCCAAAATCGCTGGTGCATGTCGGGGTCGTTGATGGCGAAATCACCGTTGCGCTCGTGCTCTTGCAGCCACGCCCGATACGCATCGAGCGGCTCCATGCCGGCCTGCTGGAAAATGACCCGGCCGCCGTACTGCTGATAGAGCGCCTTGTTGAATTTCCAGGCCCGGATAAACACGCCCGCGATTTCCTTTTCGCGCGCCGGCCTGGACGCCTCGACCGCCGCCCGCTGCTCAGGCGTCATGCCGTCGTACATGTGCTCTTCCGTCGCCAGCAGCGAATCCACCTGCTGGAGCTCCTTGGTGGCCTCTGTCCGGCGGGCCTCGCTGACGTTCGGCGCCTGCAGCTCTGCCGTGAGCGACGCATGCTGGCTCTTCCACTCCTGAAGCCGCTGCTGCCTGGAGCGCCCGACGCTTTGATTGAAGGCGGTGATCTCCTCGTCGGTCGGCTCGCAGGCGTGGGTCTGGCAGAACTGGGCAACCAGCGGCGTCGAGATCATCTGGCTAAGGCGTTCGTTCCGCTGAGAGGCTTGCCACTGGCTGCGCTGCTCGTCTGTGAGGCCAGCTGGGAGCTGCGCTGAGGGGCTCGACTCGAGCTCATCCGCATAGATCGGTTTTGAAAAGACGGTGGCGATTGGGGTGCGGGGGTCAGAGGTTGGGGGGTCGGCTGCAAAAGTGGTTGTCGAGAGAAAGGTGGTAGATACAATGGTGAGGATCAGACAACGAGCATGCGTTGTCATCATCTGCTCAATGTCCCTTAGGTCAACGCTCGGGCCTTTTTGTTACCGGCCCGGCTCGGCATCCATTCTTCGCCCCCAACGGGGCGAAGAATGGGCAGGCCAGGGTTCGAACCTGGGAAGGGCGTAAGCCCGCCACGTTTACAGCGTGGTCCTTTTGGCCGCTTAGGTACCTGCCCCGACCGATTGATTAAAAATTAGAGAATTCGGAATTGGGAATTCGGAATGGGGAGTAAAATCACGTCCGTCCTTCATTCCGAATTCCGCATTCCCCATTCCGCATTCAAGTAAGCCGACGGAGGGATTTGAACCCCCGGCCCGCTGTTTACAGAACAGCTGCTCTACCGCTGAGCTACGTCGGCGTGCGCTGATACTGTCGGATCGCCTGAGGTATTCTATCGGCTAGGTCCGATGCGAGCAAGCCGATCTCGCCGCGGTCCGCGGCGGCCAGGTCCCCGGCCAGCCCGTGCAGGTGCACGCCCAGGCGCGCTGCGTCGAAGAGCGCGAGGTGCTGGCCCAGGAGGCCGGCGATCATCCCGGTCAGCACGTCGCCGCAGCCGCCCGAGGCCATGCCGGGGTTGCCGGTGTCGTTGACGTACACCGAGCCCTCATAGTCGGCGACGACCGTCGCGTGGCCCTTCAGCGCCACGATGACGTGATACTTCTTCGCGAATTCCACCGCGATGCGCTGCCGGTCCCGCTGGACGTCCTCCGGCGAGAGCCGAATCAACCGGCCCATTTCCCCCGGGTGCGGCGTGAGGATGCTGGGCAAGGAGAGCTTCTTCAGGAGATCGACCTCCTCGGCGAGCGCGTTGAGCCCGTCCGCGTCCAGGACAAGCGGCTTGGCGATTTTCGGCAGCAGTTGGCGCACGAGCGTCTTCGTCTGCGAGTGCTGGGAGAGGCCCGGACCGATGGCGACCGCGTCCATGTGCTCGATGGCGCTCGCAATCTCCGGCAGCCCCTGGAGGCCGAGGCTGCCCTCCTTGGTTTCCGGCAGGACGCGGAACATCGCCTCGGTGAGCTTCTCGACCATCGGATGGTGGAGGCTCTTGGGGATCCCGAGCGTGACGAGCCCCGCGCCGACCCGCAGCGCCCCGGTCGTGCACAGGGCGGCTGCGCCGCTCATGCCGGAGGAGCCGGCGAGGACGAAGACGCGGCCGGCAGTCCCTTTATGGGCGTCGGGAGGCCGTGGCGGCAGCAGGCCAGGTTCAATCATCGGATCGCAATCGCGCTGGCGACCGCCACCGTGTCGACGTGGGAGAGGCTGATGTGCAGCCGGACCCTCTTGCGTCGCGCGCGCGGCCGGTCATGCAGCACGATGGACGGGCGACCGAGGCGGTCGTTGCGGACCTCAACCTGGTTCATCGCCGGCGCGCGGGTCGGGTCCACCTGCGAGAGCGCCTTGATGACCGCTTCCTTGGCGGCGAACCGGCCGGCCAGGTGGAGCAGCATCGTCGGCCGCCGCGCGCGGGCGTAGGCCGCTTCCTGCGCGGTGAAGATGCGGCGCATGAACGGCTCGCCCCCGCGCGCCAGCGCCTGCCGGAAGCGGGAGAGCTCCACCACGTCGACGCCGCAGCCGAACAGGGGCGCGGCGCGGCGCCGCCTCGCGCGCGGCCTACGCGGTTTGGAGGGCATGCGCCGCGCTCCGCCGCGTCGGGTCGATCTCCCGCCGCATCCGCTTGGCCATCTCCCGAACCGCGGCCTCCAGGCCGACGAAGAGGGCCCGGCTGACGATGGCAAACCCGATGTTCAGTTCCTCAATCTCCGGAATCGCCGCCACCCGAGAGACATTCTCATAGTCGAGGCCGTGTCCCGCCGCGACCGCGAGGCCCAACGCCCTGCCCCCAGCCACCGCCCGCCGGAGGGTGTCGAGCTCCCGGGCCTGTGCGCGCGGGCCGGCGGCGTCGGCATAGCGGCCGGTGTGCAGCTCAATCACGGCCGCCCCGACCTCGCGCGCCGCCTCGAGTTGCGCGGGGACCGGATCGATGAAGAGGCTGACCTCAATGCCCCGGGCGTGGAAGGCCCGGATGATCGGCCGCAGCCGCTTGGACAGCCGCACCACGTCCAGGCCGCCCTCGGTGGTCAGCTCCTGGCGCCGCTCCGGCACCAGCGTCACCTGATCCGGCTTGACGGCAAGCGCACGCTCCACGATCTCTCCGGCGATGGACATCTCCAGGTTGAGGCGGGTCGTGACGGCGCGCCGCAGCCGCTCGACGTCATGGTCCTGGATGTGGCGCCGATCCTCCCGCAGGTGGCAGACGATGCTCTGGGCGCCGGCCTGTTCGCAGATGCGGGCGGCCTCGACGGGATCCGGCAGCCGCCCCCGCCGGGCCTGCCGCACCGTGGCGAC
>JAHFGZ010000037.1:3770-9719 GCA_023247155.1 Candidatus Omnitrophota bacterium
GGAGGCCATCCGCGGGTCGCCGCGCAGCGCCGTCACGTCGTTCACGACCGCGGCACCCGCGCCGAGCGCTTGATGCGCCACCTCGGCCTTGGACGTGTCGATCGAGAGGGGCACGCGCGCTACCCGCGCAAGGCGCGCGATCACCGGCAGGATGCGCCGGAGCTCCTCGGCGGCCGGCACGGCGGCCGCGCCGGGCCGCGTCGACTCGCCTCCCACGTCGATGAGGTCGGCCCCCTCGGCGGCCATCTGCACGCCCCGCTCGACGGCGGCCCGCGGTGAAAGGTACGAGCCGCCGTCGCTGAACGAGTCGGGTGTGACGTTGAGCACCCCCATGACGAGCGGGCGCCCGCGGTAGACGAGGCGGCCTCCGCCGGCGCACGGGATCGTGCGGCGGGCCGCATCGGGGAACTCACGCCGGCGCAAACGGGAGGCGCTGGGGGCTTCAAGCACGGGCATGAGCGACCCGCGGTTAGGCTGTTGTGCGGTTGTTGCCGGACGGCGGCGCGGACTCGGGGACGGCGGATGCGGCGATGGGACCGATGAGCCGCTTGACCTCTTCCCCGTCCAGCACCTCCTTCTCGAGGAGCGCCTGGGCAAGGAGGTCGAGCTGGGCCCGATGCGCGAGGAGCGTCTGCCGGGCCCGCTCATAGGCGGTGTCGACCAGGCGCCGCACCTCCTCATCGATCAGGACGGCGGTCTGCTCGCTGTAGTTGCGCTCCTCGAAGAGGTCGCGGCCGAGGAACATCTGCCGCTCGCGCTTGCCGTAGGTCAGGCTGCCGAGGCGTTCGCTCATGCCGAACTCGCAGACCATCCGGCGCGCCATCTCCGTCGCGGTCTCGAGGTCGTTCTGCGCGCCGGTCGTGATCTCGTTGAACACGAGCTCCTCGGCGACCCGCCCGCCCATCATGACGGTCATCCGGGCCATGAGCTCCCGCTTGCTCATCGTGTAGCGGTCTTCGATCGGCAGCTGCATCGTGTAGCCCAGCGCGTGCGCCCCCCGCGGGATGATGGAGACCTTGTGGAGCGGGTCGGTCTCCGGGGTGATGAGCGCGACCAGCGCGTGCCCCGACTCATGGAACGCGGTGATGCGTTTCTCCCGCTCGTTGAGCACGCGGGTCTTGCGCTCCGGCCCGGCGATGACCCGCTCGATCGACTGCTCCAGCTCCTCCATCCCGACCACGTCTTTGTTCAGGCGCGCGGCCAGGAGGGCCGCCTCGTTGGCGAGGTTGGCCAGGTCCGCGCCCGAGAAGCCGGGGGTCTGGCGAGCCACCGGCTTGAGGTCGACCTCCTTGCCCAGCTTGATCTTCCGGGTGTGGACCTTCAGGATGGCTTCCCGTCCGATGATATCCGGCAGGCTGATCACCACCTGGCGGTCGAAACGGCCCGGGCGCAGCAGGGCTGGATCGAGGACGTCGGGGCGGTTCGTTGCCGCGACGAGGATGGTGCCCTCCTGCGTATCGAAGCCGTCCATCTCGACGAGCAGCGCATTGAGCGTCTGCTCCCGCTCGTCGTGCCCGCCCCCGATGCCCGCGAACCGCTGGCGGCCCACCGCGTCGATCTCATCGATGAAGACGATGGCGCCCTTGCCGCCCTGCCGGGCGTTGCGGCGCGCCTGCTCAAAGAGATCCCGGACCCTGCTTGCTCCAACACCGACAAACATCTCCACGAAGTCGGAGCCGCTGATGGAGTAGAAGGGGACGTTCGCTTCCCCCGCCACCGCCTTGGCCAGCAGCGTCTTCCCTGTTCCCGGCAGCCCGATGAGCAGGACCCCCTTGGGGATCTTGCCGCCCAGCCGCTGGAACCGCTTCGGATCCTTCAGGAACTCGATGATCTCCCGGAGCTCCTCCTTGGCCTCGTCGATGCCCGCGACGTCGTCGAAGGTCACCCGCGTGTGGGTCTCCGGCGAGATGAGGCGGGCGCGGCTCTTGCCGAAGGAGAGCAGCCGCCCCCCGCCCTGCGCGGAGCGCATGACGAACCACATGATGGCGAGGAAGATGATCCAGGGGGAGAGCGCGATGAGGATCCCGACGAACCCGGCCTGCGGCGGCTGGACATCGAGATTCGGCACGTTCTCGCGGAGGAGCTTCAGGACCTCCTCATCGCGAGGCGGGAGGTAGACCGAGAACCCCGTCCCGTTCTTGAGACGGCCCTCCAACCGGTCATCCAGCAGCTTGGCCTCGGTGATCTGCCCCGTCTGGGGGTTCTCCTGGACCAACCGGTAGAACTCGCTGTAGGTCATCTGCCGGTGCCACTGGCTGGCGTAGAAGGCCAGCATCCGCATCAGCAGGAACGTGCCGATGCCCAGCAGCAGGAACACGATCCAGCGCGAGCGCTGGGGCGGCAGGGGTCGCAAGGCTTTCATCGGGGCTCCGTTGTCATCATGACCATAGGCAACTGCTCAGTATACCGCGAATGATCGGAGGGGCGCAAGGTCCCTTCTATGACCAGCCGCTCCGGCTCCCGACGCAGCCGCACGCCGCCCGGCAGGTCAAGGCGCGTCCCCGTGGGGCGCGCGCGGCAGAGCCGTTCGACTTCCAGCCAGTGGCGGAACTCCAGCTGCCCGGCCTCGCCGTGGACGCGCCGGATCGCCTCGCGCACCACTTGGCGCTGGAGCGCCTTGGGCTGCCGCAGGAGCGCCGCGAGGGAGATCGTCACGGTCCCCGGGCTGCCCGCGCGCGCTTTGGCCACCCGCCTCCACTGGCGCTCCGCGGCTTCCTGGAGGTACGCGTAGTCCCGCTGGCTGGCCTCCGCCAGCTGCGTCAGCACCCCTTTGATGTTCGGATTGTAGTCGCGCTCCAAGAGCGGCAGGAGCTCGTGGCGGATGCGGTTGCGCACGAACCGGTGATCCGCGTTGGTGGCATCCTCCCGGTGCGCGAGCCCTTCCCCCTGGAGGTACGCGAGGACGTCCCGCCGCCAGACCTCCAAGAGCGGGCGCACGACCGTGACGCCGTCCGCCAGCCGGCGCGAGACCGGGATGGCGCAAAGGCCCATCAGCCCCGTGCCCCGCACCAGGCGCATCAGCACCGTCTCGGCCTGGTCATCCGCCGTATGCGCCAGCGCGACGCGGCTGGCGCTGTAGCGGCGCGCCGTGTCGAGCAGAAACTGGTACCGGATGCGCCGGGCGCCATCCTCCAGCGACCACCCTTCCCGCGCGCAGAGGGCGCCCACGGGACGCCGCTCCACCGCCGTCGGGATGCGCCAGCGGCGGCCCAGCTCCCGGACGAATGCCGCATCCGCCGCCGACTCCGGCCGCAGGCCGTGGTCCAGGTGGGCGATGCGCAACGAGAGCCGCCACACCGGCTGCAGCGCGAGCAGCGCGTGGAGCAGCGCGACCGAGTCCGCGCCGCCGGAGACCGCGACCAGCACGCGGGCCTGCGAGGGCCACAGCCGGTGCGCGGCGACGGTCCCCCGGATCCGGGCGAGGAGCCCCTCCGGCGCCATGGCCATCAGCTGGCCCCCATTCGCTTCATGGCGAGCGAGAGCGCCCGGCGGACGTTGCGGTTCCGCTCCCGCTTGTTGCGCAGGAGGATCGCCTCGCGGGCCCTGGCGTGGTCGATGCGGCTGACGACGTCCACGGCGGCCAGGCGCACCTCCGGGTGGCGGTCGCGCAGCGCCGCGATGAACGCCGAGACGAGGTCCGGGTCGTGCTGGCGCAGCGGCTCAAGGCCCAGCAGCGCGGCGCGGCGGACCGTCGGGTGCCGGTCGGCGCGCAGCGACTGCAGCAGCTGCGGGATCGCCGCCGGCCCCTCGATGGCCGCGAGCGCCCGCAGCGTGTAGGCCCGCAGGTCCGGATCCTTGCTGTCGAGATGCTTCCGGATGGCGTCGGCGGCGCTCGGGTCGCGCAGCGCCTCCAGCCGAAGGAAGCCGAGCTGCCGCTGGTACGGATCGCTGGACTCAATGAGCCGGAGCGCCTCGATCGCCCGCTCGCTCGGGGAGGATGGGGCATCCGGCTCCTCGCCCGCCGCCATCCCCGTTCCGAGGAGGCAGCCGGCGAGCAGCCAGAGGAGACATCGGAGGGCCCGTGCTGTCATCGTGTGACCTCGCGCAGTCAGACCGCCTCGCGCTGGACGCGCTTGACCCGTCTGAGCAGCCGCTCATGACGGACCGTCGCCTTCTGCTTTTCCAATTGCCGCTCAAGCTCCCTGAACGCCTGCCGGATCGACAACCCCGCGTCCCGCTGCTCCTCGTGCGCGGCCACGGTGCGGCCCGGCATATGGCAGGTCAGCGCGGTGCGGTAGAGCTTGTGGGTGCCGTTCTCCTCGAACAGCACGTGGACCGACACGACCTCCCCGCTGAAGTGCCGGAGCTTCTCCTCGAGCCGATCCAGGAGCTCATCCAGCAGCGTCCGGACATGGCGCTTGGCCCCGACGTGCTTGAGCTCGATGATGCGCCGCATCAGGGGATCACGGGCAGGCCTGCGGGGCCTGGCTGATCGTCGCGGCGTTCGCGGGGGCGTCCGGCGAGAGGCTCTCGCCCAGGCAATGGTAGATCTCGTTGGTATCGTTCACCCAGATCGTCCGCGTCCCGGTCAGGTTGAGCGCGATGGGCCGCGCGGCGATCGAGTAGAGCAGGAGGGGCTCGGGCTGCCCGGCCGGATCCCGGTAGCGGTACCGGTAGCCCTGTTGGATGAAGTCCGCCGTCTGCATGTCGACGTTGAACCCCCCCGGGCCGAAGTCCGGATCGGCGGTGGTATACATGTCGGCCTGCCATTGGTCCGGGTAGACGTTGTGGGTCACCCGGTACATCGCCAGGGCGTTGGCCAGCTCGCGGAGCTGCCCGATGACCCTCGTTTCGTTCGCCACCATGCGCGAGCGGATGAGATGGGGAATCGCGATTGTCACGAGCAGGGCCACGATGGCCACCACCACCAAGATCTCGATGAGGGTGAACCCCGCCCTTTCGAGAAAGGGCGGGGTGAAGCTCGCTGCGCGGCGTTGCGGCGTCCTGATCATAAAGAATGGCGGCGGAGGGATTCGAACCCCCGACCTTGGGATTATGATTCCCCTGCTCTGACCAACTGAGCTACACCGCCGTCGCGACTATCGGAAACACTCTGGTCGCTCCATAGGAGGGGGAAACCGGGTTTCCCCCTCCTATCGGTCGCCGCTATCGTCACGCACCAGCGGCTCCCTTGTCTCCCCCTTTCGAACGCTGCGGCCAGCTCATCGCACCGTGTGTTCGGCCTTCCGGCCTCACAAGAACCGGCTGCGCACGGCATCAGGCGCGGTGGGGGACGGCGGAGAGGAGGATCTCATCCGCTGCGGGCCGGTCGGCGCCGCCCGGATGGTACCCGGCGCGGTCCACGCCCACCGTCCCGAACCCGAGCGCCTCGAATTGCCGCGCGATCTCGGCGCGCAGCGACGGGTCGCGAAACCGGCCGACCTCCTCGGACCCGACTTCGATGCGGGCGTGCGCCTCCGCCGCCCGCACGCGCACCTGCCGAAAGCCCGCCGCCCGCAGCGCCATCTCGGCCGCTTCCACCCGCCGCAGCGCCTCGGGGGTCACCTCATGCCCGTGGGGGATCCGGGACGCCAGGCAGGCGTTCTGCGGCCGGTCCCAGTTGGGCAGCCCGCAGGCCTTCGCGAGCGCGCGGACCTCCCGCTTCGTCAATCCGGCCTCCTGCAGCGGCGCCCGCGCGCCGGCTGCGGTCGCGGCCCGCTGACCGGGCCGGTCGGCCGCCCGGTCGTCGCCGATGGCGCCGTACAGCATCACGGCAATCCCGCGCGCCGCGGCCAGGGCCTCCAGCGTCTCAAAAAGCTCCCGCTTGCAGAAGAAGCACCGCCCCGGGCTGTTCGCCCGGTAGGCCGGGTTGTCGAGCTCGCGCGTCGCCACGACGAGGTGGTTGAGGTCCAGCCGGGCCGCCAGCCGTGTCGCCTCCTCAAGGTCGGCCCGGCCCAGCGAGGGCGAATCGGCCGTGACCGCCGTCACGTTCGGCTTGCCCAACACCCG
>JAHFGZ010000038.1 GCA_023247155.1 Candidatus Omnitrophota bacterium
AGATCCACACGATCGGCGAGCTGGTGGAGAAGACGCCGCAGGAGCTGCTCAAGTACCGCAACTTCGGCAAGAAGTCGCTGGCGGAGATCGACGAGCTCCTGCACGGGATGGGCCTGCAGCTTGGCATGAGCCCGAAAGGCCAGCCGGCCGAGCAGACCAGCGAGTGATGCGCCACGGCACCCGGACCCAGCGGCTCTCGCTGCCGAGCGAGCACCGGGCCGCGGTGCTGCACGGGCTCGTGCAGCAGCTCATCCTCCACGGCCAGATCCGGACGACGTACGCGCGCGCCAAGGAAGCGCAGCGGCTCGCCGACCGGCTGGTCACGCTGGGCAAGGCGGGCGGCGTCCCCGCGCGGCGCCGGGCCTTCCGCGTCCTGCAGGACCGCGCGCTCGTGAAGCAGCTCTTCGGCGAGATCGCGCCGCGCCATGTGGACCTCTCCGGAGGGTACACCCGGGTGCTGCGGCTGTCGGTCCGGCGCGGAGACGGCGCCCAGCAGGCGCTGCTGGCCTTCAGCCGCCTCCCCGCCGGCGTGACCGCAGCACCCCCGAGAGCCAAACCCGCGCAGACGCCCCAGGCCTCCGCAGCGCCCACCCGCCAGCCGCCGCGACCCGCAGGAGAGGCGAAGAAACCCAAAGGCCTGTTTGAGGGGCTGCGGCATCTCTGGACCCGGCAGAAGAAGGGAAGCGCCGCATCGTGATCCCACGCCCTGCGCAGGTTCGCACCTCTGCGGACCTGCCGCTTCATGTCCGCCGCGATGACGTCCATCGCACTCGCTGACCGCCTCCGGCACATCGAGGGCTCGCCGACCCTGGCGCTCGCCGCAACGGCCAAGGCGCTCGCCAAGGCGGGCAAACCGGTCCTCGACTTCACCGCCGGCGAACCGGACTTCCCCACTCCGCCGGCGATCAAGGCCGCCGCCATCAAGGCGATTGAGCACAACTGCACCAAATATACGCCGGTGGCCGGCATCCTCGAACTCCGCAAGGCCATTGCAAACACCCTTGCGCGTCGTCTAGGGAGACCGTATGCGGATGCTGAGGTGATGGTCACTTGCGGCGCTAAGCAGGCGCTCTACAACGCCTTGCAGGTGCTCTGCAACCCTGGGGACGAAGTCGTCGTCCTCACCCCGCACTGGGTGAGCTACGAGCCGCTCGTGCTATTGGCTGCCGCAAAGCCGGTGTTCGTCGAGACGACAGAAGCGGACGGCTTTCAGCCTGACCCGGCCGCGGTGAAGCGGGCGATCACCTCGAAGACGAAGGCGATCATCCTCAACAGCCCATCGAATCCGACCGGGGCGGTCATCGAGGAATCCAGACTGAAAGAGCTGGCCGCTGTGTTGAAGGGTGCGCGCTCCGACGAGAGCCTCTTCATGATCAGCGACGAGATTTACGACCAGATTGTCTTCCCGCCAGCTCGGTCGTACTCGATCGTTCAGGTTGACCCAACGCTGATCGACCGGACGATTCTGGTCAACGGCGTCTCCAAAAGCTACAGCATGACGGGCTGGCGCATCGGCTATGCGGCCGGCCCACAGCACGTCATCGACGCCATGATCAACCTGCAGAGCCACTCGACATCAAACCCGACGTCCATCAGCCAATACGCCGCGCTCGAGGCGATCACGGGTGATCAGCGGGAAGTTCAGCGCATGGCTGAGGAATTTCAGCGCCGGCGGGATGCGTTGGTTGGCGGCCTCAATGGGATCCCAGGCCTGTCCTGTTTCAATCCACAAGGCGCCTTCTATGCGTGGTGCAACATCAGCGGACTGAAGCAGCCGGCTGACACGATCGCCTCGCGATGGTTGGAAGAGGCGTTCATCGCGACCGTGCCTGGCGAGGGATTCGGCTCGCGCAAACATGTCCGGTTCAGCTTCGCGACGTCGCGTGAGACGATTCAGGAAGGTGTCACGCGTCTCACACAATGGCTTCACAAGCCATGACCTATGCTGTGACATTCATCCCTGGCGATGGCATCGGGCCGGAGGTGGCGTGGGCGGCCCGACGCTGCCTCGACGCGACCGGGGTGGCGTTCCAGTGGGACGAGCGGATCGCCGGGGAGGCGGCCATCGCCCGGTTTCAGACGCCGCTGCCGGAGGAGACGCTCCAGTCCATCCGCGACAACCGCGTGGCGATCAAGGGCCCCATCACGACCCCGATCGGCAAGGGGTTCCGGTCCGTGAACGTCGCGCTGCGCAAGCAGCTCAACCTCTTCGCCTGCGTGCGCCCCTGCCGGACGTACGCGGGCGTGCGCGCGCCGGTGGCCCAGGTCGACCTGATCGTCGTCCGCGAGAACACGGAAGACCTCTACGCGGGCATCGAGTTCGCCGCCGGCGAGCCCCGCACCCGCCAGCTGATCGCCCAGCTGCGGGACTGGTCCCAGCAGGCGATCCAGGAGGATGCGGCCATCAGCATCAAGCCGATCTCCACGACCGCGACGGAGCGCATCGTGCGGTTTGCCTGCGAGTACGCGCTCGCGCACGGCCGGAAAAAGGTGACGGCGGTCCACAAAGCGAATATCATGAAATATACGGACGGCCTCTTCATGGAGACCGCCCGCCGCGTGGCGGAGGCCTACGCCGGCCGCCTCGCCTTTGAGGACCGGCTGGTGGACGCCACGTGCATGCAGCTCGTCCTCCGGCCCGGGGAGTTCGACGTGCTGGTGCTGCCCAATCTCTATGGCGATATCCTCTCGGATCTCTGCGCCGGCCTCATCGGGGGGCTCGGCATCGCGCCGGGGGCCAACATCGGGAAGGAGGCGGCGGTGTTCGAGGCGGTCCACGGCAGCGCCCCGAAGTACGCCGGGCAGAACAAGGTGAACCCGACGGCGATGATCCTCTCCGGCGTCATGCTGCTGCGCCACGTGGGGGAGCGCGAGGCGGCGGACCGGCTGGATGCGGCGGTCGCGGCGGTGCTGCGGGACGGCCGCGACGTGACGTATGACCTGAAGCCGGAGCGCAACGACCCGACCGCGGTCGGCACGAAGGAGATGGCCAACGCCGTGATCGAGCAACTCAAAACGGTCAAAGTAAGAATCCCATGACCCGGCAATGCGGAGTGCGGAATGCGGAGTGCGGAATGGAACCCAAGCATTCCGAATTCCGCATTCCGAATTCCGCATTCGACCTGCTTCTTTTTTGGTGCGCCTGATGCAGCGGTATCCGACGTGGTTGAGACAGACGTTCAGCCCTGACGGGGCCGCCCGCGGGGTCCGCGCGCTGGTCGAGGACCTGCGTCTGGAAACCGTCTGCGAGCGCGCGCGCTGCCCCAATCTGCGCGAATGCTGGTCGCAGCGGCAACTCACGTTCATGATCCTGGGCGAGCGCTGCACCCGCAGCTGCCGCTTCTGCGCGGTGGCGCACGGGCGGCCCGAGCCGGTCGAGGCCGATGAGCCCTGGCGCGTGGCGGAGGCGGTGCGGCGCCTCGGCCTTGCGCACGTCGTCATCACGTCGGTGGCGCGGGACGACCTCCGGGATGAGGGCGCCGGGCACTTCGTCGAGGTCATCCGGACGGTTCGCCGCGAGAACCCGGGCGTGACGGTGGAAACCCTGGTCCCGGACTTCCACGGCCGGGAGGAGCTGGTGCAGACGCTCGTCGTGGGCGGGCGGCCCGACGTCTTCGCCCACAACGTCGAGACGGTCGAGCGGCTCTCCGGCCTCCTGCGGCCGCAGGCGGCCTACCGCCGGTCGCTGCGCGTCCTCGGGCTGGCCGCCTCGCGGGGCGGCTCGTGCCGGATCAAGTCCAGCCTCATGCTCGGCCTGGGCGAGACCCCGGAGGAGATGGGGCAGGTCTTTGACGACCTCCGGGGCGCCGGCGTCACCCACCTCACCATCGGGCAGTACCTCCGGCCGGACGCCGACCATCTGCCCGTGATGGAGTATGTCAGCCCGAAGCGCTTCGAGGAGTATGCGGCGCTCGCGTACCGGGCCGGGTTCGCCTGGGTGCGCTCCGGCCCGTTTGTCCGCAGCTCGTATCATGCCGCCGAAGGCGTACCAAGACTATCGGGAACCGGACCCGGGACTATCGCATCATGACTCGTCGTATCCCCCTTTCCATCCGCCGCGTCCAGCGGCAGCTCCGCGAGCGGACCCGCCGGGAGCTTGCGCGGAGCAACCGCCGGCTGTTCCACGAGGCGAATCGGCTCAAGCGGCTGCCGCTCTACCTCTTCACCATCCTGGATGAGCTCAAGGCCCAGGCCAACGCGCGCGGGATCGACGTGATCGACTTAGGGATGGGCAACCCGGACTTGCCGCCGCCGACGCACGTCGTCGCCGAGCTGGTCAGGCAGGCGAAGCGGCCGGCAAACCACCGCTACTCCCGCAAGGGCGGGGATGTCGAGCAGAAGCTGCTGGAGGTCATCGCGGCCTGGTACCACCGCAAGTTCCGGGTCTCGCTGGACCCGGGCGCCGAGGTGCTGCCGCTCATCGGGTCGAAGGAAGGCATCTCGCACCTCTCGCTGGCCTTCCTCAATCACGACGATATCGCGCTCGTGCCGAACCCGACCTACCCGGTGCACTTCAACGGGGTCGTCATGGCCGGCGGCATCCTGTACAACCTGCCGATCCACGCCGAGACGCACTGGCTGCCGGACCTCCACGCCATCCCCAAGAGCGTCCTGCGCCAATCCAAGCTGCTCTTCCTGAGTTATCCCCACAACCCGACGACCGCGGTGGCGGATCTGCGCTTCTTCAAGGAGGCGGTGGCGTGGGCCCGGGCCCACCGGATCATGATCATCCACGACTTCGCCTACTCCGACATCACCTTCGACGGGTTCCGGGCGCCGAGCATCCTCGAGGTCCCGGGGGCGAAAGAGGTGTGCGTGGAGTTCCACACCCTCTCGAAGTCGTACAGCCTGCCGGGCCTGCGCCTGGGCTTCGGGGTGGGGAACCGGGACGTCCTGGCCTCCCTCGCGAAGACCAAGAGCTACATCGACTTCGGCATCTTCCGGGCGGTGCAGTGGGCCGCCATCGCCGCCCTGGCCGGCCCCCAGGACTACGTCCACCGCGCGGTCGCCACGTACGCCAGGCGGCGCGACCTGGCCGTGGACGGGCTGGCGGGAATCGGCTGGCACGTCCCGAAGCCGAAGGGCACATTCTACATTTGGACGAAGATCCCGCTCACGTTCAACGCCCTGACCTCGCTTGAGTTCGCCACGCTCCTCATGCAGGAAGCCGGCGTGGTCGTCTCTCCCGGCAGCGGGTTCGGGGAGCACGGGGAAGGGTTCGTCCGCTTCGCGCTCGTCGAGCCCGAGCCGCGCCTGCGTGAAGCGATCAAGCGCATCGCGAGGGTCCTGCAGATGGACGATTGACGCGCCGCGCCGGGAGCCACGATGAACGGACGACGGTTCCTCTTGCTGCACATCACCGCCCGCTCGGGCCACCATCGCGCCAGCTGCGCCGTCGAGCAGACCGTCAGATCCCTCGACCCCTCCGCGACGATCGTCAACCTCGACGCCTTCCAGTTCACCAGCCGGTTCGTCCGCTGGGCGATCACCCGCACGTACACCTCACTGATCCATCACCAACCCGACGTCTGGGAGTACCTCTACGACAACCCCTCGGTCCATCGCCGCCTGCAGGTCTTCCGGGCGCTGCTCCACCGCTACCAGGCCGCCAAGCTCCAGCAGCTCCTGGACACGGTGCGGCCCGATGCCATCGCCTGCACCCAGGCCTACCCCTGCGGGGTGGTCGCGGATTTCAAGAAGCAGCGCAACCTGCGCGTGCCGCTCATCGGTGTGTTGACGGACTACGCCCCGCACCTCTACTGGTTCCATGACACCGTCGACGCGTACGTGGTCCCGTCCGAGCAGGTCAAGCGACGCTTCGTCACCCGGGGGGTGGAGCCGTCCCGGGTGCGGGTGCTGGGCATCCCGATCGACCCGCGGTTCCGTGACCCGGTCGACCGGCAGGCGTCCGCCCGGCGGTTCGGTCTGAGCCTCGAGCAGCCCGTGCTCCTCATCATGGGCGGCGGCAGCGGGTTCGGCCAACTGCGGGAGATCGTCCTCAGCCTCGATACGCTGCCGCACCCCTGCCAGCTCGTCGTCCTCGCGGGGACGAACCGTCCGCTCCTCTCCTGGCTGCAGGGCCAGCGGTTCCGGCACCGGGTGCTGGCCGTCGGCTACACCCAGGACGTGCCGCAGCTCATGTCCCTCGCCACGCTGCTCGTCAGCAAGCCGGGCGGCCTGACGACCTCCGAAGCGCTGGCCAAGCACCTGCCGCTCGTCATCGTCAATCCCATCCCGGGCCAGGAGGCGTACAACGCCCGTTTCCTGCTCTCCCAGGGGGCGGCGGTCCAGGCCGCGTCGGCCGCGACGGTCCGGCAACCCGTGCGCGACCTCCTCGATAACCCGGAAGACGTAGAGGCGCTGAGGCGGCGCAACGCTGAACTGGCGCACCCCACGGCGGCGCTCGACATCACGCGGCTGCTGTGCGAGCTGGCCGACCAGTACCGCGGCGCGTCCCCCCAGCCTGAGGAGGGCCCTCCCCGGCCCATCGCGGAGGTGCTCTCGTGATCCCACCCCCTGCCGGAGGCGGCGCGGGACACCAACAGGGGGTGGGATGAGCGCGAAGCACGCCGGCTACCACCTCGCGCAATGGCTCAGCCAGCGCCTGCCGCCTGCGGCGGCGTTCCGGTTCGCCGAGCGTGTGACCGACCTGTGGGCCCGCGGCGCTCCCCGCGAATGCGCCGCGATCCGCGGCAACCTCTCGCTGGCGCTGGAAGCCGCCGCGCCGGAAGCGGCGCTCATCCGGGAGGTGTTCAGAAACTTCGGCCGCTACCTCGTGGAGTTCTTCACCATCCATCAGACCCCGAAGCCCGTGGTGTCGGTCGAGGGCTACGACCACCTCCTGGACGCCAGGCGCCGCGGGCGCGGGGCGGTCCTCCTGACCGGCCATCTCGGCAACTGGGAGGTCGGGGCGGTCCTCCTGCGCCGCATGGGCCTGCCCGTCGCGGTCGTCGCGCTGCCCCATGACGATGCCGGGACGGACCGGCTCTTCAACCGCCAACGGCACCGGTGCGGCCTCGACGTGATCCCTTTGGGCCGCGATGCGGCGCGTCGCAGCCTGCAGCGGCTCCGAGAGGGGTGCCTCCTCGGCCTCCTCGGCGACCGGGAGTTCGGCGGACACGGCCTGCCGGTCCGCGCGTTCCGCCGGGAGGTCATCCTGCCGCGCGGTCCGGCCATCCTGAGCCTTCGGGCCCGCGTGCCGGTCATCCCCACGTTCCTCATCCGGGAAGGACCCTGGCGCTTCCGGCTGTGCCTGGAGCCGGCCATCCAGCCTGACGGGCAGGGGGACGGGACCTCCTCGGTCCCCCGGCTGACCCAGCGCTACGCGCAGGTCCTGGAGCGGTACGTGCAGCGGACGCCGACGCAGTGGCTGCTCTTCGAGCCGGTGGGGGGATGACCGGCCGGTACTGCGTCCTGATCCCGGCGTTCAACGCCGCGAAGACGATCGGGGAGGTGGTGCGCCGGGCCAAGGCCGAGGGGCTGGCCATCATCGTCGTCGATGACGGATCGACCGACGAGACCGCCGCCGTCGCCGTCGAGCAGGGGGCGCTGGTCATCAGCCATCTGCGCAACCAGGGGAAGGGCTGCGCGCTGCGGACCGGATTCATGCATGCGCTGCGGTCGCGCTTTGAGGGCGTGGTCACCCTGGACAGCGACGGGCAGTATGACCCATCCGAGATCCAGCAGCTCATCGCCGCAGGCGAGCGGCAGCACGCGGGCCTGGTGCTCGGCAACCGGATGCTCAACGGGACGCCCATGCCCCGGGCGCGCCGGTGGATCAACGCCCTCATGTCGCTCCTCGTCTCGATGCGCATCCGGCAGCGCATCCCGGACTCCCAGTGCGGCTTCCGGTTCATCCGCAAGGAGGTGCTCGACACGATCCCCCTGCGGGCCAGGCGCTTCGAGGCGGAAACCGAGCTGGTGGTCTGGGCGGCCGCGCGGCGCTGGAAGATCATCTCCGTGCCGGTGCGCAGCATCTACCAGCGCCACGCGAGCCACATCCGCCCGGTGCGGGATGCGCTCCGGTTCCTGGGCGTGCTGATCCGGTCGCTGACATGGCGATGAGCCGCCCATCCACCCCATGGCTGGGGTGGTATCGTCGATGACCTTCGACGAGCAGCGCGAACGGATGGTCCAGGACCAGCTCAGGGCGCGGGGGATCGCGGATGAACGGCTCCTGGTCGCCTTTCGCAAGGTCCCACGCCACCTCTTCGTCCCCCTGGAGCTCCAGCCGCAGGCGTATACCGACCATCCCCTGCCGATCGGCGCCGGACAGACGATCAGCCAGCCCTACATGGTGGCGCTGATGACCAGCCGCCTCGGCCTGCAGGGCCACGAGCGCGTCCTGGAAATCGGGGCGGGCTCCGGTTACCAAGCCGCCATCCTGGCGGAGTTGGCGCTGGAGGTGTTCTCCGTGGAGCGGGTCCCGGAGCTGCTGCGGATCGCGGCCGGGCATGTCAGCGCCCTGGGGTACCTCAACGTCCACTTCACGGCCGGGAACGGATCGCTGGGATGGCCGGAGCATGCGCCCTACGACGCCATCCTGGTCACTGCGGCAGCGCCCGATCTCCCGGAGCCGCTCCTCGCACAGCTGGGGGATGGGGGCGTGATGGTCCTGCCCATCGGGCCCCCGGAGGGCCAGATGCTGGTGGAGGTGCGCAAGCAGCACGGCACGATCATGCAGCGCGAGATCGCCAGCTGCGTCTTCGTGCCGCTCCTTGGCCGATACGGCTGGGCCTCGCCACCCGCGACAGACACATGAGCGATCGGATGTTCCTCATCTCGTTTGGCGCCTCGGTGGGGCTCCACCTCCTGCTCGTGGTCGGGCAGCTCCTCTCCTGGAACTGGTTCGACCTGCCGAGGCAGCGCCTGGCCCTGGAGGTCATCTACGAGACACTGGAGGACCCGGCTGACGAGCTGCAGCTCCTCAAGGAGCAGCTCACCCGCGCCACGCGCGAGACGTCCGCCTCGCCGGCGCCCAGCGTCCCGGGCGGGCACACGCAGATCCGCATTCCGGACCGGCCCCTGCTGGCCGCCGAGCAGCCCCTCGCCGAGCTCATGCCGGACCGCGGGCCCATCGTGGACCTGACCAACCTCGTGGACGCCGCGCGGGGCGACCCGGTGCTGCTGAGCTACTTCAGCGCGATCCGCGAGCAGATCCAGCGGACGGCCAACGACCAGGCCTGGCTGGCCGGAGAGACCAATCAGGGGCTCGTCTATGTCTCGTTCCTCCTCACGGCGAGCGGCCGGCTCCAGGACGTGGCGGTCGTCACGGAGCGGTCCGCCGGCGCCCGCACGCTGTGGGAGGCGGCGCTGCGCATCATCAGGGGCTCAGCGCCGTTCCCGCCGTTTCCCCCCTCCATGGCCGACCCCAGCAAGACCATCGTCGTGCCCCTCGAGTTCCTCGTCGATTCGTAGCG
>JAHFGZ010000005.1:0-20484 GCA_023247155.1 Candidatus Omnitrophota bacterium
GCTCCCATGAACAGTCACGCCGCATCCCCGTCCGCATGAGGCTCGTCCACAGGGCGCGGTCGCCGAACGCCGTGAGCGCCCGCTGCACCGTCTCCACGAGCGAGCGCGCGGAATGCTCCGGAATCACGAAGCCCGTCGCGGTGCCATGGGCCCGCGCCGCGGGGGTGAGATCCACCACCGTGTCGGCCAGGCCGCCGACCCCGCGCACGATCGGCACCGTCCCGAAGCGCATGCTGTACATCTGGTTGAGCCCGCAGGGCTCGAAGCGCGAGGGCATCAGGAAGGCGTCGGCGCCCGCCTCGATCTGGTGGGCGAGCGGTTCGTCGAACGCCAGGTTCACCGCGAGGCGCCTGGGGAACCGCTCGGCCAGCTGCGTCAGCTGCCGGTGGTAGGCCGGGTCGCCGGACCCCAGGAGCACGAGCTGGATGGGCAATGCCATCAGCGCCTCCATCGCCTGCACGAGGAGGTCGATGCCTTTCTGCTCCGCCAGGCGCTGGATCATCCCGATGAGGAGATCCGGCGTGTCGGGCAGCCGATGAGCCTGCCGGAGCGCGCGCGTGCACCGCGCCTTGCCGGAGGGCCGCTTGGCCGAGTAGTGCGCGGCCAGGTGCGGGTCGGTCTGGGGATCCCACGCCTCCTGGTCGATGCCGTTGAGGATCCCGACCAGATCCCCGCGCCGCTCGGCGAGCACGCCGTCCAATCCGCAGCCGAACTCCGGGGTCTGGATCTCCCGGCTGTAGGTGGGGCTCACCGTCGTCAACACATCGGCAAAGACCAACCCCCCTTTCAGGCAGCTGAGCTGGCCATGGTACTCCAGCCCCTCGATGCGGAAGGCCTCATCCGGCAGCGCGGTCAGCGGCCACTGGGCACGCGGGAACACCCCCTGGTAGGCGAGGTTATGCACCGTGAACGCCGTGCCCATCGACGCGAAGAACGGCTCCCGCCCCAGCGGGGCGAGCCGCAGCAGGGCGCAGGCGAGCGCGGCCTGCCAATCATGGCAGTGCACCACGTCCGGCTGCCACCGCAGCGCCGGGAGCATGCGCAGGGCCGCCTGCGCGAAGAAACCGAACCGCTGCAGGTTGTCCGGGTAGTCCATCCCGCCATCCTGGTAGAGGCCGTCGCGGTCAAAGAGCGGCGCGCACTCGATCAGGTCGGCCGTCACGTCGCTCGCCGCCAGCCGGGCCTCCCACACCCGGCCCTGCAGCACCTGCGGCCCCACACGCACCTCGACGGTGACAGGCGTCGCCCGCAGCCGGCACCGCTTCCGGTCCACCTGCCGGTAGAGCGGCAGCGCCACGCGGACGTCGTGGCCAAGCGCCTGCAGCGCCTTGGGCAGGGCGGAGGCCACGTCCGCCAACCCACCGGTCTTCGCAAACGGCTCCATCTCGGAGACGATGAAGAGGATCTTCATGGGCGGGGCAGCCGGGAGTCGGCGCGCCGGGCGGAACGCCGATGGAACTCACGCGGCATACACGCGGTAATCCAGGAAGGGGAAGAGGTTGTCCTTGGCCTCGATGTCGGCGACCCACCCCTCGTCGACGCGGTCCTGCCGCAGCGCGTCGGAGAGGCGGGTGAACCGCCCAAGGTGGCTGTGGAGGCGACGGTACGCGTAGCCGGTGTGCGTCTGGTTCTTCAGGATGAACGCCCAGTCCGACGATTGGGCCAGCAGCAGCTCGCGCGCCATCTGGTTGAGCAGCCGCGTGCGCAGCCCGTCCGGATGCGGGTGCCGGGCGGCCGCGTCCGTCATCTGCTCCGCCATCTTGTGCAGATGGCGGTAGATCCAGTCATTGGCGCCGTTGAGCCAGACCTCGTGATACCCCCCGAACCCCCAGCTCGACATGGACGGTTCGAGGACCTGGTTGGTGGGATAGTGCTGGAAGTAATCCGACGGCGCGATGAGCGAAAGGCGCGGGTGGTGGGCGTGCGCCTTCCGGATGACCAGCTCCAGCCAATCCGGCCCCTCGAACCACCAGTGGCCGAACAGCTCCGCGTCGTAGGGGCTCACGATGAGGGGGGCGCGGTCCATCACCGAGGAGAGGTGGTCGGCCTGCTGCTCGCGGTTGAAGAGGAAGTGGCCGGCGTGCTGCGCGGCCTTCTCCAGGGCGCGGTCCGGGTCGTAGGGCTGCTTGTCGTCGGTATGCCCCGTGATGCGGTGGTACTTGATGCCGGTGTGCAGCCGGGTGCCGTCCCCGTTGAGGTACGGGCGCACGTAGTCGTACTCCAGGTCGAAGCCGATGTCGCGGTAGAACTCCCGGTACTCGTCGTCGCCCGGGTAGCCCTCCTCGGCGCTCCAGACGCTCTTGGAGGATTCAAGGTCCCGCCCGAACGCGGCCACCCCGCTGGGGCAGAGGGCCGGCGCGTACACGCCGTACTTGGGCCGCGGGGACCCGAACAGGATGCCGTGCGCGTCGACCAGGAAGTAGCGCACCCCCAGCTCCTTGAGCAGCTCGTCGTGGCCCGGATGGTAGCCGCACTCCGGGAGCCAGAACCCGGCTGGCCGCCGGCCGAACGCGTGCTCGAACGCCTGCACGCCGATCTGCAGCTGCGCGCGCACCGCCGGGCGATGGAGGTCCATCAGCGGCAGGTAGCCGTGCGTGGCGCAGGAGGCCAGCAGCTCCAACACCCCGCGGTCGCTGAGCTCCCGGAAGGCCTGGATGAGGTTGCGCCGGTACGCCTCGACGTAGAGGCGCCTGGCCGTTGTGAACCGGTGGTGGTAGAAGAGGGCGAGCCGATGGAACGGCGGCGTCCACCGCGTGCGCTCGATCTCCTTGGCCGCCAGCTCGATGAGCCGCTCGAGATGCCGCTCGTACCGCGCCTGGAGCAGCCCGTCGGAGAGCATCGCCAAGAGCGGCGGCGTGAACGACATGGTCAGGCGGAAGGGCACGCGGTCGTTGCCGAGGCGCTGCAGCCGCTCCAGGAGCGGCAGGTAGGTCTCCGTGATGGCTTCGAAGAGCCACCGCTCCTCGAGGAACTCCGGATGCTCCGGGTGGCGGACAAACGGCAGATGGGCGTGCAGCACGAGCGCGAGGAATCCGCGGCGGGTCATCAGGCGCCCCCTCACCCGCGGCCGGGCGCGTCGGACCCGGCGGGCTCGGCCCGCACCGACCCGTCCCGGGCAAGCGAGACGACCGGCGCGACCATCTCGGCGCGTCGCCCGTCCGCCGAGGTCACCTCGACGGTGATCGTCTGCGTGCCCTCCGGCAAGGCCAGACGGAGGCTGAAGCTGCCATCAGGGCGGACGGCGACCCGTTGCCCCTGGACCGTCACCGTCGCCTTGGGCTCCGTCGCGCCGTAGACGACCAGGTCCGTGTTCACCCGGCACCAGAACCCTTTGACCGCCGCTCGGCCCTGGCCGGTTGGCAGCGGGGACGACCACTGGCCGGAAAAAAACGCCCGCTGCAGCAGGGCGCTCCACCCGGTGGGGCTCGCACCCATCCCGATCCCGGCCGAGGCGCCGAGGAGCGCCCAGTACGCTTCCTCGGTCGTCCTCCACGCCTCATCGAGGACCTCCGAAGGGCCGGACCGGGGCGTCCGGACCTGATTGGAGCGCGCCAGACGGAGGAACCGCCCGGTGTGCGCGAGCAGCCCGATGTCGACGATGAAGGCGTGGTCCGGCGCGTTGGTCTGGAGGTACCAGTTCGTCGCCAGCCCCGAGAGGCTGATGTCAAACGAGCGGCAGGCCGGCTGCGCGGGAAACTCGATCCCGGTCACGTCGTAGACGCGCAGGATGGACGAGAGCCCTGGCACCTCGTGCGGCAGGAGCTGGCTGCGGACGGCGCGCTCCGTGCCGGGCTGAATCTCCCAGTAGGCAAACAGCCACCACGGATCCTTGACCATGAGGACGATGCGGTCGTCGCCGTAGCCCGTCGGGATCACGAACTGATCCTCCGGCGCCGGCGCGCGGGAGGGTCCCGCTGCGGTGGGGCGTGGGGCGGCCGGGACCGCCGAGGCGGAAAGCGCAGGAGCCGCTGGCTGTGCCGTGGCGGACATCGCCACGGGCTGTGGCGAGGTCTCTCGCCGAGCCGCCTTGGCGGCGCGCACGCTCGGTCCGCGGGGAGGCTTGCGCACCACCGATTTCCGCTTGACCGGAGGCAGGGACGGCGCACCGGACGCTGGGCGCGGCGCGTGCTCCGGCGTCTGCGGACGGCTCGTCCGCTTGCGGGAGACTAACGACGGGAGCTTGAGAGGACGACGGGCGGACGACGACCGGACGGCGGGAGGGTCAGCGGCCGGGCTCGAGCCGCGCGACGCCGGAACCTGAACGGGCTCCTGGGGTGCACGTCCTTTGCCCCTGCGGGATGGCCTCTTGCGCGCCATCGGCTGCGCCTCCGAGCAACGTCATCCGCGATCCACACACTCCACCATGAACCTCATTATACCGCGCACGAGGGGAAAGTCTAGTGCCTCGACTATCTTGAGTTGATCAATTGGTCCGCTCGGCACTAGTGCTGCGTGAGCCCCGCTTGCAAGCGGGGCGAGTCGAAGCACTAGCGCCAACCGAACCGAAGGAGGTCGAGGAACGCGCGGCGGAACGTCGGGCTCGCGAGGTGCCCGGCGGCCACGAGGAGGTAGCCGTAGCCGAGCCACATACGGATCTGCGGCGTGGGGAACGCGAACTGGAGGAGGAACAAGCCCAGCAGCAGGACCGCCTCCGACAACCCGAACCGGAGGTTGGCCAGCATGACCAGCGCGAGGAGCGACTGGGCGGCGGTCAGGAAGAACTCCTCCACCTGGCGGGTATCCAGCACCATGGGGTGCAGATGGCCGCCGGACAGGGAGTACACCATCGGGAGCAGCCCGACGAGGAGCGTCCACTGGTTGACTTTCGAGGAGACCAGCGTGCCGAGGCCGGCCTCCGGCTTGTTGCGGAGGGCGAAGATGACGGCGACGATGAACTCCGGCGCCTCGGACGCCAGCGGGGCCAGCCATTGGATGAGGATGAACTCTTCGATGCGCAGCCGCCTGGCGTTTGCGAGCAGGCCGTCGGCGAACGGCTCCGCCGACACCCAGATCGCGTAGGCTGGAAGGAGAAACAGCGCTCCGGTCACCAGGCGCCGCCATCCGCGGGAGAGGTAGGCCAGCCGTTCCGGCGGGCCGGCCAGCCCGGGATCCTCGACGTGGCCGCGGCTCGCCCGCCGGATGTAGAGGGCGAACAGCCCGATGAAGACGAGGGTGTCCACGACCGAGAGGGTGCGCTTGAGCGGGATGACGAACGCGTAGGCGGTCGCCAGGATGAGCGCCAGCACCTCGAGGCGTTGCGCCGGCTTGAGGTGGATGGCGCGCCCGCCCCGACGGGCCCAGTAGGCCAGCAGGACCGCCGACCATCCGAGCCCGATGAGCAGCCGGTTGGCGCCGGTCATGTTGGCGGCGGCGTACGCGGTGTAGGCGGGGTCTTTGGCCGCGGTCCACGCCAGGTACATGTCGACCGCGTACTCCGGCAGGACCGCGACGAGGGCCAGCCCGGCCAAGGCGAGCGACTGCGAGATCTCAAGCTGCGCGAGCTCCGCGCCCCAGGAGAGCAGCGTGGCCGCACCGAAAATGGCCAAGCCGGGGAGCACGGTGCTGCTGACCGGGCCCAGGGGGGCGCGGACGATCCCATGGATGACGATCCACTGCACCGTCAACGCGACGGCGACGGCCAGGAGCGCGTAGTCCCTGACGAGCCAGCGCGTGCCCTGGCGTGTGGCCGGCGGGGAGGGAGGCGGGAAAGAGGCCACGGGTGGAGGCGGCTAACTGACCACGTCGCCGACGACCGGCTCGACCTTGATGCCTTTCTTCTCCAAAAATGCCACGGCCTTCTTGAGGCTGTCCTCGGCCCCTTCCAGCTCAAGCGTCACCTCGCCGACGTTCTCGGTGACCTTGGCGCGCCGGATGTTGGGGATGACCTCGTACTCCTTCGCCATCATGTAGATGACCGGCTCCTTGATGAGGTGCTGCGGGAAGATCAGTGTGACTTGCTTGCGTGCCATGCGGCCTCCTTTGCAGGCTCCCCACACACAGGTTCGTCCACCGCGACCGGTTCATGGATGGTCGGCGCCTCGCCGCACACGGCGCACGCGGGATCCCGGCGCACCGGGACCTCCCGAAAGCGGCTGGCCTTCCCGTCAAAGACCACGAGCCGGCCGATGAGCGGCTCCCCGACGCCGAGGAGCACCTTCAGCGCTTCATGCGCCATCAAGCTGCCGAGCACCCCGGCCGCCGCACCCACCACCCCCGCCTCCTGGCAGCTCGGGATCGCCCCCGCCTTGGGCGGTTCCGGGAAGACGCAGCGGAAACAGGCCCCCCGCCGGGGGAGCACCGTCAGCGCCTGGCCGCCGAACTGGACCACGCCGCCGTGCACGAGCGGCTTGCCCAACAGCATGCAGGTGTCATTGACAAGATACCGCGTGGGGAAGTTATCGGAGCCGTCGAGCACGAGGTCGTAGCCCTGGATGAGCTCGCGCGCGTTGACCGCCGTGAGCCGCTCGTGGATGGCGGTGATGGCCGTCTCCGGGTTCAGCGCGCGCAGCCGCTCCTGCGCGGACTGCGCCTTCGGCCGGCCGACATCCGCCGTCACGTGCAGGATCTGCCGATGGAGGTTGCTCAGCGCCACCGTGTCGCTGTCCAGCACGCCGAGGCGGCCGACGCCGGCCGCCGCCAGATAGAGCGCGGCCGGGGACCCCAACCCCCCTGCCCCGACGACCAGCACCGAGCTGGCCAGCAGCCGCTGTTGGCCCGCCACGCCGACCTCCGGCAAGACGAGCTGCCGGCTGTAACGCGCGATCTGCGCCTTAGAAAGGCTCATGACTGTCCCGGGACCACGTCCATGTTTCGCTCACGTCATCCACTGGCGAAAGATGGACGCGGTCCCTCATTTGTGCCGCCGGCGATCGCGGGAATGATCGACACGTCGTCCCCGCTCTTGATGGGCGTCTGGTCGCCCTGGAGGAACCGGATGTCCTCCTCGTTGACGAAGACGTTGACGAAGCGGCGCAGCTTGCCGTCCTGGTCGCAGAGCCGCTCCCTGATGCCGGGGTAGCGCCGCTCCAGGTCCCCCAGCAGCTCCTCGACCGTCTTGCCCTCGCCCTGCACCTCGCCCTGCCCGTTCGTCAGGCGCTGGAGCGGCGTCGGAATCCGTACGGTGACTGGCATGGTCCCCCCTTCGTTCTTCTCTCGTGAACCTCTAGCCCCTCGTGGCCGCGCCCGAGAGCTGCCCGGACAGGGCGGCCTCAAACGAGGCCAGCGACGGCTTGATCCGCGCGGCCTGCCCCAGCCTGTTCAGCAGCGGCTCCTGGGTCTTGAGCCCGTTGCCGGTGATGCAGATGACCAGCGGCTCATCGCGTGGGATCGTCCCCTGCTCGATGAGCTTCTTGGCGACGGCCAGGGTCACCCCGCCGGCCGTCTCGGTGAAGACCCCCTCGGTCTCCGCCAGCAGCTTCATGGCGTCGATAATCTCGTCATCGCTGGCGGACTCGGCCCACCCGCCCGATTCGAGCACCGCCTTGGTCGCGTAGTACCCGTCGGCGGGGTTCCCGATGGCGAGCGATTTCGCGATCGTGTTGGGCTTCACCGGCTTGACGATGTCGGCGCGGGCCTTGATCGTGTTCACGATGGGCGCGCAGCCAGTCGCCTGGGCGGCATACAGCTTGGTGCGCGAGTCGCTCACGAGGCCGAGCAGCGCAAGCTCCTTGAACGCCTTCGCGATCTTCGTGATCAGCGAGCCGCCGGCCGCCGGGATGACGATGTGGGCCGGCACGCGCCAGCCCAGCTGCTCGGCGATCTCGAAGCCGTAGGTCTTCGAGCCCTCGGCGTAGTAGGGCCGGATGTTGATGTTGACGAACGCCCACGGGTACTTCGCCCCGATCTCGGCGCAGAGCCGGTTCACCTCGTCGTACGTCCCCTCAACCGCCACGAGCGTCGGCTGGTAGATGAGCGAGGCCACCACCTTGCCCATCTCAAGGTCCGCGGGGATGAAGATGTAGCGCTTCAGGCCCGCGCGCGCGGCGTGGGCGGCGACCGCGTTGGCCAGGTTGCCGGTCGAGGCGCAGGCGACCGTGTCGAAGCCCAGCTCCTGCGCCCGGGTCAGCGCGACGGAGACGACGCGGTCCTTGAAGGAGAGCGTGGGGTGGCAGACGGAGTCGTCCTTGAGGTAGAGCTCGCGCACATCCAGCGCACGGCTGAGCCGCTCCGCCCGGAAGAACGGGGTGAACCCCGAGGTGAGCCCCGCCGTCGGCTCGCCCTCAATGGGCAGCAGCTCGCGGTAGCGCCAGAGCGACTTGGGGCGCGTCGCGAACGAGGCCTTCGTGAGCGTGCGGCGGATGGCGTCGTAGTCGTAATCGACCTCGACGCTCCCGAAGCAGTACTCGCAGACGAAGACGACTTCTTTCGGGTAGAGCCGCCCGCACTCGCGGCACTTTAACCCCACCACACAACTCATCTGATGGTCTCCGCAGAACATGCGACAGGCGTAATGCGGAATGCGGGGCACACTCCGCGATGCCGCATGCTGCTCGCAGTCATGCGACGAAGGAGCGCTTGCGCACGAGGAGCCGCACCCCGCTGTTGGCCGGCTCGCTCACGAGGATCTCGTGCCCCTCCGCCCGCAGCCCGAAGGGGATGGTGCTCAGCGGTTCCCCCTCATCGATGGACAGCTCCAGCACCTCGTTCTCCGCCATCGTCTTCAACCGCTCGACCGCCTTCCGATAGCTGGACGGGCTGTCCAGTCCCCGCAGGTCGAGCGAGTGGTCCACGCGCAGGCCTTCAGGTGGTGGGATCATCTCCCAAGCCCCTCGAAGTACGGCTGAATGCTGAAGTACCGCTCCCCCGTGTCCGGCAGCACGACCACCACGGTCTTGCCGACCCCCAGCTCTCTCGCCACCTTGAGCGCCGCCCAGCAGGCGGCGCCGGAGGAGATGCCGACGAACAGCCCCTCCTCCCGCGCGAGCCGGCGCGACGTCCCATGCGCCTGCTCGTCGGACACGGGGATGATCTCATCAATCACCGCGCGGTTCAACACCTGCGGGATGAACCCGGCCCCGATGCCCTGGATCATGTGCGGCCCCGGGGAGCCGCCGGAGAGCACCGGGGAGCCCTTGGGCTCCACCGCGACGACCTGCACGCGGGGCACTTTCTTCTTCAGGACCTCGCCGACGCCGGTGATCGTCCCGCCGGTCCCCACGCCCGCCACGAACGCGTCCAGCTCGCCCTCCGTCGCCCGGAGGATCTCCTGGGCCGTGGTGCGCCGGTGGACCTCGGGGTTGGCCGGATTCATGAACTGCTGCGGCATGAAGGCGCCCGGGGTCTGCTTGACGAGCGCCTCCGCGCGCTTGACCGCCCCCATCATGCCCTCGGCCGCCGGCGTCAGGACCACCTCCGCCCCATAGCTCTTGAGGATTTGGAGGCGCTCCGCGCTCATCGTCTCCGGCATCGTCAGGATGATCTGGTACCCCTTGGCGGCGCAGATCATCGCCAGGCCGATCCCCGTGTTGCCGCTCGTCGGCTCCACGATGGTCGAGCCCGGCCGCAGGAGGTTGCGCGCCTCGGCGTCCTCGAGCATCGAAAGGCAGATGCGGTCCTTCACGCTGCCGCCCGGGTTGAACGATTCGAGCTTGGCGAGGACGGCCGCCTGCCGCGGCTCCACCATCCGGTGCAGCCGCACCATCGGGGTGTTGCCGATGAGCTCGAGGATGGTCCCGGCGACTTTCTGCTGTCTGACGGCGTTCGCCATGGTCAACCTTTCTCAATGCGCAGGACGGCCTGGCCCGTCACCCGCACGGCGTGGCCGCGGTCCTTCGCAAAGATGAGGAGGTCGCGCTGAACGTCCTCGGCGTTGCAGCGGACCTCGACCGCGTCCCCCGCCCGCAGCGGCGCCAGCGCCCGCGCGACCGTCGCGAGCGCCTGCGCGCAGAGCATGTCCCGCACATCCACGGTCGCATGCGGCGAAGCCCCCATTATAAAGTGCCAGGCACGTTCCCGCTTCAACTTTCAGCGACCGTGACTGGCTCCTCGGTGATCTGCGGCCCGTCGATCCGGAAGCTGCGGAGCACCGGACGCGCCAGGTCCTTCAACGACACCAGCACGTACGAGACATCCGGCGAGATGGCCAGGCTGACATCGACGGACGACGGGTACGCGTCGCTGGCGGTGTGCGAGTGGTAGATCCCCGCCATCCGCTGGCCGCGCTGACGCATCAGCGTCTCCGCCTGGAGCTGCTCCTTCGGGTCCATGCGGTAGCCGATCGGGCTGTCCTCCGCGTTGGTCATCGGGTAGGCCTGCTCCGCTGCGCCCTCGGCGCGCCCGGCCAGATACCCGCACGCCTCTTTCGGATAGCAATGGCGACAGTGCGCGATGACTTGCTCGGAGAGTTCCTGTGAGAGGCGCAGCATTACGCGAGCCCCCACCGCACCCGCACCGCATGCTCGAGCCGCTTGAAGATGAGCCCGTCGACGGCCACCCCGATGAGCGCGATGAGGAGCATGAAGGCCAAGAGCTGATCCAGCGCCCCGGTCTTCGCCACCGCGTTCAGCCGCTGCCCGAGGCCGCTCACCGACGTCAGCAGCTCACCGGCCATCAGCGCGCGCCACCCGAACGCCCACGCCAGGCGCAGCCCGTTGACGACCTTCGGGGTCGCGGCGGGCACGACGACGAACCAGAAGTACCGCACACCGCGCGCGCCGAGGGTCTGCGCCGCCCGGCGGATGAGCGGCGGCACCTCCCGGATCCCGGCATCGGTTTCGACCATCACAATCCCGGCCGCTCCGAGCAGGATGGTGAACACCACCGCCCGCTCCGTCATGCCGAACCAGAGGATGGCCAGCGGCACCCACGCCGCTCCCGGGATGGCGTGCACCGCCACGGCGAAGCTGCCCAGCACCTGGTCGACGAGCGGAATGCGGCCGATGAGGAGGCCGAACCCGATCCCGACGACCATGACCAGCGCGTAGCCGATGACCATGCGGCGCGCGCTGCCGGCCAAGGCCGTTTGAAACGCTGGGTCGCTCAGGCTGCCGCCGAGGATGGCGGCCACCCGCCACGGGGACGGCCACGACGGGACGAGGACCGCCGTCAGCCACCATAGCCCGAGGAGGAACGCGACCGCCTGCAGCGGCCTCAGGAACGTCGCGCGCTTCGGCAGCAGCCGCATCAGATATGCATCCCCGGCGACCGCTCCGGCGGCGTCTCGTGCTGCGCCTCCGGGAAGTGCACCGTCTCCCCCAGCTCCTCCCGCAGCACCTTTTCGATCTCCTCGCCCAGGAAGCCGAGAATCCGGTGCTGGTGCGCCAGCAGCACCGGGTCTTCGGCGTGCCGAGGCCTGGGCAGGCTGATGCGCTCGACGTCGCGGAGCTGGCTGGGGCGCGACGAGGCCACGTACACGCGGTCCGCCAGCCCGGTGGCCTCGCGGACGTTGTGGGTCACGAAGAAGATGGTCGGGCGCGCCAGCTCCCAGATTTCGAGCAGCTCGTTCTGGAGCACCGCCCGGGTCTGCGCGTCCAGCGCCGCGAACGGCTCATCCATCAGGAGGACGGCCGGCTGGAGCGCGAGCGCCCGGGCGATCGCCACGCGCTGCCGCATGCCGCCGGAGAGCTGGTGCGGGTAGGCGCGCGTGAAGCGCGAGAGGTGGACCAGCCGCAGGTACTCCAGCGCGCGCTCGCGGCGCTTGGCCCGCTCGAGGCCGGCCATGCGCAGCCCGAACTCCACGTTGCCAAGGACCGTGAGCCACGGGAACAGCGCCGCGTCCTGGAACACGACACACCGGCTGGGATCCGGGCCGGTGACGGGTGTGCCGTCCACGAGGACCTGGCCGCGGTCCGGACGCTCCAGCCCCGCCATGAGGTGGATGACTGTGCTCTTGCCGCACCCCGTCGGCCCCACGAGACACACGAACTCACCGGCTGCCACGGTCAGCGAGACATCGTGCAGGACGTCAACGACGTGCCCGTTGTGCGGAAACGACTTGAAGACGTGCCGGAGCTCAACCTGCATGGCGCGCCGGCTGCCGCATCGCCTCGATGAGCACGGCGGCGACCTCGGGCCGCGACACCTCGGGCGGCGGGGGCGTGCCGGCCTGCAGCAGCTCGCGGACCTTCGTGCCGCTGAGGCTGATGTGCCGCTCGGCCGGATGCGGGCAGGTCTTGCTGGACACCATGCCCCCGCAGACAGTGCAATAGGCGGTGTTCTCGAAGCACAGGGGGGCGATGCCGATCTCCTCCGGCGTGAAGTCGTCGAAGATGCGCTGGGCGTCGTACGTGCCGTAGAACTTCCCCACCCCGGCGTGGTCGCGCCCGACGATGAAATGGGTGCAGCCGTAGTTCTTGCGGATGAGCGCGTGGAAGATCGCCTCGCGCGGCCCCGCATACCGCATGGACGCCGGGTTCACCGCGAGGATGACGCGGTCCTTCGGATAATAGTTCGCCAGCAACGCCTCGTAGCTCTTCATGCGCACCGATGCCGGGACGTCGTCGCCCTTCGTCTCGCCGACGATCGGATGGAGGAGCATCCCGTCGCACATCTCGAGGGCGCACTTCTGCAGGTACTCGTGGGCGCGGTGGATGGGGTTGCGCGTCTGGAAGGCGACGACCCGCCGCCAGCCGCGCTCGGCGAAGAGCCGGCGCGTGTCCTTGGGGTCGAGCCGGTACGGAAGGAACGCCGTCGCCTTCGGTCGGTTGACCACGCTGATCCGCCCGCCGAGATACACCTCGCCGGTCGCCTGCAGCCGCGCCACGCCGGGATGCGCGGCATCGCTCGTGCCGAAGACCTGCTGCGCCTCAAGCGCCTTGTCGGGCACGTAGGCCTCCTCCAGGCGCAACACCGCGACGACCTGCCCCTGCGCGGTGAGCGCCACGTCGCCCCGCAGCCCCTGGGCCTGCTCCCGGCTGACGGCGAGCGTCACGGGCAGGGTCCACACGAGGCCGCGTGCCAGCCGGCGGCGCTGCACCACGCGCTCGTAGTCCGCGCGCGCCATGAACCCCTCGAGCGGGCTGAAGCCGCCGATGGCGAGCATCTCGACGTCGGAAAGCGCCCAGGCGTCCAGCTCCACCGCGGGCAGGCGGCCGGCCGCCTCGAGCAGCCCCTCGCGCTCCTTCCCCTCCGCGATCCGGTTGACAAGCGGCCCCCCGTGCGGCTCAATCAGTTGGGTCATCGGGCTCCTCTGGTGTTGACAAGGATGCCATACATGACAATTCCTGTCAATAAATAAAATTAAAATGTCACACTATTATTACTATTTTAGTCATCTAAATGACGCAAAAAAATTAGGTCCGGGTCCTATTGTGCCTTTTCCTCGGGTCGCTTGAGCTGCTTCAGCCATGCCTTAATAGTCTTCTCGAAGCCGAGGTCGGTGGGTTCGTAGTAGATCGTGGAGGTCGGCACGTACTCCTGGTTGACGTGGTGGCCCGGGACATCGTGCGCATAGCGGTAGCCGACTCCCCGCCCCAGCTGCTTCGCCCCTTTGTAGCTGGCGTCCTGCAGGTGCGCGGGGACCTCCAGGGTGCGGCCCTCCTCCACGTCCTTCATCGCCCGCTCGATGCCGAGGTAGGCCGCGTTGGACTTCGGCGCGCAGGCGACGTAGACCGCCGCCTGGGCGAGCGGGATGCGGCACTCCGGCAGCCCGACGAACTCGGAGGCGTGCATCGCGGCGGTGGCCACGACCAGCGCCTGCGGGTCGGCGTTGCCGACGTCCTCCGCCGCGCAGATGACGAGGCGCCGGGCGATGAAGCGCGGATCCTCGCCGGCGTAGAGCATCTTCGCCAGCCAGTAGAGCGTCGCGTGCGGGTCGGAGCCGCGCATCGACTTGATGAAGGCGGAGATCGTGTCGTAGTGCGCGTCCCCGTCCTTGTCGTAGACGACCGCCTTCTTCTGGATCGACTCCTCGGCGACCGCCAGCGTCAGGACGATGGCGCCGTCCGGCCCCTGGGGGGTGGTCAGGGCGGCGACCTCGAGGGCGTTGAGCGCCCGCCGGGCGTCCCCATCGCACACCGTCGCCAGGTGGTCCAGCGCCGCGTCCTCGGCGCGGATCGCCATGGCGCCGAGGCCCCGTTCCGCGTCGCGGAGCGCCCGCTCAAGCAGGAGGCGGATCTGGGTCGCCGCCAGGGCTTTCAGCTCGCAGACGAGCGACCGCGACAGGAGCGCCGGGACGATGGCGAAGAACGGGTTGAACGTCGTCGCGCCGATGAGGCTGGGGTTGCCCCGCTCCACATCGGGCATCAGGACGTCCTGCTGGGCCTTGTTGAAGCGGTGGAGCTCGTCGACGAAGAGGATCGTCCGTCGGCCGTCGGCCTGGACGCGCGCCTTGGCCCGGACGATCACCTCGCGCAGCTCCGCCACGCCGGCGGCGGTCGCGTTGAGCTGCTCGACGTGGGCGCGCGTGGCCTGCGCGATGATGTGGGCGAGCGCCGTCTTGCCGGTGCCCGGAGGGCCGTAGAGGATGAGCGAGGTGATGCGGTCCGCCTCGATGGCGCGGCGCAGGAGCTTCCCCGGCCCGACGATGTGCTCCTGACCGACGAACTCCGAAAGCTGGCGGGGGCGCATCCGCGCGGCGAGCGGCTGAGGCGGCGCGGCGACGAGTTGGGGGGACTCGAAGAGATCCATGTCATGAAGGGCGGCGGCAGGCGCTGTGGTGCTCGACGAGGGACAATAATGCTCCGCGCCGCCGTGGGCTCCGTCTACGCTGAACCCATCCTGAGCAGGTGGGTATCCTCTCCGGTGGGGGCTGGGCGTCCCTACACGTGCCGGGCCTGCCCGTCCCAACGGAAGCCGGATTCCCGATGACGTGATGTTGGCTCACGTCGACCGGAACCTCACGCACGGCGCAGGGCGACTTCAGCATAGCACCGGGCGGGAAGAAGTCAAGCGTTAGCGAGGTAGTGTCTCAATTTGACGGGTGACGCGGAGCGAACCCCACGCCCGCCCGGACCCCCGCCATCGGCGGGGGGAGGACGGACGTGGGGTCGCGCAGCGGCAGGACCCGTCAAATTGAGACACCACCGCTACCGGAGGGTCGCGCCGAGGCGGGAGACGAGCGCCTGGCCGACGCGCTGGTGGAGCGCGTCCACCTCGTTGGCGGTCAGGGTGCGGGAGGGGTCGCGGTAGTCGATGGAGAAGGTCAGGCTGTAGCGGCCCTGGGGGACCTGCGCCCCTTTGGCAAACCGGTCGATGAGCTCGACCCGGTGGGCGGCCGGCCCTGCCGCCTCACGGATGAGCCGGTCCACCGTCTCAAACGAGGTCTCCGTGCTGACCAGCACGGAGAGGTCCCGTTTCACCGGCGGAAAGACCGTCGGCGTCGTGATGCGCGGCAGAGGCCGCTGGGCCGCCAGGAGGTCCTCCACCGCAAGCTCGGCATAAAACACCGCTTGCTCGATGTCGAGCTCCTGCACGATCCGAGCGGCCACCTGCCCGGCGACGCCGAGCGGCCCGCCCTCGCCTTGCACGGCGGCGGCCTGGCCGGGTTCGGCCCACGGGAGTTGCGTGGCGAGGAAGCGCGTGCCGCCAGCCCCCAGATGGCCCAGCACGACCTGGAGGAGCCCCTTGAGCACCCAGAAGTCGCACCGCTGGCCCGCCCCGCGCCAGTCGCGCGCCCACCACCCTGTGAGGATCAGGCCAAGCCGGCGCTGCTCACACGCGCCGCCATCGCCGGCCTGCCGGGTGACGACGTTCCCGACTTCGAAGAGGCGCACGTTGGCCGTCCCCTGCGTGGCATTCCGCCGCACGGCGTGCAGGAGCCCGGAGAGCAGCGAGGGACGCAAGCAGGCGTGGTCTTGGCTGAGCGGGTTGACCAGGCGGACCGCCTGGGAGGACGCCGCGCCGCAGCGCGCAAGCTCCGCCTCGGAGACGAGCGACCAGGTGATCGCCTCGGTGAGGCCGAGGCCCGCGCACCGCCGCTTGAGCGCCTGGAGCTGCTCATGCGCACCAGCCCCATCCCCATGCGGGCTGGCGATGGGATTCACCGGCAGCGTTGAAGGGATGCGGTCATACCCGGTCACCCGTGCCAGCTCTTCGTAGAGGTCCGCCGCCTGCGTCAGATCCTGGCGGAACGACGGGGGCGTCACCCGCCACGGCCCGGAACCCTCCGAGGAAGCGACGCGGCAGCCCAGCTGCGCCAGCGTGGCCCGGATCGTCGTCGGCTCCAGGCGCAGCCCCAGCCAGCGGGAGAGACGTGGCGGCTCCAACGCGATGACCGCACGCTGCTCCGGTGCTCGGCCGGCGTCCCGCACCGCCGTCTCGGCGCCGCCTGCCAGCTCGCGGATGAGCGATGCGGCGCGCCGGGACGCGGCCTCGACCCCTAGCGGATCCACCCCCCGCTCAAACCGGTAGGACGACTCGCTCGACAGCCCAAGCTTCCTCGCCCCTCGGCGCACCGTCACCGGGTCGAAGTGCGCGCTCTCCAGGAGCACCCGCTGCGTCGTGGGCGTCACCTCGCTGCCGAATCCGCCCATCACCCCGGCCACCGCCACCGGCTGCCGGGCATCGGCGATCACCAGGAGCTCGGGCGCGAGCGCGCGGTCCGTCCCGTCCAGCGTCGTGAGCCGCTCGCCGCTTTGCGCGCGGCGCACGAGGATGGTCCCCTCCGCGAGCCGGTCGAAATCAAACGCGTGGAGCGGCTGGCCGCGCTCCAGCAGCACGTAGTTGGTGCTGTCAACGATGCTGTTGATCGGCCGCGCCCCGCACGCGAGCAGCCGCTTCTGCACCCACGCCGGCGACGGTCCGACCCGCACGCCCTCGAGGAGCCGCCCGATGTACCGCCGGCATCCCGTGCGATCCTCAATCCGAATGCGGAGTGCGGAATGCGGAGTGCGGAATTGGGAATGTTTTCCCATTCCGAATTCCGAATTCCGAATTCCGAATTTTGGGAGTGTTAAGCGTTGACGGGTGAGCACCGCGACCTCGCGCGCGATCCCGATGATGGAGAGGCAGTCCGGCCGGTTCGGGGTGATGTCCAGATCGAGGACCGGCTGGCCGTCCACGGTCTCGACCGCCACGACCTCCAGCCCCGCCATCGTCAGCCGTTCAGCCAGCGCCTTCGGCGAAAGCCGGATCGCCACGTACTCCTTGAGCCACTCCAGCGGCACGCGCATGACTCAGCACTGCTCCAGGAAGCGCAGGTCGTTCTCGAAGAAGAGCCGGATGTCGGTGATGCCGTGGCGGAGCATCGCGATGCGCTCCACCCCCAGGCCGAACGCGAAGCCCTGCACGGCGCGCGGATCGTAGCCCACCGCCTTGAACACGTTCGGGTGGACCATGCCGCAGCCCATGATCTCCAGCCACCCCTTCTTCCCGCAGGTGGGGCAGCCCCGCCCGCCGCAGGAGGCGCAGGCGATATCGACCTCGGCCGACGGCTCGGTGAACGGGAAGAAGTGCGGGCGAAAGCGCGTCTTGGTGCGCGGGCCGAAGAGCGTTTTCAGAAAGAGGTCCAGCGCCCCCTTGAGGTCGGCGAACGAGGTCCGGTCGTCCACCATGAGCCCTTCCACCTGGTGGAACATGAAGCTGTGGCTCGGGTCCAGCGGGTCAGGCCGGTACACCACGCCCGGCACCACGATGCGCAGCGGCGGTTTGCGGCGCTCCATCACGCGGACCTGCACCGGCGAGGTGTGGCTGCGCAGGAGCAGCCGACCCTTCTTCGGTTCCGGCGAAGAGGCCTCGACGAAGAACGTGTCGAAGGATTCCCGGGAGGGGTGGTCGCGCGGGATGTTCAGCGCGTCGAAATTGTAGCGCTCCAGCTCCAGCTCCGGCCCTTCGACCACCTCGAACCCCATCGGGATGAAGAGCGAGAGCACCGCCTCGATCGTCTGCGTGACGGGGTGCAGCCATCCCTGGGGGATGGCGGCGCCCGGCAGCGTCACGTCGAGCGGTTCGCGCGCCGTATCCGCGGCCAGGGTCTCGCGAGCCGCCGCCAGACGCGCTTCGAGCGCGGCTTTCAGCTGGTTGCCCCGCTTGCCAACCGCCGCCCGCTCCTCCGCCGGCAGCGCGGGGAGCGTCTTCATGACCTCGGCCAGCCGGCTCTTGCGGCCGAGGAACCTCACCCGGAGCTGCTCCAGCTCCGCGGCGGAGCGGGCCTGCGCGAGCGCCGCGAGCGCCTCGGCGAGCAGCTGGTCGAGCTCCTGGGCTACGGTCATCTGGGGGGCGGAGCCGGCTCGCCCTTGCCGGTCAACACCCAGACGCGGCAGGGCGCGCTCTTCACGACGTGCTCCACCGTCGTCCCGAACGTCGTGCGGCCCGGGGCCGTCGAGAGCGCCTGGGGCCTGGCCCCGAGGAGGATCAGGTCATAGGCGCCGTCCTTGGCCATCTCGACGATGGTCTCCCCGGCGAACCGCGACTGCTTCACCTGCGCGTCGATGGGGATCTCGTACTCGCGCCCAATCGCCTGCACCTGCTCCATGATGGAGTCCGCCAGCGCCAGCTTCTCGGGGAAGAACGTATCCAGCGGCAGCGACGGGGGGATCTCGATGACGTGCAGCGCGGTCACGTCCGCCCCGTGCGCCTTGGCGAGCTTGGCCGCGAACTGGACCATGTCATTCGTGTGCGCCCCCCTCGTTGGGACGAGGATCCTCTTGACGCTGACCGGCTGGTAGCCCGGCATCTGCAGTCGCTCGATCTCCACGCGGGCCGCGGCCGGCAGTTGCTGCTGCCGGCGGTACCAGAGGTAGGACACCAGGCCGACCCCCATCCACAGAAACCCCAGGTTGCGCCCGGCCGGTTTGGTCAGGATGACGTCCACCCACACCGCCACCGTCCCCACGAGCCCGATGATCGTGGTGACCGGCAACTCGATGTCGCCGAAGACGATGTTCCCTCCAACCTTGAACGGCCGGGCCAGGCCGGGCTGGCGCACCCGCAATCCTAAGAGCGACAGGTGGGCGAGGGCGAACGACAGCATGGCGCCGAAGTTGTACAGCTCGGCGATGTGCGTGAGGTTCCTCGCGACGGTCACGATGGCTCCGGCGATGCAGGTGAAGGTGATCAACGACACGTACGGCGTTTTGAAGCGGGGGTGGAGCCGGTAGAAGAAGCGCGGTAGGGTGAAGTGCTCGCTCATCGAGAACGTCAGCCGTGAGGCCCCGATCAAGCCCGCGTTGGCCGCAACGAACAGGATCGTCGCCCCCAGCAGCCCCACCCACGGAGTCAGGTACTCGCGCCCGAACGGCATGGATGCGGCAATCCCAGCCAGGGGATCTTCGAGGTAGACGGTCGTCAGTTCTTGCGGACTCATGGCGCTGAGCGCAATACTGGAGGTCCCGAAATATAGCACGAACAACGTCACCATCGTGGCGATCATAGCCTGTGGAATGGTCCGGTTCGGATGGCGCGCCTCCCCGGCGAGCTGCGAGATGGATTCGATGCCGATGTAGGCCACCATCGCCATCCCGACCCCCTTCCAGAACTGCGGCCAGGTGGGGGACCACGCGTTATCCGGCAGCCCGATCTGCAGATGAAGCCAGAGTTGCTGCAGGTGGGCGAAAAACGCCTGCGGCTGAGCAAGCTGCATCAGCAGCACGAGCCCGATCGTAATGATGACCAGCTGGGTCGCCACGCCAAAGATGGCTAACAGCAATGAGACGCGCGTCGATTCCTTGATCCCGATCACATTTAAACCGAGCAGGACGGCGAGCATCAGGAGCGTGAACGGCACATTGCCGATCGCCCCCATCACGCTGGGAAAGAGGTTGCTCAAATACGGCCCGATCGAATACGCGGAAATGGCGATCGTCACGATGTAGTCGAGGAGGAGCGCCCAGCCCGCGATGAAGGAGATGAGGTCGTTGAACGCGTGCCGGGCGAAGCTGCAGGAGCCCCCGGATTCCGGCATCGCCGTGGAGAGCTCGGCGTACGTCAGGACGGTGCAGAAGAAGACGATGCCGGCCAGCGCGAGTGCGAGCGGGGCTGCGCCGAGGGCGTAGAGGGTGGTGACCCCCAAGGCATAGTAGATGGACGAGCCGACGTCCCCGAACCCGATGGCGAAGAGCTGCGGGGTGTTGAGGACGCGGTGGAGGCTGCCGCGGTCCAAGACGGTGACGCGGGCCTTGCGCTGCTGGGAGAAATCGATGGTCCGATCGTCCATTCAAATGAGGAGGACGCTTCCCGCTTTCGCCGGTGGCTCACCGAAAGCGAAACCGGGAAGTGTCCCCGGGACTATCGCCGCCTAGGTTACCGTGACTTGCGACACGAGCTGGTCAAACGCAGGTTGATCCGTGACCGCCAGCTCCGCGAGCTGCTGGCGGTTGAGCTGGATGTTGGCCTGCCGGAACGCCGCGATGAGCCGGCTGTAGGTCAGGCCGCGCGCGCGGGCCGCCGCGTTGAGCCGGATGACCCAGAGGCTCCGGAACTCCCGCTTCTTCACCTTCCGGTCGCGCGTCCGGTAGGCCTTGGCCCGCATCAGGGTCTCCTTGGCCTTGCGCAGGTGGAGCCGGCGCGCCCCCCGGTAGCCTTTGGCCTGCCGAAGCAGCCGTTTGCGCCGTCGGCGGGACGCCACGGCCCATTTCACTTTTGCCATCTATTCCCTCCCCTTCGATAGTC
>JAHFGZ010000005.1:20584-24307 GCA_023247155.1 Candidatus Omnitrophota bacterium
CTCCTCAGGTGTATGGCAGCAGCGCCTTGATCTTCTTCGCTTCGGTGGGAGACACGAGTCTCGGCCGGCGCATGTGCCGTGTGAGTTTGGCGCGCCGCCCGGTCAGCAGGTGTCGCCGGCCGGCCCGAAACCGGCGCAGCTTGCCGGTCCCCGTCACCTTCACCCGGTCCCTGACCCCCTTCACCGTTTTCAGCTTCGGCATCGTCAGGCAGGCTCCGTGGTCCCGCCGAGCGCCGGCTGGGACGCGCGTTCGGCCGGCGCGCGCTGGCGGCTGGCTTGCTGCCGCTCCAGCCGCTTGATCTTGTCCCGGTCCGGGCCGAAGACCATCGTCATGAACCGCCCGTCCAGCATCGGGGTGCGCTCGACCTTGCTGATCGGCTTGAGGTCTTCGACCAGCCGGTCCAGGATGCGCCTGCCGACCTCGGTGTGGGCCAGCTCGCGCCCGCGGTAGACCATGGTGACCTTCGCCTGGTCGCCCCGCAGCAGGAACCGCCGGAGCATCTCCAGCTTCACCTGGTAGTCGTGGGTTTCGATGTGCGGCTTGAACTTCACTTCCTTCAGCTTCGCGATGTGGTGCTTCTTCTTCGCCTCGCGCTCACGCCGCTGCTCGTCATACCGGAACTTGTTGAAATCCAGGATGCGGCAGACCGGGGGGGCGGTCTGCGGCGCCACCTCCACCAGATCCAGCCCGCCCTCCCGGGCCAGCCGCAACGCCTCGGCGGGAGCCATGACGCCCAGTTGGGCGCCGTCCGCCCCGATCACCCGCACCTGGTTTGCGCGAATGCGCTCGTTCACCCGCAGCTGTCTCACGCTCCACCCTCCTCAAGGTTGACGGCTGGCCTGCTCCCGGCTCACCCGGTCGGCGAACGCCTCGAGGCCCATCGCGCCGAGGTCGCCCTCTCGACGATGGCGCACCGCCACGGTGCCTGCCTGGGCCTCCCGTCCCCCGACGACCGCCATATACGGCACCTGCTGCACCTGGGCATCGCGGATTTTCGCCTGCATCTTCTCGTTGCGCGCATCGAGCTCCACGCGCAGCCCCCGCCCGCGCAGGGTCTCCGCCGCCTGCTGCGCGTACGCGAGCTGCTGGTCGGTGATGGGGACCACGACGACCTGGACCGGCGCCAGCCACACCGGAAAGGCGCCCGCGTAGTGCTCGATGAGCATCCCCAGGAACCGCTCGAAGCTCCCGAGCAGCGCGCGGTGGACCATGACCGTCCGGTGCGGCTTGCCGTCGGCGGCGGCGTACGTGAGGTCGAACCGCTCCGGCAGGGCGAAGTCGCACTGGACCGTCCCGCACTGCCAGCTGCGCCCGAGCGCGTCGCGGATCTTCAGGTCGATCTTCGGCCCGTAGAAGGCCCCTTCGCCCTCGTGCACGTCGAACGCGAGGCCCCGCGCGGCCAGCGCCTGGCGGAGGGCGTCCTCCGCGTGCGCCCACGAGGCCGGGTCGCCGATGAACTGCGCCGGCCGCGTCGAGAGCTCAAGCGCGTACTCGGTGAACCCGAACGCCCGCATCACCTCGAACGCGAAGTCCAGGATCTCGCCGATCTCCTGCACGAGCTGGTCCTCCCGCAGGAAGATGTGCGCGTCGTCCTGGGTGAACCCGCGCACGCGCAGGAGGCCGTGGAGGACGCCGGACTTCTCGTTCCGGTAGACCGTCCCGAACTCGAAGAGGCGGATCGGCAGCTCGCGGTAGCTGCGGCGTTTCGCGCGGTAGATCAGGATGTGCCCCGGGCAGTTCATGGGCTTGAGCCCGAGGGCCTGTCCCTCCGCCTCGAAGAGGAACATGGCGTCCTTGTAGTACTCAAGATGCCCGGACTGCTTCCAGAGGTCGGTGCGGAAGAGGTGCGGGGTGGCCACCAGCTCGTACCCGCGGCTCATGTGGCGCCGCTTGACCTCGTCCTCGATGAGCGACCGCACCAGCGCCCCCCGCGGGTGGTAGAACACGACCCCGGGCCCGGCGAGCTCCTCGAAGCTGAACAGCCCCAGCTCCACGCCCAGGCGCCGATGGTCGCGGCGCCTGGCTTCTTCCAGCCGCTTCAGGTGGGCGTCCAGCTCCGCGGCGGTGCGGTAGGCGGTGCCGTAGATGCGCTGGAGCTGCGGCTGGCGCTCGTCCCCGCGCCAGTACGCGCCGGCCACGCTGAGCAGCTTCACCGCTTTCAGCTCGCCGGTGGACGGGAGATGGGGGCCCTCGCACAGGTCCACGAACTCCCCGTCGGTGTAGAGCGAGACCCGGTCGCCGGGGATGCCGTGGATGATCTCGAGCTTGAACCGCTCGTCCCGGTCCGTGAAGAATTTCACCGCCTCCGCCTTTGCCATGAACGACTGCCGGAAGGGATGGCTCTCCTTGATGATCTGGGCCATTTCGGCCTCGATCTTCGAGAGGTCCTCATCGGTCAGCTTCACCGGGACCTCGAGGTCGTAGTAGAAGCCGTCCTCGATGGGCGGCCCGATGGCCAGCTTCGTCTCCGGGTAGAGCCGCCTGACGGCTTGCGCCATGACATGAGCAGCGCTATGCCGCAGCGCATACAGCGGATCCTTCGATTTGAGCTCTTCGCTTTTACCGGCGTGTCCCATGTTTAAGAAGTGCCTGGCACGTTTTCGAAAATGGGCGATAGAGGACTCGAACCTCTGGCCTCTTCCATGTCGAGGAAGCGCTCTAACCAACTGAGCTAATCGCCCGAGTGCCTGTGTCGTGTCCGGAGATGCCGGGGGTGGGAGTCGAACCCACATGCCCTCTCGGGCAGGAGATTTTAAGTCTCCCGCGTCTCGCCAGTTGCGCCACCCCGGCGTCGCTCATGCCGCCGACAAGTTTGGAGGCGCGGATCGGAATCTCCGCCATCTCGGAAAACCTGTAGGCGGATCCGCCCCTCGCTTTCACGATATGGCGGAGAACCGATGCATGGAGGCGGCGGCCGGAATCGAACCGGCGTATAGAGGTTTTGCAGACCTCCGCCTTACCACTTGGCTACGCCGCCATGATGCTTGGCTCGCTCGGGATACCGAGCGAAGTCGAGGTACAGACCCTCGCCTTACCACTTTCCGCCAGACGCCACAAACGGGAGGCGGACCCGCCACGCCCTGTGGGGCGTGGGCTACCGCGCCGATGAACGATGGGGAAAGCGGGGAACGCGAGCGACATCGACGACGCGGGGCGGGCGGTCAAAACGCGCCGTCGGACTGGAAATCGACCTGCCCGCCGACGCGCAGGATGTTGACGCCGTCCGGGTGATTCCCGTCTTTATCCTCCGCGAGCGCCTCGGTAGAGCGGCTGGCCGGCGAGAGCCCCGCGTTGTACTCATAGTCGCCTCCCGATGGCGCGGAGGGCACCGGGCTGGCGGAGGACGGGCATTTGAAGACCTCCAGGTCGTCGAGGTAGGCGTCGTACAGCTCGTCCAGCGAGGGCGGGTACTGCTCGTTATGGTCGTCCCGGTACGCGGAAATCGCGTAGTAGATCTGCTTCAAATTGTTCTGACATTTGGAGCGCCGCGCCTTCTCCCGCAGCTTCATCGCGCCGGGCGCCAGGAACCCGATGAGGATCCCGATGATGGCGATGACGACGAGCAGCTCAATCAGCGTAAAGCCGGATGCCCGTTCAGGTTTTCGCAGCATGGTCCGCCTTCCGTGGCCTGCGTTGACCGTACCAAAGCTCCTCCACTTTGTCAAGGAGCACGCGCGCGACCTGGGCCTTCGGGAGGGTCCCCAGGGGCTGCACGGCCGGCG
>JAHFGZ010000005.1:24407-26671 GCA_023247155.1 Candidatus Omnitrophota bacterium
GGAGGGTGAGCCGGGCGTGCCGCCGCAGCTTGGCTGCCCGGGGGCGGCTCATCCGGAAATCCGACACCGCCGCCGCCATGATGACCGCGTCGGCGCTCCCGGCCAGCCGGCGCATCGCCGCCTCCATCTCCCGCGCGTCGCGCACCGCCACGACGCGCGCGCCCATCGGCATCGGCTCCGTGCCCGGGCCGCTGACCACGGTGACGCGATGGCCGCGCGCCAGCGCCTCGACGGCGAGCCGCGAGCCCATATAGCCCGTCGAGCGGTTCGAGAGGAACCGCACCGGGTCGATCGGCTCTCGGGTCGGGCCAGCGCTGATCAGGAGGCGCATGTCAATGCGGGGTTCAATGCGGGGACGCTTCCCTCTTTCGCTGGCGGTTGCCGGTGGCGAAACAGGGAAGTGCCCCCGGGACTATCGTCTCCGTTTGGCTGGTTTGCGGCTTCGCGCGGGCTTGCGCCGCGCCGGGGCCGCCGGACGGGGCCTGGAGGGCGCCGGGGCGCCCAGGGCCGAGGCCGACACGCCGGTGACGGGGACTAGCTGTTTCACCGTCGCCACGATCTCCTCGGGCTCCGCCAGGTGCCCGATCGCCTCGTACCCGCAGGCGAGCTTCCCGACGTCGGGCCCGACGAAGCGCACCCCGAGGCGCTTCAGCGTCGTGACATTCCGTTGGACCGCGGGGTGCTGCCACATGTGGACGTTCATGGCCGGCGCGAAGAGGATCTTGGCCCGCGTCGCAAGCAGGATGCAGGAGAGCAGGTCGTCCGCGAGGCCGTTGGCGTACTTGCCGATGACGTTCGCCGTCGCCGGCGCCACCAGGACGAGCTTCGCGTGGTCCGCCAGCGTCGTGTGGACGATCTGCGTGCTCTCCAGGTCGAAGAGGTCCGTGTGGGCCCGCCGTTCCGAGAGCGCCTGGAGCGTGAGCGGCGCGATGAATTTGGTCGCCCGCGGCGTCAGCACGCACGTGACGGCAAACCCCGCGTCCTTCAGCTGCCGGACGAGATCCCCCGCCCTGTAGGCGCCAATGGAACCCGTGATGCCCAGCACGACTTCCGGTGCGTTGGTCATTTAGGCCGCCTTTTTCCTCTTCTCGTCTTTGGCTTTCGCTCCACGACCCTTCTTCCCTGCGCGCGGCTCCGGCTCTTCCGCCGGCTTGTACAAGACTTTGCCCTGGAGGATTTCCTCCAGCGCAATCGAGGTCGCCTTCCGGTGCGGCATCTCCACAAGCGGCGGGGAGCCCGCGGCGAGCTCCTTGGCCCGCTTCGCCGCCAGGATCACCAGCTTGTAGACGCTGCCGCACCGCCTGAGCAGCTCTTCGATCGGCACCTGCGCCATGGACCGGCTACCCCTTTCGTTGAATGATGGCTGCCACGTCGCGCACCGCGCGCGCCAGTCGGTCGTTCACCACCCGATAGTCGTACCAGGCCGCGCAGGCCAGCTCCCGCCGCGCCTGCGCCAGCCGCCGCCGGATCGCCGCCGGCGAGTCGGTGCGCCGCCGCACCAGCCGCTGCCGGAGGCTGGCCATCGAGGGCGGCACGAGGAAAATCAGCACCGCCCGTGTTCCCAGCGCGCGGCGCACCTGTCGGGCGCCCTGCACGTCGATGCTCAGCACCGCGTCCCGGCCCCTGGCCAGCGCCTGCAGCAGCGGACGCCGCGGCGTCCCGTACCAGGCGTCATGGACACGCGCCTGCTCGAGGAGCGCTCCCGCGCGCCGCAGCCGGTGGAACGCCGCGGGGGACACGAAGCGGTACTCGCGCCCCCGTCGCTCGCCGGGCCGCGGCGCCCTCGTCGTCACCGACACGGAGCGCGCCAGCGTCGGGAGCGCCCGCCGCAGCCGCTGCACCACCGTGGTCTTGCCGCCTCCCGACGGGCTGGAGAGCACGAACGCGCGCCCCGGCCGCCTCGACCGCATCCGGCCGCGGCTCATCCCACGCCCTGGCACCCAGCCGTTCCCGTTGATGCTCCGGCCGCTCGATGGAACGGCTGGTGTGCCATCGCAGCGACACGGCTCTTGTCGGCACACGGCTCCGCCAGCGGCGGAGCCGTGCCAGGGCGCGGGATCACGCCTCGGCTCCGCTCGGACGGTCCCGCCGGTCGAGGCCGGCCTTCAGCGCCGCCAGCCGCTCCGCGACGGTCGCCGGCTGCAAGCTGGAGAGGACCACGTGATCGGAATCGGTGACGATGACGGTCCGCGTCCGCCGCCCATTCGTCGCGTCGATGAGCTTCTGGTGCCTCCCGGCGGCCTCGCGCAGCCGCTTGATGGGCG
>JAHFGZ010000005.1:26771-38013 GCA_023247155.1 Candidatus Omnitrophota bacterium
AGGTTCTGCACCTGCTCGCGGATCTTCTCGATGCAGCCCTTGAGGTCGACCACGTGCTGGGCGGCCCGCGCGTCGTTCACCTTGGCCCCCATCGTGTTCGCCTCGCGCGTAAGCTCCTGCGCGATGAAATCCAGCCGTTTGCCGACGAGCGAATCGCCGGAGAGCGTCTGGTGCATGTACGCGACGTGGCTCTCCAGGCGCACGAGCTCCTCATGGATGTCCGCCTCTTTGGCGATGGCGGCCGCCTGCTCGAGCTGCGAGAGGGAGAGGGCCGAGCCGGGGCCCGCCAGCTCCCGCAGGCGCTGCCGCAGCCGCCGGCGCTGCGCCGCCAGGGCCGCGGGCAGCCGGCGTCTCACCGCGCGCATGTGGCGTTCGATCGCCCGCAGCTGATTGCGCACGTCGCGGACGAGCCGGCTTCCCTCGCGCCGGCGCGAGCGGACCAGCTCCTGCAGCGCCGCCTGCGCAGTCACCAGGATGGGCTCCTGCAGCCGCTCGGCGGGGACGCGCTCCTCGGAGATGGTCAGCGCCTGCGGCAGCGCCAGGAGATGGTCAAGGGTCACCGGCCCCTTGAAGCCGAGCCGCCGCTGCGCCGCACGGAGTGCGTCATGGTACCGCTTGAGCAGCGCCTCATCAACCGTCACCCGCCGCTCGTCTGAGCGGGCCGCGTGCACGGCGACGGACACCTCGAGGCGCCCTCGACGGATGCCGCGCCGCAGCAGCTCGGCCAGCCGACCCTGCAACGAGGTCAGCCCGTTGGGCAGCCGCTGCTCCACCTCCAGATACCGGTGGTTCGTGCTGCGCAACTCCACGGTCACGCTGCCGAAGGGCGTCTGCCGCGTGGCGCGGCCGTAGCCGGTCATGCTGTGGAGCTGCGGAGGGCGCGCGGTCATCGGGGGGCCGCAGGCGCGGGCGGCGCCAATAGCTCGTGCGGCTTGAACCACAGGGTGATCTCGCGCTCCGCATCGGCGAGGTCGGAGGAGGTGTGCAGGACGTTCTCCATGCAGCCATCCGCCGTGTTGCGGCCAAGCGCCCCTCTGATGGACATCGGGTCGGCTTGCTCCGGATTGGTCGCGCCGGTGGCCTCCCGGACCCTGGCCACCGCGTCGCGGCCCCAGAAAACAAACGCCAGGACGTAGGGCACGCCGTGCAGCTCGCCTCGAAGATGGGCGACCGTGCTGCGGAAAAACGGCTTGTTCCGGATGTGCCGGTAGTGCGTCTCGGCCAGCTCCTGGCTCACCGGCATCACCTTGGCGCCGATGATCGAGAGTCCCAGCGGCTCGAGGCGCGAGAGCGCAGCCCCCACCAGCCCCCGCCGGATCGCGTCCGGCTTGACGAGGACCAGCGTCGCCTGCTCAAGCCCACCCGCGGCGTCCCTCAACTGCGCTCGGGACGCCGCCCTGAGCGGAGTCGAACGGGCGGCGCCGCCGAGGCGTCCCCCAGGCTCAGCCGCGCGGCCCGCTGCCATGTGCATCCCGCGGCGCGGCGGATCCGTCGCCGATGCCCAGCAATTGCGCGATCCGCGCGAGATCTTCCGACGAGAAGTAGTCGATGATGATCCGCCCGCCCTTCGCGCGCGCCACCAGGCTGACTTTCGTGCCCAGCGCCCGGCGCAGCTCGTCCTCCAGGCTCTTGAGCTGCGGGTCGGCCCGGTGCGCCTGCCGTCGGCGGGCCGGCGTCAGCGCCCCGGCCAGCGCCTCGGTCTGACGGACCGTCAGGTCGCGGCGGCGCACCAGCCGATACAGTTCCAGCTGCTTGGGCCGTCCGTCGGCGCTGAGGATGGCCTTCGCGTGTCCCAGGGTGATCGCCCCGTCGCGCAGCCCCTGCTGGATGTCGTCGGGGAGCGCCAGCAGCCGAAGGAGGTTCGCGACGGTCGCCCGGTCTTTCCCGATGGCCGCGGCGACGGCTTCCTGCGTGTACCCGAATTCGTCCAGCAGCCGGGCGTAGCCCCGCGCCTCTTCCATGGGATTCAGGTCCTCCCGCTGCACGTTCTCGACGAGCGAGAGCTCCAGCGCCTCTTTGTCGGACAGCGGCTTGATGATCGCGGGAACCTGCGGCAGCCCCAGCGCCTGCGCGGCTCGGAAGCGCCGCTCCCCCGCCACCAGCTCGTACGTCCCATGCGCCACCGGCCTGACGATGACCGGCGCGATGATCCCTGACCGCCTGATCGACGTCTTCAGCTCCTCCAGCGCCGCCTCGCTGATGGCGGCCCTGGGCTGGAACCGTCCCTGACGGATCTGGTCCACCCGCAGCGCCACGAAGTTCGGCGCCCCCTGCGGCACCGTTCCGCTGATGATGTCAGCCAGCCCTTTTCCAAGCCGCTTCGTCGTCATCCATCCACTTCCTTTTCTATAACCTCTTGTGTAAGAAGCTGATATGATAATGCACCAGTCGAGTGCGGATCATACAGGCAAATCGGCTTGCCGAAACTTGGGGCTTCTGCTAGGCGGATGTTGCGCGGGATCGACGTGTCAAACACGAGATCCTTGAAATACCGCTTCACTTCCCCAGCCACCTCCTTGGCGAGGTTCGCACGGAAGTCGGTCATCGTGAGGACAATGCCTCCGACGCGCAGCGAAGGGTTGAGCGCCTGCTTGATGAGGGTGACAGCACGCATGAGCGAGTTCAGCCCCTCAAGCGCGAGGTACTCGCATTGGACCGGGATCAGCGTGCTGTCGGCGGCCACGAGCGCGTTCACCGTCAGCAACCCAAGCGATGGCGGGCAGTCGAACAGGATGAAGTCGTACAAGGGCTTCAGCGGTTCGCAGATGCGCCTCAGGAGCTGTTCCCGCCCCTCGACTGAAGCCAGGTGGGGCTCGGCGCCGGCGAGGTCGAGGCTGGCCGGCATCAGGTCCAGCTGTTCAATCGGGGTTTTCAGGATCGCGTCTGACGCTGGCAGGCCGTTCACAAGCACTTCGTACACATCCCGGTCAAGGCTGCTCCGTTGGATGCCGCACGCGGTCGTGGCGTTGCCTTGGGGGTCCAGGTCGATGAGCAGCGTTGCTCGTCCCGAGAGAGCCAGATACGATCCGACATTGACCGCCGTCGTCGATTTCCCGACGCCGCCCTTCTGATTGCAGACGGCGATGGCCCTGGCCATCACCGGATGCCTGACTGGGAATGTTCCACGTGGAACATCTGCTCCCTCATTGTACCGAGAATTGCCGCGAACTCAAGCCATTTTCGGTAGTGTCTCAATGTCCCCTGATCGGTTACGCACAGCTGTAGACAAGTTGTGCGCTCACCTGGCGAGCCGATACCAGAACAACGACGTCACGCTGTTGACAAGCCAGTAGAGCACCAGTCCTGACGGAAACTGGTAGAACATGATGCCGAACACGACCGACATGGTCGGGCCAGACATCATCTTCATGGTTGGGTTGCTTTGGTCCTGTCCAGTTTTCCCTTGTGATAAGCGGGTTTGGACATACATGACAGCGGCCATGATCAGCGGGAGGGCGTTGAATTCATTGCCGAACAACGGGAGAGAAAACGGCAGTTGAGCGAGGCGGTCTGGGAGCGAGAGATCTTTGATCCACAGAAATGACCGCCCTCTGAGCTCGACATAGTGCGAGATGGCCTGAAACATGGCAATGAAAATTGGCATCTGTAACAGCATCGGAAGGCATCCGCTGAGCGGGCTGATGCGATGCCGCTTATACAGCTCAAAAACCTCCTTGTTCGCTTTCACCTGATCGCCTTTATGCTGGGCCATCAGGCGGTCGATCTCCGGCTTGAGCTCCTGCATCTTCTTCATCGATTTGAAGCTCAACACCGTAAACGGCGCCATGGCTGAGGTAATGGCAATGGAAAACAGGATAATCGCCACCCCGTAGCTCCTGGTGATCCCCGCAATGAAGCTGAGGGCCGCAAGCAAGATGAGCCCAATCTGACCCAGCGCGCCGATTGGAAACGCGGCACTGAAGCCAGCCTTCTGTAGTTCAAAGTAGTCTCTGGCCCCGAAGTACGCGTTGGCGATGGCCAGAGAGGCTCCCCCCTGAAGCTGGTCCAGAGAAATCCGCATCTCTGCGGCGGCTGTGCCTTCAGGGGAGGGTAGCAGGGTCACTTCGCCAAGAGTCAGCTCAGATTTTATCGATTGACAAAAATACCGCTCGGCCAGCGACAGGAGAAATGTTCCACGTGGAACAATTTTTTCTTGCTTAATTGGCCCATAGTATCGTCTGTATGTTCGCTTATGATTTTTAACATCTTCTAGTACAATGAGTTCAAGCGGATTTCGTCGCCCGTTAAGCTTATCCTCTCGCAACCACGTCGATGTTAGCGCAAGATATTCTGTTGATTTACCATTATTTTGAAGACTTGTTAATACTATTTCAACAATGGGGTTCTGTGCATTTATCGAGTATGTAATATGGTAATTGTTTCCATTTGAGCTCACTTCGAACGTGGCGCTGCCATCAGAACGGTTGAGAAGGCGCCATCCGTTTCGTCCCTGCCCAAACTGAAGGTGCAGGAGCTCGAGGTTGCCTCCGATCTGAAGCGGTTGGCGCCTGGTTTCGTCAAGGAATCGTTTGAGCGTGACGCTCCGGATCGCGCCGCTCGATGTCCCGATCGCCACCGCAAGATCGGACGATTGGATCGACACGGTCTCTTCTTCTTCGAGTGGATAGACCGCCGGCTCTGCGGCCTGCAGGGCGGGAGGGGACACGGCTGGGAGCTGGGGCGTCTCGCGCGGCGCCGAAGAGCCTGACCGGATGGCCGGATACCAGACGCTGAGCGCCTTGGCGTACGAGGCCAGGAACACGGCTGAGAGCAGGGCGGCGAGCAAGACGCGCTTTTCCATCACCTCACGGGATCGGCGCCGCCGCCAGTCAGGGGATGGCAACGAAGGAGCCTTCGCGCAGCGAGCCGCCCCCCGCGAATCGCCCCATGCCTGAGGATGGCTTCCCTGGCATACTCCGAGCAGGTCGGCAGAAACCTGCACGAATGTAACATAGTGATCGACAGTATGTTACGATAGAGTTCGATGGTGAGCAGCGCCGCAGAACTCAAGAGATCACGCCGATGCGGGTGCATAAGGTGAGGAGTTCTCGTTCCAGGGAAGCGGTGCCGGTGGGGATCCGCACCGGGTGAATGACGATGACGAGATCCAGCCCGTTCCGGAATTGAAACCGGTCCGTCGACAGGATCGCCCGGAGCTGCCGCTTGAGCCGATTGCGCCTCGCCGCCCCTTTCAGTCCGCGGCGCGTGCGCAGCCCCACGCGGATCCCGTGCCCATCGTTGGGCAACGCGCCGACCGACAGCGACAGCCCCCTGGCCCACCGTCCCCGTCGATAGACCGCGGCGAATGCCTCGGTCCGCTTCAGGCTGGGATGAGTTGCCAGCGTCCTTTCCGTCGACGACGGCTGAGCGTCCTGCGCCCTCCCAGCGACCGCATGCGCTGGCGAAATCCGTGCGTCCTCGCCCGTTTGAGGTTGGACTTGTTCGTCAGGTGCTTTTTCATCGCGTCTCGGCCATTATACGGACGCGCGGCGGAGCAATCAAGGAGAAATCGCTTGAGATGCCCCTGGCGGCTTGCTATAATCGATTCGCTTACCTGCCCGTTCGACCTGTGTAAAACGTGTGGAAACTGTGCAAAACTCTCCCGCCTTTGATTGGGCCCTGGCTCGAGAAGCGCTGAAGGGCCGGTTGGGGTCTGAAGTGGTCAGCCGATGGCTTGACCCGCTGGCCGTCTCGTCCGTGAGCGAGCGCGCCGTGGTGCTGGAGGCCCCGAATCCGTTCTTTCGTGACTGGGTCGCCGCGCACTATGCGGAGGCGCTGCGGCCGCTCATGGGAGGCCGCGAGCTGCAGCTCGTCGTGACCGCGGCGCTCGGCGTCGCGCCCCCCATCCCACGGCCCGCGGCCTCGGCGGAGCGGCCGCCAATCGGGCGCGCCGAGGAGCTCCCCGAGCCGACCCAAGAGCACGGGCTCAACTCGAAGTTCACGTTCGACCGGTTCGTCGTCGGCCCCAGCAACCGGTTCGCGCACGCGGCGTCGCTCGCCGTCGCGGAGTCGCCCGCCAAAGCCTACAACCCGCTTTTCATCTACGGCGGGGTGGGCCTGGGGAAGACCCACCTCATGCAGGCCATCGGCCAGGCCATCCGGCAGCGCTGGGGCTCCCGCCGCATCGTGTACATCTCCAGCGAGCGGTTCACGAACGAGCTCATCGCGGCGATCCAGACCAAGACGACCACGCGGTTCCGCGCCCGCTACCGGACCGTCGACGTCCTCCTCGTCGACGACGTCCACTTCATCGCGGAGAAAGAAGCCACTCAGGAGGAGTTCTTCCACACCTTCAACACGCTCTACGACGCCCACAAGCAGATCGTCGTGTCCAGCGACCGCTCCCCCAAGGAGATCGCCGGCCTCGAGGAGCGGCTGGTGTCGCGGTTCGAGTGGGGGCTCGTGACGGACATCCAGCCGCCGGACCTTGAGACGCGGATCGCCATCCTGCGCAAAAAGGCGGGGGAGGCCGGGATTGACGTCCCCGATGCGGTGACCGCGTTCATCGGACAGCAGATCACCTCCAATATCCGCGAGCTGGAGGGGGCGCTGATCCGCGTCACGGCGTACTGCCACCTCTTCAATGAGCCGCTTTCGCCGGGGGTTGCGCAGGAGGTGCTCAAAGACATGGTGCGCGAGGTCAGCTCGCGCATCACCCTAGAGGATATCCAGCGGCGGGTCGCGGCGTACTTTCAGCTTGAGGTGTCGGAGATCTGCGGGGCCCGCCGCCAGCGCTCGATTCTGTTCCCGCGGCAGGTCGCCATGTTCCTCTGCCGCCGGTTGACCGAGGCCTCGCTGCCGGAGATCGGCCGGGCGTTCGGCGGGCGGAACCACACAACGGTCCTGCACGCGGTGGAGAAGATTGAGCAGGTGATCACACAGGATGCGCACAAGAAGCAAACCGTTGACCACCTCAACCAGATGGTTGTTGCCGCGTCGCAGCGAAGCGCGTGACGCAAGGTTCTCCACACCATGCACAGGGCCGGGTACTACCACGAAGGTCTTTAAAGAAAGAAAAGCCTAGTCATGGTCGGGTGTTCATAACGAAAGGGCCGCGATGCGCATCACCATTCCACAACCCCAACTCCTCAAAACGCTCCAGGCGGTCGAGCGGGCGGTGAATGACCGCAGCACCCTCCCCATCCTAGCCAACATCCTGTTAGAAACCACCGAGCACGAGCTGACGCTGACCGCGACCGACCTCGATGTGGGGATCCAGTGCCGGTTTCCTCTTGCGCCGCCCGTGGAGCGAGGCGCGGTTGCGCTGCCGGCGAGGAAGCTGACCACCATTGTGCGGGAGCTTCCCGAGGATGTGGTGGTGATCGAGGCCAAGAAGAACCACACCGCGACGATCAACTGCGGCTCCAGCAGCTTCCGCATCCCAGGCCTGCCCGCCGAGGATTTTCCCGTCCTCCCCCCGCCGCAGCACGACACCAGCTTCTCTATCCCCCAGGCGACGCTGAAGACCATGATCACCCAAACCGCGCACGCCATGTCCATGGAGGAAACCCGCTTCGTCCTCAACGGCGCGCTGCTGGCGGTCCACAAAAACGACCTCGTCCTGGTCGCGACCGACGGCCGTCGCCTGGCGGTGGCCCGCGCCCCACTCAACCAGGCGGCGAAGGGCGCGCTTCAGGTGGTGATCCCGTCGAAAACGGTCCGGGAGCTGGGGCGCCTCTTGCAGAGCGATGAGGCCGAGGACATCACGGTCGCCCCACTGAAGGAGAACCAGCTGACGTTCCAGTTCGGGCCGGTCACCGTGATCACCCGGCTCATCGAGGGCCAGTTCCCGCCGTACGAAAAGGTGATCCCCCCGCCGTCGAAAACCACCGTCTCCTGCGACCGGCAGGCGCTCATCGACGCCATCCGGCGGGCCAGCCTCATGACGACGGCGGCGTCCCAGGCGGTGCTCTTCGAGCTCGGGCCGTCCCGGCTCGTCGTCTCGAAGGAGTCGCCGGAGACGGGGAGCGCCCGCGAGGAGCTGCCGGTGGCCTACAATGGCGAGCCGGCCACCATCGCCTTCAACCCGGAGTTTTGGCTGGACGCCCTGAAGACCATGGACACCGGCGAGGTCAGCATCGAGGTGTCTGGCCCGGACCGCCCGGCGGTCATCCGGGAGCCGGCGTTCACGTACCTCGTGCTGCCCATGAAGGTGGCCTGAGCGGGGACCGCAGGATGCCCAAGCCGCGGCCGCAGCGCATCGGGCCCCTCGTCCATGACGTGCTGCGGCTGGTGGGCGAGCGGCACAGCGCGCTGGCGGCGATCCAGCGCGACTGGCGCCGGCTGGTGGGCAAGGGCCTGGCGGCGCACACCCGGCCCGTGAGCCTGCGGCGCGGACGGCTCACCGTGCATGTGGAGCGGCCGGGCGACAGCTTTGCCCTGAGCTACCAGCGCCCGCGGCTGCTCGAGCGGCTGCGGGAGGCCGCGCCGGGGCGGGTGGAGGAGCTTGTCCTCCGGCCAGGCGACGTCGGGGGCGGGGACGATGCCGTACCTCATTGACCGGCAGCGGGCGCTGTACGGCGGGGACATCGTGGCGGTCCTCGGCTTGCGGCAGCGGCGGGTTCGAAGCCGGGTGATCCTGAGGGACAACAGCCTCTACCAGACCCTGACCAGACCCAAGACCCTGATGCGACGAGCGAACCGGTAAGGAGCGCGATGGCGAACACGCGCACGAAAGCGAAAGGCCCGGAGCCCTCCCGCCAGCCGGCGGGGGGGGCGGGCGCGTACGACGCGAGCAGCATCCAGGTCCTGGAGGGGCTGGAGGCGGTGCGGCGGCGCCCCGCCATGTACATCGGGGACACCGCCGCCCGCGGGCTGCATCACCTCGTTGAGGAGGTCGTGGACAATTCGGTCGACGAGGCCATGGCGGGCCACTGCACGCGCATCGAGGTCGTCATCCACCAGGACAACTCGGTGACGGTGACCGACGACGGGCGCGGCATCCCCGTCGACAGGCACAAGACGGAGAAGCGGCCGGCCCTTGAGGTCGTGCTGACGAAGCTGCACGCGGGCGGGAAATTCGACCAACGCACGTATAAGGTGGCGGGGGGGCTGCACGGCGTCGGGGTCTCCGTCGTCAACGGGCTCTCGGAGTGGCTGGAGGCCGAGGTGCGCCGCGACGGGAAGGCGCACCGCCAGCGCTACGCGCGCGGCAAGCCGGTCTCGCCGGTGACGGTGATCGGCAAGGCCGCGGGGACCGGGACGCGGATCACCTTCAAGGCGGACAAGGAGATCTTCAAGTCCGGCATCGCCTACAGCTACGAGACCGTCGCCACCCGCATGCGCGAGCTGGCGTTCCTGAACAAGGGGCTGACGATCGCGCTGAAGGATGAGCGCAGCGGCAAGGAGGCCGCGTTCCAGTTCACCGGCGGCATCCGGGAGTTCGTGGAGCACCTGAACAAGGGCAAGGCCCCGCTGCACGGCGTCATCGCGTTCGAGGATGCGCGCGAGCACGTCACGGTCGAGCTCGCGCTGCAGTACAACGACGGCTTCGCTGAGCACCTGTTCTCCTTCGCGAACAACATCAACACCGTCGACGGCGGGACCCACCTCTCCGGCTTCAAGTCGGCGCTGACGCGCACGGTCAACCAGTACTGCAAGGGCAAGGGCCTGTTCAAGGGCGACGCCCTCACGATCGAGGGGGAGGACGCCCGGGCGGGGCTGACCGCCGTGGTCAGCGTGAAGGTGCCGCAGCCGCAGTTCGAGGGCCAGACGAAGGCCAAGCTGGGCAGCCCGGAGGTGGAAGGCATCGTCGCCTCCGTCTGCAACGAGCGGCTCTCGTCGTTCTTTGAGGAGCACCCGAGCGTCGCGAACAAGATCGCGGGCAAGTGCCTCACGGAGGCGCGGGCGCGCGAGCGGGCGCGCCACGAGCGGGACCTCGTCCGGCGCAAGGGGCTGCTGGAGTCGAGCGCCCTGCCCGGGAAGCTCACCGACTGCTCCGAGCGCGACCCGGCGCTGTGCGAGCTCTACATCGTGGAGGGCGACAGCGCCGGCGGCTCGGCCCGGCAGGGGCGGGACCGGCGGTTCCAGGCGATCCTTCCGATCAAGGGGAAGATCCTCAACGTCGAAAAGGCCCGCCTGGACAAGGTGCTGACGAACGAGGAGATCCGGACCATCATCGCCGCGCTGGGGTGCGGCGTCGGCACCGAGTTCGACCTGGCCAAGCTGCGGTACCACAAGGTCATTCAAATGTGCGACGCGGACGTGGACGGCAGCCACATCCGCACGCTGCTGCTGACCTTCTTCTACCGGCAGATGCCGCAGCTCATCGAGCACGGCCACATCTACATCGCGCAGCCGCCGCTCTACAAGATCAAGCGGGGCAAGCGCGAGGAGTACATTGAGACGGACGAGGAGATGTCCACGCTCCTGCTCGAGCTGGGCGCCGAGGGGCAGGCCCTGACGCATCTTGCGAGCAAGCGCGTCTTCAAGGAGAAGGGGCTGCTCGAGCTGCTCAAGCTCCTCGCCGACATCGAGCCGCTGGTGCGGGGGCTTGGCCGGTACCGCATCGACCTGGCGGCCTACTTCCAGGCCTTCGACCGGAAGAAGGGGCTGCCGCTCTACTGCGTCCGGGTCGACGGCGAGGCGACCTTCCTGTACAACGACGAGGAGCTGGCCAAGTTCGCCCAGAAGCGCGAGCTCAACCTGGAGGAACTCGAGCGGGCCGGCGTCGGCGCGGCCGCCCAGTTCAGCGAGCTCTACGAGGCGGCCGAGATGACCGCGCTCTCCCGCCGGCTGGAGAAGCTCGGCCTCTCGCTCGACGAGTACTTCCCGCAGGACTCGAAGGCGGCGTTCAGGCTGGCGCAGGAGGGCCAGCCGGTCCGGAGCTTCGCCGGGCTGCGCGACATCCTCCTGGCGGTGCAGGGGGAGGGACGCCAGGGCATGACCATCCAGCGGTACAAGGGGCTGGGCGAGATGAACCCGGCGCAGCTGTGGGAGACGACGATGGACCCGGCCAAGCGGACGATCCTCCAGGTGATGAGCGAGGACGCCGTCGAGGCCGAGCGGATGTTCACGACGCTGATGGGCGAGGCGGTCGAGCCCAGAAAACAATTTATCGAAGAACACGCCCTGGAAGTGAAGGAGCTCGACATCTGAGCATGTACACGCTCGGCGAGAAGGTCATCCCGCGCGAGATCGAGGAGGAGGTCAAGCAGTCCTACCTCTCGTACGCCATGAGCGTCATCGTCGGGCGCGCGCTGCCCGACGTGCGCGACGGCCTGAAGCCCGTGCACCGGCGCAT
>JAHFGZ010000039.1 GCA_023247155.1 Candidatus Omnitrophota bacterium
AGTGGGTGAACTCGTACAAGCGCCTGGTGCCGGGCTACGAGGCGCCCGTGTACGTCACGTGGGCGCAGCGCAACCGCTCGGACCTGGTGCGCATCCCGATGTACAAGCCGGGGAAGGAGGCCTCTGCGCGGATCGAGCTGCGCTCGCCCGACCCGGCCTGCAACCCCTACCTCGCCTTCAGCGTGGTCCTGGCGGCGGGCCTGGAGGGGATCGAGCGGAAGTCCGAGCTGCCGCCACCGACCGAGGAGAACGCGGCACAGCTGAGCGCGGCCGAACGGGCCCGCCGGGGCATTGCGATGCTGCCGGGGACCCTCGGGGAGGCGATCGCGCTGGCGGAGGGGAGCAAGCTGCTGCGCCGTGCGCTGGGCGACCACGTCTTCGACTCGTTCCTGCAGAACAAGCGGATCGAGCTCGACCGCTTCCGTCGGACCGTCACCGACTACGAGCTCAAGACCTACCTCCCCCTCCTCTAAAAACGGGACCGGGTCCCTTTGTTGGCGCCCAGCTTCGTGATCGCCAAACCATGGACCCGGTCCAATTTTCGCCGGGGCTATTTCCGCAGCAACTCCAGGACGGCGGAGGCGGCGCGCTCCACCGCGCCTGGCGGACCCAGCCGATCCCGGACCGCTCGCAGCTCGCCCCGCATCGCCTCGCCTCGCGCCTCATCCCTCAGCAGCGACATAAGTTCTTGCGCCACCCGAGCCGGGGTGGCGCGGTGCTGGATGAGCTCGGGGACGACCACGCGGCCCGCCACCACGTTGACCAGGGCGATGTGGGGCACGCGGATGACCGCGCGCGCCGCCAGATACGTCGGCCAAGACGCGCGGTAGACGACGACCATCGGGACGCCGCAACAGGCCGCCTCCAGCGTGGCGGTCCCCGAGGCGATGAGCGCGGCGTCCATGAGCTGCAGCGCGTCGTAGACCGCCCCTTCCGCGAGCTGGATCTCCAGGCCCGAGCGCGACACGAGCGGATCGATCGCCTCTCGCGGCACCGTCGGGGCGAGCGGGAGAAGGAACTGGACCCCCGGCATCCGCCACTGGACCCGACGGGCCGCGGCCAGCATGAGCGGCAGATGCCGGCGGACCTCGTCGGCCCTGGAGCCTGGCAGCAGCCCCACCGTCATCCGCCAGCCGTTCAGCCCGAAACGCTTCAGCGCCTCCTCGCGGCGCAGCGCGGGCCGGGCCTCGTCCACCAGCGGGTGGCCCACCCAGGTGACGGGGATCCCCGCCCGACGATAGAACGTCTCCTCGAAGGGAAAGAACACGACCATCCGGTCCACGTAGCGCCGGATGTACGCGAGGCGCCACCGCCCCCACGCCCAGACCTGCGGGCTGATGTAGTAGACGACCGGGAGCCGGTGCCGCTTGGCGAGCGGGGCGATGACCGGCAGGTTGAAGTCGCCGAAGTCGACGAGGACCACGAGGTCCGGTCGCTGCCGCGCGAGGTGCTCATCGAGGAGCCGCTTCGCGCGCAGGAGCCTCCCCAGGTGCCGGGCCGCGTCGAACGGGCCGATGGCGGCGGCCTTGGTGAGGTCATCGAGCAGGCGCATCCCGGCGCGCCGGCAGGCCTGCCCGCCGAGGCCGGCGGCGGTGAGCGACGGCTCGCGTGCGCGGAGGGCGTCGAGGAGCCGGGCGGCGTGCGCGTCGCCCGAGGGATCCCCGGCGACGAAGCAGAGAGACGGCATCGCCTCACCGCGGGCTGCGGGAGGCGGGGCGCAGGCGGGAGCGGCGCATCGCCTGCTCGATGCGCAGGGCCAGGGCCAGGGCGGAGCGGCCCTCGGCGCCCGAGACCGCGGGCGGCCGCCCCGTCCGGACCGAGCGGATGAACGCAGCCAGCTCGTCCTGGAGCGGCGCTCGCCGGTTCACGGGCAGGTGGACGCGGCGGATCGCCGAGCCGCGCCTGCGGGCCAGCTCCACCGTCTGGGCCTTGGAGTCGATCGAGAGGTAGCTATCCTCCTGGAAGACGCGGAAGCGGCGCACCGATTCGTCGCTGATGCGGCTGGCGGTGAGGTTGGCGATGCACCCGCCGGCGAACGAGAGCCGCGCGTTGGCGATGTCCTCGCTCGGCGAGAGGACGCTCACGCCCACCGCGTCGATCCGCGCGGGGGGACGTTTCACCAGCGCCAGCAGCAGGTCGAGGTCGTGGCTCATGACGTCGAGGACCACGCTGACGTCGGTGCCGCGGAAGGGGTAGGGGGAGAGCCGGTGGATCTCGATGAAGCGGGGGTGTGTGAGGCGGCGCCGCGCCGCCTCGATGGCGGCGTTGAACCGCTCGATGTGCCCGACCTGGAGGACCAACCCACGGCGGGCGGCCTCGCGGATGAGCGCATCCGCCTGGGCCAGGGTGGCCGCAATCGGTTTCTCGATCAGCAGGTGGATGCCGCGCCGGAGGAGCGGGGCCCCGATGGCGGCGTGGAGGCTGGTGGGGACGGCCAGGCTGGCCGCGTCCACCGTCCCCAGCAGCCGCCGGACGTCAGTCACCGCCCGGCAGCGCAGCATCCGGGCCACCGCCCGGGCCCGCGCCGGGTCGATGTCGCAGACCGCCGAAAGGCGCACGCCGGGCATCTTGGCATACACCTGGGCGTGCCGGGAGCCGAGATGGCCCACGCCGATGACAGCAACCCGCAATGGTGAACGATTCATGATCGACGCTACCGAGTCTAGCGGAGCGCTTGTCTGAAGTCAACCGACGTGGTACAATACCGCGCTTATGTCCACCTATCTGAGGCTGTTACGCTATCTCCGGCCGCACCTGGGGGTGTTCGGGCTCGCCATCCTGTGCATGGGCCTCTCCAGTCTGCTGGGCGGGGTCCAGCTGGGGGCGGTCTTCCCCCTGGCGGACCGGATCGTCACCAACAAGGCGATCCCCTCGCCCGCGTGGCTCCCCGGCTGGCTCGCCGCCCTGGTGGCCTGGTTCAACGCCGTCGAGCCCGTGCCGTTGACCACCGTCATCGCCGCGGCGATCCCGGTCCTGTTCGTCCTCAAGGGGCTCTCCGAGTTCTGGCAGGCGTTCCTCATGAACGACGCCACCCAGCGAGTCATCCGCGACCTGCGCCAGGCGCTCTTCGACCGGTTCATCGGGCTCTCGCTCGACTACCACCACAAGTTCCCGACGGGGCAGACGATGTCGCGCATCCTCTACGACACCGGCATCGTCCAGAACTCCATCACCGAGGGCGTGACGGACCTCATCTACCAGAGCTTCCAGATCCTCGTGTGCCTGGGGATCGCGCTGGCGATCAACTGGAAGCTCTCGCTGATCGTCCTCGTGATCGTGCCCCTGATCGCCTGGCCGATCGGGCGCATCGGGAAGCTGCTCAAGAAGCTCTCGCAGCAGGGCCAGTCGGTCATGGCCCAGCTCAACGGGACGATCCTGGAGTCGATCCAGGGCATCCAGGTCATCCAGGCGTTCCTCGTCGAGCCGATGGCGCGCTCGCAGTTCGCGGCCGCCAACGAGCGCTCCTACCGCCTGACCCGGAAGCTGCAGAAGCGCATGACCGTGCTCTCGCCGGTGACCGAGCTCATCGGCGCCTGCGCGATGGCGGTGGTCTTCTGGGTCGGGATCCGCAGCGTCCTGGCGGACCGGATGACGCTGGGGACCTTCCTGATGTTCCTGGCGGCCATGGCCTCGCTCATCCGGCCGTTCAAGCGGCTGGCGCGGCTGCACGGCGTCAACCAGCAGGCGCTCGCCTCGGCGGAGCGCATCTTCGAGGTGCTCGACACGCCCTCCAGCGTCATCGAGCACGCCAAGGCGCGGGTGCTGCCGCCGTTCCACCGCGAGATCGTCTACGAGCACGTCTCCTTCCACTACGACTCGCAGCCGGCGCTGCGCGGGGTGTCGCTGACCATCCCGTTCGGCGAGACCCTGGCGCTCGTGGGCCCCAGCGGCGGCGGCAAGAGCACCTTCGTCAACCTGCTGCCGCGCTTCTACGAGCCAAGCGCAGGCCGCATCAAGCTCGACGGCCTGGACATCAAGCACGTGACCCTGACCTCGCTGCGCGGGCAGATCGGCCTGGTGTCCCAGCAGACGGTGCTGTTCAACGACACGGTCCGGGCGAACATCGCCCTCGGCAAGCCGGACGCGGACTTCATGGAGATCGTGGAGGCGGCGAAGATGGCCAACGCGCACCCCTTCATCAGCCGGCTCCCCAAGGGGTATGACACCGTGATCGGGGAGCGGGGGGATCTGCTCTCCGGGGGGGAGCGCCAGCGCCTGGCCATCGCGCGCGCGCTCCTGCCGCGGCCGCCGATCCTCATCTTCGACGAGGCCACCAGCCAGCTCGACGCGCACTCCGAGCGGCTCATCACCGAGGCGCTGGAGCGGATCATCCACCACCGCACGCTGCTGATCGTCGCGCACCGGCTCTCGACGGTCCGGCTCGCCCACCGGATCGTGCTGATTCAGGAAGGGCGCATTGTGGAGCACGGCAGTCACGACGAGCTCCTGCAGAAGAGCCCCCTCTACCGGCGGTTCTGTGAGCTGCAGCTCATGCACGCAGGGCCCGAGACGTCCGTCTAGGAAAGGATGGGGACACACGACCCATGACCACCACGCTGGTCCGCCAACTGTTGGAGGCCGGGGTGCATTTCGGCCATCAGACGAAGCGCTGGAACCCGAAGATGAAGCGCTTCATCTTCGGCAGCCGCTCCGGCATCTACATCATCGACCTGGAGCAGACCGAGCAGCGCCTGAAGGCGGCCTGCCAGTTCCTCGAGGAGATCACGGCGAAGGGCCAGCGCGTCCTCTTCCTGGGCACGAAGAAGCAGGCCAGGCCGATCCTGGAAGCCGAGGCCCAGCGCTGCGGGATGCCCTACGTCGTGACCCGCTGGCTGGGCGGCACGCTGACGAACTTCACGACCATCAAGGTCAACATCGACCGGATGCGGGAGCTGCGCCAGCAGAAGGAGACGGGCTTCTTTGAGCGCATCTCGAAGAAGGACGCCAAGCAGCTTGGCCGCAAGCTCAAGGAGCTCGAGGGGCACTTCGCCGGTCTGGCGGACCTCGACCGCCCGCCGGGGTGCCTCTTCGTGGTGGACATCAAGCGCGAGGAGATCGCCGTGCGGGAGGCCAACCGCCTCACCATCCCCATCGTCGCCATCTGCGACACGAACGCCGACCCCGACCTCATCGCCTACCCGATCCCGGGCAACGACGACGCCATCCGCTCCATCCAGCTCGTCACGTCGCTCATCACCGACAGCGTGGTGGCCGGGCGGCGCCGCTTCGAAACCTCGCAACTGCCCGTCGAGCCGGCAGCGGCCGAGACGGCGCCGGTCGAGGCGGAGGAGGCGAAGACTGCCGGCGAGCCAACCGGGGCGTCCCCCGATGACCACAAAGCCCAGCCTTGACGCCATCAAGACGCTGCGGGAGAAGACCAGCGCGTCGCTCAACGACATCCGCGAGGCGCTGGCGTCGGCGGGCGGGGATGAGGCCAAGGCGCTCGCCCTGCTGCGGCAGCGGGGCCTTGCGATCGCCGAGCGGCGCCAGGGGCGGGCCACCGGCCAGGGGCGCATCGAGGCCTACGTGCACCACGACGGCCGGCTCGGCGCGCTCGTGGAGGTCAACTGCGAGACCGACTTCGTGGCCCGCACGCCGGAGTTTGCGCAGTTCTGCCGCGACGTGGCGATGCACGTGGCGGCCATGGGCCCGCGCTACCTTCGGCTGGAGGACGCCCCGGCCGTCGAGGGGGCGGGCGCGGAGGAGCGGAAGGCGCACTGTCTCCTCGAGCAGCCGTTCGTGAAAGACCAGGGCACCACGGTCCAGGATCTCCTGAAGGCGCTGATCGCCAAGACGGGAGAGAACGTCGTGATCCGGCGATTCGTGAAGTTCGGGGTGGGAGAATCGGCCTAGTGCGGGGTGCGGGATGCGGAGTGCGGAGTTGAAGGTGCCGGCACGGAAAGCCCGGGCAGCGCCGTCGGGGACCGCCACGTACAAACGCATTGTCCTGAAGCTCAGCGGGGAAGCGCTGCAGGGGAAGCTCGGCTTCGGCATCGACCCCACGGTGCTGGAGGACCTGGCGCGGCAGATCAAGGAGATCCGGGAGCTGGGCGTGCAGGTGACGGTCGTCGTCGGGGGCGGCAACATCTTCCGGGGCCTGACGACCTCCTCGGCGACCGGGATGGAGCGGGCGACCGCCGACTACATGGGGATGCTGGCGACCGCCATCAACGGGCTGGCGCTGCAGGACGCGCTGGAGCGCGCCGGGGTGCCGAGCCGGGTCCAGACCGCCATTGAAATCGCCAAGGTCGCCGAGCCGTACATCCGCCGCCGGGCCATCCGCCACCTGGAGAAGGGACGGGTGGTCATTTTCGTCGGCGGCATCGGCAGCCCCTTCTTCACGACGGACACGACCGCGGCGCTGCGGGCGATGGAGATCGGGGCCGACGTGGTGCTCAAGGGGACGAACGTGGACGGCGTCTACACCGACGACCCGGCGACGAACCGCCAGGCCAAGAAGTTCGCAGCGCTGAGCTTCTTCGACGTGCTGAAGAAAGGCCTCAAGGTCATGGACGCGACGGCGGTGAGCCTGTGCATGAGCAGCAACGTCCCGATCATCGTGTTCAACCTCCACACGCCCGGCAACATCAAGCGGGTCGTGTGCGGCGAGCTGGTCGGCACCCGGGTGGCGAATAAGACATGATGCCCCTCCAGAATCTCTACAAGGATGCGGAAGACAAGATGAAGCGCGCCCTGGCGACGGTGACGCGCGAGCTCGGGGAGCTGCGCGGCGGCCGGGCGAGCCCCGCCTTCGTCGAGCACGTCACGGTGGACTACTACGGGGCGGCCACGCCGCTCAAGCAGGTGGCCGCCATCACCGCCCCGGAGCCGCGCCTCATCGTCATCCAGCCCTGGGACGCCAAGGTGGTGCCGGAGATCGAGAAGGCGATCCAGAAGGCGGGCCTGGGCATCACGCCGGTGGTGGACGGCAAGCTCATCCGGCTGCCCATCCCGCCGCTGACCGGCGAGCGCCGCGCCGAGCTCGTCAAGCTGGTCCACAAGGTCGCGGAGGAGGGCCGCGTCAACATCCGGACGCTCCGTCGCGACGCCAACGAGGCGGTCAAGAAGCTCAAGGCCGATCGGCAGATCAGCGAAGACGAATCGTTCAAGTCCCAGGAGCAGGTCCAGAAGCTCACCGACCGCTACATCGGCCAGATCGACGCCCTCGTGAAAGCCAAAGAGCAAGAACTCCAAAGCCCCTAACCATTGGGACCGGGTCCCTTTTTCGAACCCCTTGCGCCACAAGGATCGATCTAAAAAAATGGGACCCGGTCCCATTTTTTCTCTCCTCTGACGAGGTCCCCGTGTTTCCGGACCCGCCCATGGCGGGCGCTTTTGCTATAATGGCCTTGTCGTTCTTTCACAACTTGGGCCGCTAGCTCATCAGGCAGAGCAACAGCCTTTTAAGCTGTGGGTGCTGGGTTCGAGTCCCAGGCGGCCCATTTCGAATGCGGAATGGGGAATAGGGAATGCGGAATGAGCCGGGCTACGAGTTCTTCGAGCACACCGCCGACGTGGGGATGCGGGCGTGGGGCGCGACCCTCGCAGGGCTCTTCGTCCACGCGGCCCAGGGGCTCGTCGCCCTGGTGGCCGAGGACAGCGCGATTCAGCCGACCGAATCGCGGCCGGTGGCGCTCAGCGCGTCCTCCGTCGAGGAGTTGCTGCAGACGTGGCTGACCGAGCTGCTCGTCTGGTTTGACGCGGAGCGCTTCCTGCCGGGCGCGTACGACCTGGAGGCGATCAGCGCCACATCGCTGCGCGGACATGTCCAGGGGGATCGGTTTGACCCGGCCCGGCACACTCATGGGACCGAGGTGAAGGGGGTCACCCGCCATCAGTTCCGGGTCGAGCAGCGCAACGGCCGGTGGGAGGCCACCATCATCTTCGACGTCTGATGCGGCAAGCGTGGGACGGGCCCCTCGAGCAAATCGACGAGCACCGCTGGCGCATCCCGCAATCCTATGACCCGGGGATGCGGGTGCCGGGGCTGATCTTTGCCAGCGAGAAGCTGCTCAAGGATATCGTCCGGGACCAGTCGCTCCAGCAGGTCGCCAACGTCGCCCATCTCCCCGGCATCGTCAACGCCTCGCTCGCCATGCCGGACATCCACTGGGGCTACGGCTTTCCGATCGGCGGCGTGGCGGCGATGGACCCGGAGACCGGGGTCATCTCTCCGGGTGGCGTGGGCTACGACATCAATTGCCTTTCAGGGGATTCGCGCGTATTGCATCGGTTCGGCTATCATCGTCGCATCGATGACATCGTGCGCAACAAACGATCGGATCCCGTTCGATGTTACGATTTGAAGACGTACCAGCAGGCGGTGGCTCCAGTGTGGATCGTCATGCACAGGCGTCCCTCCACCCCGGTTCTCAGAATGGCCACAACGAGCGGCCGGAGCGTCGTGGCGACGACTGAGCATCCCTTCCTGACCCCGCACGGGATGGCCGCGCTCGGAGCGCTGAGGGCGGGCGATACGGTGGCCGTGGATCCGTTCGAGGGCGTGCCCTACGAAGCACCACCCCGCACGCCGCTGATCACGGCGAAACAGGTGCGGCGATTCCTGCGTGATCGAGGCAAGCTCGGCGGGAACACCGTTGGGCAAGTCATTCGGTGGCTTCGCTGGAAGCACCTGGTACCGCTCCGTCGAGATTCCAATGCCCTTCCGATGTTGACGAAGATTCTTGGGTTCGTGATGGGGGATGGTGCCCTCCATTTCGTCAACGGCAACGGGAAAGGGGTCGTGTGGTTCTATGGCAAGGCGGAGGATCTCGAGACCATCCGCCAGGATCTGGCGCCATGGTTCAGATGCTCGCGGACCTACAGCAGAGCTCGGTCGCATCGCATTGCGACCGACTACGGTGACTTCAGCTTTGATACCGTCGAGCACTCGTGCAAGATTGGCTCCACGGCGCTTGCCACCTTGTTGGCGCTGTTGGGCTGCCCCATCGGGAACAAAGCTCGCCAGGCCTATGGGGTACCAACCTGGCTGCAGGAGGCTCCTCGGTGGCAGCAGCGGCTCTTTCTCGCCGCGTATTTCGGCGCTGAACTGCAGAGCCCGCGCGCGTATCGGGAGCGCAACAAGAACTTCCCATGTCCGCTCTTGACCGTCCAAAAACACGAGAGCGTCGCGGCAAACGGCCGGATGTTTCTGACGCAAATGGCCGAGCTCGTCAAAGGGTTCGGCGTGGAGACGCTTGGGATTGACGAGCATTGGGAGA
>JAHFGZ010000040.1 GCA_023247155.1 Candidatus Omnitrophota bacterium
GCCGCTTCATCGAGCAGCAAAAAATCCCCACCGACATGACGTTCGTGGGGATGCCATGACCACAAGCCCTTGCGCCGAACTCATCGCACACACACTACCAACTGGGTTGCGCCTTGTCAATAAGGAAAGTGGAAAAGAACAAGTGCTGGGAGAGGGATTTGAACCCTCACGCCTTTCGGCATATGGCCCTCAACCATACGTGTCTGCCAGTTCCACCATCCCAGCTTAGTCGCTCGCTGACGCAATTGATGGCTCGCTCCATAGGAGGGGGAACCGAGGTTCCCCCTCCTATTGGTCGGCCCAAAAGGAAGATGCTTGGAGGGTCATCAAGACGCGGGCCTCCCTGGTCTCCCCCTCCTACCAACGCCGTGGAAACCGGTGACGGCGCCTTCCGACGCTGACGACACGAGCTGGGCGTATTTGGCCATCACCCCGCGGGTGTAGGGTGGCGCAGGCGGATGCCAGCGCGCGCGCCGCGCCGCCAATTCCTCGTCGGAGCATCGCACGTCCAGCCGGCGGCGCGGAATGTCGAACGTGATCGGATCGCCATCCCGCACCAGCGCGATCGGGCCGCCCATCGCCGCCTCAGGGGCAACGTGCCCCGCCATCAGGCCGCGCGTCGCGCCGGAGAAGCGCCCGTCGGTGAGCAGCGCGACCGACCGGCCGAGGCCCTGGCCCACGATCGCAGCCGTCACGCCCAGCATCTCGCGCATGCCCGGTCCGCCCTTCGGGCCTTCATAGCGGATCACCACCACGTCGCCCGGCTTGATCCGCCTCCGCTGCACCGCGGCGAACGCATCCTCCTCGCAGTCGAACGCGCGGGCCCGCCCGCGGTGGCGCATCGGCTCATGGCCGGTGATCTTCACCACGCAGCCGTCGGGCGCGAGGTTGCCCCGGAGGACCACCAGGCCCCCGGTCGGCTGCAGCGGCTTGGAGGCGGGGCGCACGACCGGCTGCCCCGGCGTCTCGGAGGCGCGACGCGCCTCCTCGCCGATCGTCCGGCCCGTCACCGTCAAGCACCCCGGGTGGAGGCGGCGGGCCTGGAGCAGCCGTTTTGCCACGAGCCCCACGCCGCCCGCCTCATACAGGTCGGTGGCGACGAAGCGCCCCCACGGCTTGAGGTCGGCCAGGAGCGGCGTCTTGCGGCTGATGCGGTCGAAGTCATCGATGGCCAGCGGCACGCCCGCTTCCCGGGCGACCGCCAAGAGATGCAGGACGCTGTTGGTGGACCCGCCGGTCGCCGCCACCGCGGCGATGGCGTTCTCCAGCGCGTGGCGGGTCACGATGCGGCTCGGCCGCAGGTTGCGCCGCAGCAGCTCCATGACCAATGTTCCCGCCTCGAAGGCCGCGTCGTCCTTCGCCGGGGCCATCGCCGGCACGCTCCCGCTCCCCATCGGGGAGATCCCGAGCACTTCGAAGGCCATCGCCATCGTGTTGGCGGTGAACTGGCCGCCGCACGCCCCGGGCCCCGGGCAGGCGCGGTCTTCCAGCTCATGCAAGGCGCCTTCGCTCATCCGGCCGGCGGCGCACGCGCCGACCGCCTCGAACACGTCCTGGATCGTGACGGCGCGCCCATCCACATGCCCGGGCGCGATCGAGCCGCCGTAGAGCATGAGCGAAGGCAGGTTCAGCCGGATGAGCGCCATCACCGTGCCGGGGATCGTCTTGTCGCAGCCGGAGAGCGCGACCACCCCGTCGAAGAGGTGGCCGCGCGCCACCAGCTCGATGGAGTCCGCCACCACCTCGCGGCTGACAAGCGAGGCCTTCATCCCTTCCGTGCCCATGCTGATCCCGTCCGACACGGCGATCGTGTTGAACTCGATCGGCGTGCCGCCGGCCGCCCGCACCCCGGCCTTGACCCGCTCCGCCAAGCGCCGCAGGTGGATGTTGCACGGCATGACCTCGATCCACGTGTTGGCGATGCCGATGAGCGGCCGCCGCAGGTCTGCATCGGTGAGCCCCACCGCCTTCAGCATCGCCCGGGCCGGCGCCCGGTCGATCCCCTCAAGCAGCGTCCGGCTCGGCAACCGTTGAACGGCCATCTAATAGTCGATCCCTAATTGCGCGGGGATCCTTCGCTGCCAGGGGTGCTTGACCTCTCCCATCTGCGTCACCAGGTCCGCCCGGTCGATGAGCGCCTGCGGGGCGTTGCGTCCCGTGAGCACGAGGTGGATCGCCGGGGGCTTGGCATCCAGCAGCCCCAGCACCTCCTCCAGGCTGATGAGCTGCACGCCGGCATAGTCGATGGCGTAGATGAGCTCATCCAGCACGATGAGGTCGTACGCCCCGGAGGTGATTCGCTCCCGTGCAACCCTGAGGGCGTCTTTCGCTGCGGCCAGGTGCTCCTCAAACGGTTTGTTGTCGCCCATGTGCTTCACGAACCCGCGGCCCAATTGGAGCACCTCAAACTGCGGGGCGAGGCGCTTGCCCATCTCCACCTCGCCGTACACGACCGGCCAGTCGCCCTTGAAGAACTGGATGACGAGCACGCGCCAGTCGTGGCCGAGGGCCCGCAGCGCCATGCCTAACGCCGCGGTCGTCTTCCCTTTGCCGGGACCGGTATAGACAATGACGAGGCCGCGGCGATTCGTAGGGGGCATGGCGGTGAACTGAGCGTCAGTGTAACAGACGTCCCCAACCGTGTCAATGCACCGTCGCTGAGACGCCCGCTTTCAAAAGTGACAGTCACTTTTCGCCGCACGAAAAGTGACTGTCACTTTTGAACGACGCCGAGGAACTGTTCTTTAGCGTGGACCAGGCGGGTCACGAGGGCGTTCGCGGGCACGGCCAGCTTGGCCTGCTGGGCCAAGCGCACGATTGCGCCGTTGAGCGACTCGATCTCCGTCGGATGGCCCCGGCGCACATCCTGGAGCATCGAGGACTGGTGCGCGGCCGTATCGGGGATGAGCCGCGTGAAGAGCAGCTCCCGGTAGGCCTTCGCGGTGGCGGGCTTCAGCTTGATGCGGTGCGCGGCGGCGACCCGGTAGGCCTCCTCGATGACAGCGGCCATGACGCGGCGGGCCGGTTCGCGCTCGAGCAGCCTGCCGTAGGGCGCCTCGAACAGGGTCGAGAGGCCGTTGAGCGCGCAGTTGTAGAGCACCTTGGCCCACAGCTCGATGAGGATCGACGCCGTGGCGCGGCTGGGGATCCCGCTCGCCTGCAGCGCAGCGGCCAGCTGCACCGCCCGCTCCCTGGGAAAGCGCGGGTCCGGGGCGCCGACGAGCACGTCGTCGGCGCAGACGGTGACCCGCACCGCACCCGGCTCCAGATCCGCCCCGAAGATCACCCGGCCCAGCGCCACGCGCGCCGGCGCCACCGCCTGGGTCAACGCCTCGTAGTTCCCCAGGCCGTTCTGAAACGCGCACACGAGCGACGCGGGGGACCCCAGCAAGTCGGGCAGGGGTGTTGCCGCCTCAGCCGTCTGGTAGGCCTTCACGCAGACCAACACCCAGTCGAACCCCGGCCGCCGCTCGACCTCGTCGGGATCGGTCGCGACCGCCAGGGTGGTGACGCGGTGCTCGCCCCAGAGGCCGGTGATCGTCAGGCCCTGCCGACGGACCACGTCGAGATGCCAGGCCCGCCCCAGGAGCGTCACGTCATGACCCGCCTTGGCGAGGAACCCGCCGAGGACGCTCCCCACCGCCCCGGCTCCCATGACGAGGATGCGCATCGGGACGCGCAGGCTAGGAAGGCAAGAGAGGCTGGAGGGCTTGCAGGCGGCGCTGGAAGGCCGCCTCGTCGAGCACCGGCACCGCCCCCGCGACCGGGAGCGGCACCTCCAGGTCCACCCACGAGGTGCACCCGGCGTACCGGGGCGCCGCGGTCAGAACCTGGGAGGACGGCAGCCGAAAGACGCGGACGACGACGATCGTCACCGGCTGGTCCGGCTGCCACTTCAGCCGCTGGGTGAGGAACGCGTCGTTGTAGATGTGGAAGGACTCAAGCCGCTGGATCATGGCCGGGTCGCTTGACTGGACCGACGAGCCCGCCACCCCAACGAGGTCGATGCGGATCTGGCCGTCAGGCGCGCGGCGTTGCCGCGCCTCCTCGAAATACCCGCGATACGGCGGGCGCAGGTAGTTGACCGCCTGGTGCTCGAAGGTCGGGTAGAAGGCAAATGCCGGCGCGGCGAGCTCGAACCCCCTGCCCGGCTCGATGAGCCCGCCCTTGCGGATGAGCACGAGCTGCTCCCCGCGCGCCATCGCCTCCAGCACCGTGGCCCACTCCTTGAGGGCGACCGCGCAGGCCGAGGGAAGCTGGACCGCGCTCATCTCCCCATGACGCGCAGGAAGTCCTGCAGGGTCGGGATCTGCAGGAAGGGGTTGGTGCGCTTCTCCGCCCCAATGGTGGAGGTGGGCGACTCGGCGTAGTGGTGCCCCGGATACAGGATGGTGGCCTCGTCGAGCGGCTTGAGCGTGTTCGCGAGGCTGTCGTACAGCGCCGCCGGGTCCCCCCCGGGGAGGTCGCAGCGCCCGCAGGCCCGGATGAAGAGCGTGTCACCGGAGAACAGGCGGCCGTTGACGAGCAGGCATTGGGAGCCCGGCGTGTGGCCGGGCGTGTGGAGGAGGGTCACCGGTAGCCGGCCGACGGGGATGGTGTCGCCGCCGCCGACCGGCTTCAGGCTCGAGCGCGCGATCGACAGGTGCGGCGCGTCGTCGCGATGGACGTGGACCGGCACGTCCGCCGCCTGCAGCAGCTCCGCGAGGCCCATGACGTGGTCGAAGTGGTGGTGGGTCACGAACGCCTTCGTCAGGCGGTAGCCGTCCTGCGCCGCGGCGTCGAGGATCCGCGGCACTTCCCAGCCCGGGTCCACGACCGCCGCCTCGCGGGTCGCCGGGTCGCCGATGAGGTACACGAAGTTCTGCATCGGCCCCAGCTCGAGCTGCTTGAGGTACACGTCCGGTTCGCTCATGGCAGCGCTACTGTACGGCCAAGCACGTCGGATGTCAACAGCGCCGCCCGCCGCGTCACCCGTCTGCCGAGCGCTGGGCGTGTTAGAATACCGCCATGGCCTACCCTCAGCTCGCCGTATTGCCCTCCGCGGCCAAGCGCATCCGCCATCACGACTGCTGGGTGTTCCGCGACGAGCTCGCCGCCCCGCTCGAGCCGGCCGCGCACGGCGCCGTCGTGGAGCTGGTGGACCCGCACGCGGCCTTCCTCGCGTACGCCTTCTACAGCGCCCACTCCCACGTCGCGGCGCGGGTCGTGAGCACCGACCGCTCCGCCGCCGTGGACCGCGCGCTCTTCGCGCGGCGGCTCACGGCCGCCATGAGCCGGCGCGAGGGGTTGCGCGGCACCAACGCGAGGCGGCTGGTCTTCAGCGAAGCCGACGGCCTGCCCGGCCTCATCGTCGACCAGTACGGCGACGTCCTCGTCTTCCAGAGCCGCACGGCGGGGCTCGAACCGTGGAAGCCTCTCATCGTCGAGCTGCTCCGCGACGCCCTGCGGCCCGCCGGGGTCCTGGAGCGCAGCGATAAGGAGTTCCGCGACGCGGAGGCCCTGCCGGCGGTGACGCAGGTGCACACCGGATGCGTGCCGGAGCGGGTCCGCATCGAAGAGGACGGCCTGCAGTTCTGGGTCGATCCCTACCACGGGCAGAAGACCGGCTTCTACCTGGACCAGCGCGACACGCGCTCCCGTGTCCGCGGGCTCATCCGCGCGGGCGAGCGGGTGGCGGACGTGTTCGCGTACACCGGCAGCTTCGGCATCGGGGCGGCCGCGCGCGGCGCGCGCGTCGTGTGCGTCGAGCAGCAGGAATCCTGCCTCGCGCTGGCCCGGGAGAACGCCCGGTTGAACGGCCTGGAGGAGCAAATCGAGCACGTGGCCGGCGACGCGTTCTACTGGCTGGAGGCCAAGGCCGGCGGGCGGGAGCGGTTTGATTGGGTGCTGCTCGACCCGCCGTCGCTCGCGAAGAGCCGGGCGGAGGCCTTCAAGGGCCGCCGCGCGCTGCACCATCTGCTCGTCCAGGCCCTCGCGCTCCTGGCGGCTGACGGCACGCTCGTCCTGAGCGTGTGCACCTACCACCTCCTGGGGGTGGTCGAGGAGATCCTCCGGATCGCGGCGGCGGAGCGGGGCGTGCGCCTGCGCGTGCGGGCCGTGACGATGCAGGCGACGGACCACCCGTGGGTCCTGCAGATGCCGATGACCCGCTACCTCATGAGCTGGACGGTCCAACGCGACGGATGACCAGCGGCTTGATCCACCAGCAGACCCCGCTGAGGAGGAGGGTCACGAGGTAGGAGCACAGGAGGAACAGGAGGGCCGCGGTGAGGCCGACGGGCAGCGCGATGCCCTGCTGGGAGAGCAGCACGATGATGGCGGCGTCCTTCGCGCCGAACCCCACCACGGAAATCGGGATCAGGCGGGCCGCGATCCGGCTCAACGCCATGATGCGGCTGACGAGCAGCAACGGCAGCGCGAGGCCCATCGCGCGCAGGACGGCGTCGAACTGGACGAACAGGATGCTGAAGGCGAGGATGACGAGGCCGAGCGGCCCGGCGAGCCGCAGCGAGCACAGGTGCCGGATCCCGAACCAGAACTCCGTCATGTCCACCTGCCAGGGGGAGAGCTTCTGCCACTTGTGCGCGAGGCGCCGCAGCGAGAGCACCCACAGGGTGATCCCCACCGACAGCGCCACCAGCACGCCGAGGCTCGCCCAGACAATCTGCTGCACGCCGCGGAGGAACGACATCTCGGCCAGGAGCGGCAACCCCCAGATGCCGAACCCGACGATCGTCACCCAGAAGAGCACCTTCTTCATCACCACGCTCGAGAGCGCATACCCGAACGTGATGCCGGTGTGCATCGAGATGTAGCCCGCCGCGAGGAACTCCCCGACGTGCCCAGGCGTCACCAGGCCCAGGTACTGGCTGGCCAGGGAGGCGACGAGCGTCTTTGGGTAGGGGTGGCGGATGCGCTGCGCCGACAGCAGCCACTGCCAGACCAGCGCCTCCAGCAGCAGCTGCCCGATGGTGAGCAGCATGCACAAGCCGAGCCACCGGAGGTCGATGCGGGCGAGGTGGACTTCCTGGGAGCGGGGGAGCTGGATGAGCAGGATGGCGAGGAAGGCGGCGATACCGGCGAAGCGCAGCCACCACACCAGCGACCCCCGCACGGGCTTGCGATACTGGAAGGCGGGGGTGGCCAGCGCGTAGGGCGACTGCGGTTGCATGAGACGACGGTCCACGCCCTCCCCGTTTCGCACGGGCCCGCCGAGCGGCCGCGAGATCGGGACGTGGCTTACTGTGCGGGAGCTGGTCCCTCCGGCTGGGAGGGAGCGGCCTCAGCCGGCGCCGCCTGCGGCTGCGACTCAGCAGGAGCGGGAGCGACCTCGGCGGCTGGTGGGGCGGCCGGCATGTCGGCGGGAGCCACAGGCTCCGGCGCGATTTCAGCCGGCGCGACGGCCGCTGCGGCGGCGACCTTCACCGACACCGCGTGGCGCTTGGCCGTATTGACATCGAAGTTATACTCCACCTCGACCGGAGTCCCCGCGGCGAGGCTGGAGGCCTGTTGGTCCACCCCGGCCTGGGTGATCTTGGTCTCCGGCGTGAGGAAGATCGGCGTCTCGAAGCCGTAGCGGTCCTTCACCTTCAGGAGCGAGGCGACCGGATCGCTGGTGTCCGTTGAGACCACTTCCCCTTTGATCAGCAGTGTGGGCAGCGCCTTGGCTCCCTCTTCGGCCGACGCCCACGGTGCCGACAGGCCGCTCCCCAGCACGACTCCAAGCACTACCCGGGCGAGCACGGACTTCATCCCTGCCTCCCTCCTCATGTGTAGATGTGCCGATGCGGTGCGACAGACAGCGTCAGTATAGCAACTCTGGCCGGTTTGTCAATCCCCGCCGGGCGCGACGAGCCGACGGAAGCGCCGGGCGCCGACCTGCAGGACCACCTTCTGCCCGGGCCGGAGCGGAAACGAGGGGGTGGTGACCGTCACGCCGTCGAGCTTGACCGCACGTTGCCGCAACAACCGGCGCGCTTCATTCTTGCTGTCGGCCAGGTTGAATTGCATCAACACATCAATGAGGTCGGTGGCGCCACCGGGGCCAAGCTTCCCGATGTAACACTCCTCGATCTCCGTGGGGACCTGCCGTTTCGAGAAGACCTTGAAGAATTCCTGTCGGGCGGCCTGGGCGGCTGCCGCGCTGTGGTACATGGCCACGACCGTCTGGGCCAGCTCCGCCTTGCTGTCGCGCGGGTTGACCGCCCGGCGCGTCAGGTCCCGCTCCAGCTCGGCGAGCTGGGCGGCCTCCAGGTCCGTCAGCAGGGTGAAGTACTTCAGGATGAGCGCATCGGGGATCGACATGAGCTTGCCGAACTGCTCCTCCGGCGGCTCGTTGATGCCGACGTGGTTGCCCACCGACTTCGACATCTTCTGGACCCCGTCGGTCCCCTCGAGCAGCGGCATCGTGATGACCACCTGCGGCTCCTGTCCATAGGCCCGTTGCAGATCGCGGCCGACGAGCAGGTTGAACGTCTGGTCGGTGCCGCCCAGCTCCACGTCGGCCTCGAGCTTGACCGAGTCGTAGCCCTGCATGAGCGGGTACAGGAGCTCCAGCACGCTGATCTCCTGGCCGGCCTTGAGCCGCTTCCGGAAGTCGTCCCGCTCAAGCAGCCGGGCCACCGTGTAGCGCGACGTCAGCTCGACGAGCTGGTCGATGCCGAAGGTCTCCCGCGAGACCGAGCCGGAACGGCCGAACCAACTGCTGTTGTGCCGCCGCTGGAACAGCCGGGGGTCGTCCACCCGCAGGAGCTTGCTGACCTGCTGCTCGTAGGTCTGCGCGTTGGCGTCGACCTCATCCCACGTCATCGGCCGCCGCGTCCGGGACTGGCCGGACGGGTCGCCGACGAGGGCGGTGGCGTCGCCGATGAGGAAGATGACCTTGTGGCCGAGGTCCTGGAACTGGCGCAGCTTCCGGAGCAGGACGGTGTGGCCGAGGTGGAGGTCGGGCGCGGTCGGGTCGAACCCGGCTTTGATGACGAGCGGGCGG
>JAHFGZ010000041.1 GCA_023247155.1 Candidatus Omnitrophota bacterium
TCGCTCGGGATTCCGCCCCGCGGGACGTCCCCGCGGGGCTCCACGCGAAGCCCGAGGAAATCTATTTCACCTCCTGCGGGACCGAGTCCAACAACTGGGCGCTGCGGGGACTGATGAGCGCGAGCAAGCGCAAGGGCGCCCATCTCGTCATCTCGGCGATCGAGCACCCGTCGGTGTCGCTCGTCGCGCGGCGGCTGGAGCTGGAGGGGGCGCAGGTCAGCCTCCTGCCGGTGGACCAGGAAGGTGTCGTCTCGCCGTCTGCGCTCAAGGCGGCGCTGCGTCCGGAGACGGTGCTCGTGTCGGTCATGCTGGCCAACGGCGAGGTCGGGACGATCGAGCCGATCCGGGAGCTGGCCGCGCTGGCGCACGAGCAGGGCGCGCTCGTCCACACCGATGCGGTCACCGCCGTCGGGCGCATCCCGGTCGATGTGAACACACTCGGGGTGGATGCGCTGAGCCTGGCCGCGAACCAGTTCGACGGGCCGCCGGGGGCTGCGGCGCTCTTCGTCCGCGAGGGCGTGCGCATCCTCCCGCTGCTCGAAGGCGGCGGGCAGGAGACGGGCGGGCGTTCCGGCACCGAGGCGCTGCTTGCGATCGCGGGGATGGGTGAAGCGGCGGAGCTGGTGATGCGCGAGCTGCCGCAGCGCGTGGCGCGGCTTGGCGCGCTGCGCGATCGGCTGCGCGACGGCCTGAAGGAGCGGGTCGAGGGGCTGCGCCTCAACGGCTCCTGGGCCGAGCGGCTGCCGCACAACCTCCACATCTGCGTGGACGGCGTGGCGAGCGAGTCGCTGGTGCTCGGCCTCGACGAGGCGGGCGTCGCGGCGGGCCTGGGCTCGGCGTGCAACTCGAAGGCGATGCGCCCTTCGCACGTCCTCAAGGCGATGGGGCTCTCCGATGAAGAGGCGAAGGGGGCGCTGGTGCTGACGGTCGGCGTCCAGACGACCCATGAGGAGATCGACCGCGCGCTCGAGATCATCCCGGCGGTGATCCAGCGGCTGCGCCGCGTGACGGCGCTCACCGCCCGATGACCGCATCCTGCGTCGCTCGCGCAGCGGAACAGGGAACCGGTACCTTTTTTGAACAATACACCCGGTACCTTTTTTCATGAAGTACGTGGTGATCCTGCCTGATGGGGTGTCGGAGGTACCCCTCAAGGAGCTGGGACACAAGACGCCGCTCGAGGTGGCGAAGCATCCGAATATGGACTGGGTCGCCCGCGAAGGCGTCACCGGGTGGGCGCGGACCATCCCCTCCGGCTTCCCGCCGGGCTCGGACGTGGGCTGCATGAGCGTCTTCGGCTACAACCCCCGCCGGCACCACACCGGACGCGCGCCGCTTGAGGCCGCAGCGCAGGGCATTGTCCTGAAGCCGGAGGAGGTCGCGTTCCGGTGCAACACCGTCACGGTCGCGGACGGCCTCATGGCCGACTACTCGGCCGGCCACATCGACAGCGCCGACTCCGCGGAGCTCATCCGGTCGGTGGATGAGGCGCTGGGCAAGGACGGCGTGCGGTTCTATCCGGGCGTGGGCTACCGGCATCTCATGGTGATCTCCGGCACGGAGTACGCGAAGACGCGGTGCACGCCGCCGCACGACATCTCAGGCAAACCCACCGCGCCGCACGCGCCCCAGGGGCCTGGCGCGGCCAGGCTCGGCGAGCTGCTCTGCAAGACCGCGGGGATCCTGCAGGACCATCCGGTGAACCGGCGCCGCGTGGACGCCGGCAAGCCGCCGGCGAACCAGCTCTGGTTCTGGGGGCAGGGGACCGCGACGACGCTCCCCTCGTTCAAGCACGCCTACGGGTTGCGGGGCGCCTGCATCAGCGCGGTGGACATCGTGCGCGGCATCGGGACGCTCGCCGGGCTGGCCATCCTCCACGTGCCAGGCATCACGGGCTACTTCGACACCAACTACCAAGGCAAGGCCGAGCACGCGCTCCAGGCGCTGGATGCGGGCTGCGACTTCGTGCTCGTGCACATCGAATCGACCGACGAGGCCGGCCACATGGGCGACGCGCAGAAGAAGATCCAGGCCATCGAAGACGTGGACCGGCTCGTGGTCGGGCCGCTCTTGGAGGGGCTGCGGCGGCGGGGGCAACCGTTCGCCATGCTGATCACGCCGGACCATGCGACGAGCACCGCGCTGCGGACGCACATCGTGGACCCGGTGCCGTTCGCGCTGTGCGCGACGAACGGGCCGAAGGACCGCGTGGCCGCGTATCACGAGTCGGCGGTGCGGGTGTCGGCCAAGCGGTTTGACGAGGGCTTCCAGTTGATGGCGTTTTTCCTGCAACACGGGAAGCACTAACATGGAGGGTGCATGCGCATCCAGGTGAGGTCAGGTCAGCTGGGTCAGGTCCGCGACGGGGTGCAGGTGTTCGCCGCCCTGGAGGGCGAGCGGCGCGCGGAGCGGTTGTTGCCGTCCTCGAGCGCGCGCGATCCCGCCCTCCGGCGGCTGGTGGACGCGGCGGGCTTCCGCGGGGCCGCGAACGAAACCGTGCTCCTCCCGCGCAACGGCCGCTGGGTGTTGGTGGTCGGCCTGGGGAAGGAGGCCGACCTCTCGCTGGAGCGCGTCCGGCAGCTGGCTGGCACGGCGGCGAAGACGGTGCGCGCGAAGGGGTTCAGGCGCCTGACGCTGCCGGTCCTCAGCCAGCGGGGGCTTGGCCTGCCGGCGTCCGTCGCCCAGGCGGCCATCGAGGGGGCGCTGCTGGGGCTCTACCGGTACGACCGGCTCAAGCAGCTGCCGAAGCACGAGCAGGGCCGTCGGATCGACGCGATCACTCTCGTTGTGGAGCGCGTCGGCGATATGGCCCACGCGAAGCGGGGGGCGGCCAAGGCCGAGGTGCTGGCCCAGGCGGTCGCGCTCGCGCGCGACTGGATCAACGGCCCGTCCAACCTCATCACCCCGACCTTCCTCGCCAACCAGGCGCGGGCGCTGGCCCGGCAGCTGCGGCTGAAATGCCGCGTGATCCCGTTCCCGCAGCTCAAGCGCCTGGGCTTCGGCGGCATCGTCGGCGTGGCGCAGGGAAGCGCCCACCCGGCGCAGTTCATCGTCATCGAGTACGCCCCCCGGCGCGCCAAGGCGACGTTCGCCCTGTGCGGCAAGGGGATCACCTTCGATTCCGGCGGGCTCAGCCTCAAGCCGGCGGCGAAGATGGAGCAGATGAAGTACGACATGTCGGGCGCGGCGGCGGTCCTGGCGACGGTCAAGGCCGCGGCCACGCTGCGGCTGCCGGCGCGCGTCATCGGCATCATCGCCGCGGCGGAGAACCTGCCCTCCGGCACCGCGCAGAAGCCCGGCGATGTCCTGAAGACGCTCTCCGGCAAGACGGTGGAGGTGCTGAACACCGACGCGGAGGGGCGGCTCGTGCTGGCCGACTGCCTGCACTACGCGAAGCGCTTCAAGCCGGACGCCGCGGTCGACCTCGCCACGCTGACCGGCGCCTGCGTCATCGCGCTGGGCGGCGAAGCCATCGGGCTCATGACGAAGGACGAGCGGCTGGCGGCACGGCTCAACCAGGCCGGCAAGGCGACGTACGAGCGCGTGTGGCGCCTGCCGCTGTGGGATGAGTACGGGCCGGCGATGAAGTCCGACATCGCGGACCTTCGCAACGTCACCAACACCGGCGAGGCCGGCACCATCACCGCCGCCAAGTTCCTCGAGGAGTTCGCTGCCGGGATGCCGTGGGCGCACCTGGACATCGCCGGCACCGCGTGGACGGAGAAAGAGAAGCCCTACGTCCCGAAGGGCGCGGTGGGCATCGGGGTGCGGCTCCTGATCGAGCTGATGGAGCGCTGGCATGCCGAACGCTGACGAGGAATTGCGGCGCCTCAAGGCGGTGCTCGAGATCCCGTCGGGCCAGGAGTGGGAGGCCGCCGTCAGGCTGCTCTTGCGGCTGATGGGCGAGGACCCAACGCGCGAAGGGCTGCGGCGCACCCCGCTGCGCGTGAAGCGGTCGCTCCAGTTCCTGACCTCCGGCTACCGCCGGGATCCGGCGAAGATCCTGAACCGCTCGTTTGCCAAGGTCAAGCACGATGAGATGATCATCGTGAAGGATATCGACTTCTACTCATTGTGCGAGCACCACCTGCTGCCGTTCTTCGGCAAGTGCCACATCGCCTACGTCCCGGATAAGAAGATCATCGGCCTGAGCAAGCTCCCCCGCCTGGTGGATGCCTTCGCGCACCGGCTGCAGGTCCAGGAGCGGCTCACCACGCAGGTCGCCGAGGCGCTCAACGAGCACGTCCGGCCGCTCGGCGCCGCCTGCGTCATCGAGGCGAGCCACCTGTGCATGATGATGCGCGGGGTCGAGAAGCAGAACACCCGAGCGGTGACGAGCTCCATGCTGGGGGCGTTCCGCACGAGCGAGAAGACGCGGGCGGAGTTCCTGACCCTGATCCGCTCGTCGCTCGCCGCCTGACGGAGCGGCTGGCGCGGGGCGGAGTCTTATGCTAAAATGGATTTTTCGAGCAGCACCCCCGACGGAGGACGCAGAGTGATGGCAGCGAACGGAGGCGCGGCGACGCAGTTGGCCCTGGCGCGGCAAGGGATAGTGACGGACGCCATGCGGCGGGTCGCGGAGCGCGAGGGGCTCTCCCCGGAGCTCATCCGGTCGGAGACGGCGCGGGGGCGGCTCATCATCCCCGCCAATCTCCACCACCTGGCGGCCAGCCTGGACCCCGCCGGGATCGGCCTCGTCGCCAGCGTCAAGATCAACGCCAACCTCGGCAACTCGGCGGTCACCTCGAACGCGGATGAGGAGCTGAAGAAGCTCCACATGGCGGTCCACTACGGCGCGGACACCGTGATGGACCTCTCAACCGGCGGCGACATCCCGGAGATCCGCAAGGCGATCATCGCGGCCAGCCCCGTCCCGGTGGGGACGGTGCCGATCTACGAGGCGGTGACGCGCGTCAAGCGGGTGGAGGACCTCACCCCGGAGCTGCTGCTGCAGGTCATCGAGGAGCAGGCGGAGCAGGGCGTGGACTACATGACGCTCCATGCCGGCATCCTCTACGAGTATCTGCCCCTCGTGAAGTCCCGCATCACGGGGATCGTGAGCCGCGGGGGCAGCCTCCTCGCGCAGTGGATGGCGGCCCATCGGGCCCAGAACCCCCTGTACGAGCGCTTCGACGACATCAGTGAGATCCTCCGGCGGCACGACGTGTCGTACAGCCTCGGCGACAGCCTGCGGCCCGGCTGCCTCGCGGACGCATCGGACGAGGCGCAGCTCGCGGAGCTGAAGACGCTCGGGGAGCTGACCGAGCGCGCCTGGGCCAAGGACGTGCAGGTGATGATCGAGGGGCCGGGCCACGTGCCGATGGACCAGCTCGAGGCGAACGTGAAGCTGCAGCAGCGCTACTGCCGCGAGGCGCCGTTCTACACGCTGGGGCCGCTCGTCACCGACGTGGCGCCCGGCTATGACCACATCACCTCGGCGATCGGCGCGGCGATCGTCGGCTGGCACGGGGCGAGCCTGCTGTGCTACGTCACGCCCAAGGAGCACCTGGGGCTGCCGAACGACGAGGACGTGCGCCAGGGGGTCATCGCGTACAAGATCGCCGCCCATGCCGCCGACGTGGCCCGCGGACGGCGCGGGGCCCGGGAGCGGGACGACGCGCTCTCGCGCGCGCGCTTCACGTTCGACTGGGAGCGGCAGTTCGCGCTGTCGCTGGACCCGGAGACGGCGCGCCGGATGCACGACGAGACGCTGCCGGACGGTTTCTACAAGGAGGCGAAGTTCTGCTCGATGTGCGGGCCGAAATTCTGCTCGATGCGGATCACCCAGACGGCGGAGCGGTTGCTGGACGCTCCGGTGGGAGGGAGCCATGGGCATTGAGAAGCGGCTGGCGAAGCACCTGAGGCGGTTGAACCGGGCGATCCAGAAAATCGTGGCGCAGGCCCCCGAGTTCGGCGAGCTGCGCCGGATGCTCCGGGCAGAGCAGGTGGAGCTGGCGATCTACGTCGTCCCCCTCATCGGCGGCAGGCCCGCGGGCGAGGAGCTGCGGTTTGGGCTGACCGACTCGGATAAGCATTTCCTCAAGCAGGCCGGCATCCGGTTCTAGGCAGCATCCAAAGGAGGGCACCATGTCGAGGCGGTTTATCACCCTGGAAGATCTGGAGCTCCCCGCGGGGAAGAAGGCCCGCCTGTACCGGCTGCTCCACAAGTACGGGCCGGGCAACGGGCGCCTGATGATCCTCCCGATCGACCAGGGCCTCGAGCACGGGCCGCGCGACTTCTTCGTGAACCCCGAGAGCCTCAACCCGGAGTTCCAGCTCCGCCTGGCGCTCGAGGGCGGCTTCTCGGCCATCGCCTTCCAGGTCGGCCTCGCGGAGAAGTACCTCCGGACCTTCGCCGGCAAGGTGCCGCTCATCCTGAAGCTCAATGGCAAGACCGAGATCCCGCCCGACGACGAGGCGTTCTCGCCGTGCCACGCCTCGGTGGAGGACGCGGTGCGCCTCGGGGCGGATGCCGTGGGCTACACCTGCTACGTCGGCTCGCCGCGCCAGGACGACGATTTCATCCAGTTCGGCCGCGTCCGGCGGGAGGCCGAACGCGCCGGGATGCCCCTCATCATGTGGGCCTATCCGCGGGGCAAGTTCATGGAGGCCAAGGGGGGGCGCGAGAGCCTCTACGCGGTCGACTACGCGGCCCGCATCGCGCAGGAGCTCGGGGCCGACGTGGTCAAGGTCAACTATCCGAAGACCGATGAGGAGAAGCGCGCGCAGTACCCCAAGGAGTACCGGGACCTGAAGCTCTCCAAGCGCGAGATGATCGAGAAGGTCGTGGCCTCGGCCGGCCGGACGCTCACGCTGATGTCCGGGGGCGCCAAGCGCACCGACGCGGAGCTCTTCGATGACGTCCGCGCGGCGCTCGAGGCCGGGGTGACCGGCTTCATCTTCGGGCGGAACATGTGGCAGCGGCGCTTCGGCGAGGCGCTGGACGTGGCGGCCAAGATCACCAAGATGACCCAAGAGGTCAACCGCCCCGTGGCCGCCGGCAAGGCCGCGCTGGTGTAGGGACCCGATGGCACAGACACCTACCGAGCTGACGGTCTGGGTCGGCGGGGCGGCCGGCGACGGCATCGCCTCCGCGGGGGAGTCGTTCGCGAAGGCCTGCTCGCGCTCCGGCTACCACGTGTTCGCCTACAACAGCTACCAGTCGGTCATCCGCGGCGGCCACGTGTGCATGCACATCCGCGTCGGCACCCACAAGGTCCACACGCAGGGCGACGAGCTGGACTACCTTGTCGCCCTCAACGCGGACAGCTTCCAGCGCTATGGCAAGCGGGTGATGCCGGGGGGCGCGGTGTTCTACAACACCGACAAGTTCACGGTGCAGCCGGATCAGGTCGGGAAGGACGTCCAGGCGATCGGCCTGCCGGTCATGGAGCTCATCGGCAACCAGCTCATGCAGAACACGGCGCTCATCGGCGCGCTCATCCAGGCTCTGGGGCTGGACCCGGGGCCGCTGCGGGAGCTCATCAAGGAGCGGTTTGCCAAGAAGGGCGAGGCGGTCATCAAGCCGAACCTCGAGGCGTTCGACAAGGGGATGGGCTTCGCCAGGGAGCACGCGAAGCCCGGCGCCATCCGGGTCGGGGCAGGCGACGGCAAGCGCCGCCCCCTCGCGGGGGGGAATCCCATGATCGGATTCGGGGCGCTGGCGGCTGGCTGCCGGTTCTATTCGGCCTACCCGATGACCCCGGCCTCCTCGCTGCTGCACTGGCTGCTCCAGTACGCGTCGAAGACCGGCCTCCTGGTCAAGCAGTGCGAGGACGAGATTTCGGCCCTGAACATGGCCATCGGCGCAGCTCATGTCGGGGTGCGGGCGATGACCGGCACCTCGGGCGGGGGGTTCGCGCTGATGACCGAAGCGGTGGGCGAGGCGGGGATGACCGAGACGCCGGTCGTCATCGTCGAGGCCATGCGCGGCGGGCCGTCGACCGGGCTGCCGACGAAGACCGAGCAGGGCGACCTCTTCCAGCTGCTGGGCGCCTCGCAGGGCGAGTTCCCCCGCGTCATCCTCGCGCCGCGCACGCTCCAGGAGTGCTACGACATGACGATCCACGGCTTCAACCTGGCCGAGCGGTACCAGTGCCCGGTCCTCATCGCCACCGACCTCTACCTCGCCGAGCGGCTGGAGACCTTTGACGGCGTGAAGATCACGACGATCCCCATCGACCGCGGCGCGCTCCTGAAGCAGCCGGAGAACGGCTACCGCCGCTTCGCCGACACCCCGACCGGGGTCTCGCCCCGCGCGCTCCCGGGCACGCCGGGTGCGGTGTCCACGACGGCGACCGATGAGCACGATGAAGACGGCATCGTGATCAGCGACGTCTTCACCAACCCGCCCATGCGCAAGAAGATGATGGAGAAGCGCATGCGGAAGATGGACCACCTTGTGAAGGAGCTGCCCGCGCCCGCCATCGACGGGCCGGCCGGCGCCGACCTCACGCTGGTCGGCTGGGGCTCCACCTACCAGGTGATGCTGGAGGCGATGGAGGCGCTCGCGCAGGAGGGCTTCAGGGTCAGCGTCCTGTGCCTGCGGCACCTCTGGCCGTTCCAGACGGCCGAGGTGAGCCGGCTCCTCGGGGGCTGCAAGATGACGATGTCCGTGGAGGGCAACTACACCGGCCAGCTCGTCCGGCTCATCCGGATGGAGACCGGGATCTCGATTCAGCATCACCTGCGCAAGTACGACGGCGAGCCGTTCGAGCCGAAGCAGGTCATCGACCAGGCCCGGACGCTGCTCAAGACCAAGCCGCGCGAGCCGGTCACCGCGACGGTGGTGAGCGACGAGGGCCTCGCCCCGGACTTCTCGCCGATCGA
>JAHFGZ010000042.1 GCA_023247155.1 Candidatus Omnitrophota bacterium
CGATCATGGCGCTGGCGCTGGCGGTCGAGGCCAAGGACCCCTACAGCGCCGGCCACTCGAAGCGCGTGGGCTTCTACGCGACGCAGATCGCGCAGGAGATGGGGCTCGGGGAGGACATGCTGCGCACCCTCAATGACGCCGGTGTCCTGCACGACATCGGCAAGATCGGCATCAAGGACGAGATCCTCCTGAAGCCCGGCGCGCTGACGTCGGACGAGCAGAAGATCATGCAGCAGCATCCGGTGATCGGCGAGGCCATCGTCAAGCCGGTGCGCTCGCTCGGCAAGGTGGTCGCCCTCGTGCGCCATCATCACGAGCGGTATGACGGGGCCGGGTACCCCTCCGGGTTACAGGGCGAGGCGATCCCGCTCGGGGCGCGCGTCCTGGCCGTGGCGGACACGTACGACGCCATGGTGACCGACCGGCCCTACCGCAAACGGCTCTCGCTGGACGAGACCAAGCGCGAACTGAAGAAAGGCGCCGGCGCGCAGCATGACCCGGCGGTGGTGGACGCGCTGCTCCGTGTGTTGGAGCGCAAAGAGCTCCGCCTCGCCGACGCGAAGGTCGCCGCCCCCGCCCCGCCATTTCTGGTGCCCCCTCCCGCGACGCCGCTGTCGTCCCAGGGCCAGGGTCCTGAGACCCTCGGCTGCCGCTGACCGACCGGTTCCGTCCCGTCGGGTTCCGGTTGTCCTCGCTAGCCTTCCATGTTAGACTACTCTCTCGCGATGGCATCCGATCGCCCTCCCGACCAACTCGCCGAGCTCCGCACGCGTCTGGGCACGCTCCAGCACCGCTGGGACGAACTCCGGAGGTATCTTTGACCCGGAGGTGCTCGGGGCCCGCATCGCCGAGATCGAGCAGGCGATGGCCCAGGGCGGCTTCTGGTCCGACCAGGACCGCGCCAACCGGACCATCCAGGCCCTGAAGACCCTGAAGGCCCAGCGCACCCCCCTCGAGCACCTCGAGCGCGGCCTGCACGACCTCACCGAGCTCCTCGCCCTCACCGATCCCGACGACCACGCCTCGCTCGCCCAGCTCGGCCAGGACATTGCCTTGCTCAAGACGCAGCTCGACCGGCTTGAGATCCAGCGGCTCCTCGGCGGCGAGGTGGACAGCAAGCACGCCATCCTCTCCGTCCATTCCGGCGCCGGCGGCACCGAGTCCTGCGATTGGACCCAGATGCTGCTGCGGATGTACCGCCGGTGGGCGGAGGAGCACGGGTACGCGACGGAGGTCATCGACCTGCTGCCGGGGGAAGAGGCCGGGGTCAAGAGCGCCACCCTCATCGTGAAGGGCCCCTACGCCTACGGGTACCTCCAGGGGGAGGAAGGGGTGCATCGCCTGGTGCGCATCTCGCCCTTCGACGCGAACAAGCGCCGGCACACCTCGTTCGCCTCGGTGGACGTGGTGCCCGAGTCGGACGAGGACGCGCCGATCGAGATCAAGGACGCGGACCTGCGCATCGATGTCTACCGCTCCAGCGGCAAGGGCGGCCAGTCCGTGAACACGACCGACTCCGCCGTCCGCATCACCCACCTCCCGACCGGCCTCGTCGTCCAGTGCCAGGACGAGCGTTCGCAGCTGCAGAACAAGGCGAAGGCGCTGCACGTGCTGAAGGCGAGGCTCGCCGACCGGGAGCGGCGCAAGCGCGAAGAGGCGGCGGCGAAGGACTACCAGGCCAAGCAGAAGATCGAGTGGGGCTCGCAGATCCGCTCCTACGTCCTGCATCCCTACAACATGGTGAAGGATCTCCGGACGGACCACGAGACCGGACATTCCCAAGCGGTGCTGGACGGGCAGCTCGACCCGTTCCTGGAGGCGTATCTCAAGTGGAAAGCGAGCCAGAGTGGGGAGTTCGGAATGCGGAGTGCGGAATCAGCATAACGGGGGGCCATGCCGCTGCGCCACCCGTGGCCAATGCCAAAGACTCCATATAGGTCATATTGACTATAATAGTCAATATGGGCTATAATTGGGTTACAGGGGAGGGAAGCCGATGAAGCGCATCCACATCAGTGTCGCAGAGGCGAAGCAACACCTCGCGGATCTACTGGGTCGAGTGGCCTACGGCCACGAACGGGTCACGATTACCCGTCGGGGCAAGCCGATGGCTATTCTGATTCCGCCGCATCAGGCCGAAGAGCAGCGGCATCTGGCTGATGCCAAGGGATGGCTGGACGACGATGATCCGTTTTTTGATACGATCGCGGACATTGTGGCTGGACGTCTCGCCCATCGGCCGCGGAGTGTGCGCAAGTAACGCACGATGTACTTGCTGGATACGACCGCGCTGAGCGAATTGATCAAGCGGCATCCGCATCCAGGCTTCATGCTCCGCCTGCACCAACAACCTGCCCGGACACTCTTCACCTCAACGATCTGTGTCATGGAGCTGCGCTATGGCGCCTCGCTCCGAGCGGACCATCAGACGTTCTGGCGGCGGATCGAACAGGAAATCCTGGCGCATGTTGAGATGATCGAATTCGGTGAGCGTGAAGCCTGGATCGCTGGGGATGTGCTGGCGCATCTCAAGCGGACCGGCAAGCCGGTGGGGCTGGAAGACGTGCTGATCGGTGCGACCGCACGAGCCTATGGCTACACCGTCGTCACGCGCAACGTCAAACATTTCCAAGGTCTGCCAGAGGTGAAAGTCGAAGATTGGCTGTCCACAACATGACCCATTCCGAACTCCGCATTCCGTATTCCGCCCTGCGTCTATGATCGAACATGGTTAATTGGCTCCTCCAGAAGCTCATCGGGACCTACCACGAGCGGGAGTGCAAGCGGCTCTGGCCCATCGTCGAGCGGATCAACCGGCTGGAGCCGGAGGTGCAGCAGCGCACCGATGCCGAGCTGCGGGCCAAGACCCCGGAGCTCAAGCAGCGGCTGGCCCAGGCGCTGGCCGGCCACACGTTCCTCACCCCGTCGAGCCCGGAATGGTACGAGCGCAACCACGATGAGCGCTCGGCGCTGCGGCGGGCGCGGCGCGCCGTGCAGCAGCGGGCGCTCGACGCGCTGCTGCCCGAGGCGTTCGCGGTGGTCCGGGAGGCGGCGCGTCGCACCGTGAACATGCGCCACTTCGACGTCCAGCTCCTCGGCGGCCTCGTCCTGCACGAGGGGAAGATCGCCGAGATGGCGACGGGGGAGGGGAAGACGCTCGTGGCGACGCTCGCCGCCTACCTCAACGCGCTGACCGGGCGCGGGGTGCACATTGTCACCGTGAACGACTACCTCGCGCGGCGCGACGCCCGCTGGATGGGCCCGATCTACCATGCCCTGGGCCTCTCGGTCGGGGCGATCCAGGGGGTGGACCCGGCGGAGCGGCGGCCGGGGGAGGAGTCGCTCTCCTTCCTCTACGACCCCGCCTGGACGCAGGCGGCGGAGCGCTTCCTCTACCTGCGGCCCGTGGGCCGCCGGGAGGCCTACGCGGCCGACATCACCTACGGACAGAACAACGAGTTCGGCTTCGACTACCTGCGCGACAACATGCGCTTCCGGAAGGAGGACCTCTCCCAGCGCGAGTTCCACTACGCCATCGTCGACGAGGTGGACAGCATCCTCATCGACGAGGCCCGGACCCCGCTCATCATCTCCGGCCCGGCGGAGGAGTCCACCGAGCTCTACTACCGCCTGGACAAGCTCGTGGGCCGACTCGAAAAAGGCAGCCACTACGAGGTGGACGAGCAGGAGCACACGGTGAGCCTCAGCGAGGAGGGGATCCGGCGCGGCGAGGAGCTCCTGGGCGTCGACAACCTCTACGACGAGTCGAACATGCGGCTCGTGCACCACATCCACCAGGCGCTGCGGGCCCATGAGCTCTTCCGCTGCGACGTGGAGTACATGGTGAAGGACGGCGAGATCATCATCGTGGACGAGTTCACCGGCCGGCTCATGCCGGGCCGGCGCTGGAGCGACGGCCTGCACCAGGCCATCGAGGCGAAGGAGGGGGTGCGGATCCGCCAGGAGAACCAGACGCTCGCGTCGGTGACGTTCCAGAACTACTTCCGGATGTACGAGAAGCTGGCGGGCATGACCGGCACCGCCTCCACCGAGGCGCAGGAGTTCAGCACCATCTACCGCCTCGACGTGGTGGCGATCCCGACGAACCGCCCGCTGATCCGCACCAACTACCCGGACGTCGTGTACAAGACCGAGGATGAGAAGTTCCTGGCGGTCGTCCAGGAGATCGTCGAGCTCTTCCGGGCGGGCCAGCCGATGCTCATCGGGACGATCTCCATCGAGAAATCCGAGCGGCTCTCGCGCCTGCTGAAGGAGCCCGGGCCGCTCATCACGCGCCTCGGGCGCGTCTGCCAGTTGGCGCTCGAGGACCTGAAGAAGGCGTCGCTGCCCGAGGAGCTGCGCTCGCAGCTGGCGCAGGACCTGGCGCGCCCCGCCGCGTTCACGGAGGCGCTGGCGGAAGACCGGCTCAGCCGCGTGAAGCAGGCGGACCCGAAAGCCGTCCTCGTCTACCGCCTCGAGGACATCCTGCGCCTGGTCCGAGCCATCACGGCCATCCGGGCGGGCCTCGCCCACAATGTCCTCAACGCCAAGTACCACGAGCAGGAGGCGCGGATCGTGGCCCAGGCGGGCCGCAAGGGCGCGGTCACCATTGCGACCAACATGGCGGGGCGCGGCACCGACATCCTGCTCGGCGGCAACCCGCAGGCGCTGGCCGATGACGTGATCCGGGACGAGGAGGCCAAACGCCAAGCCCCGCTCAGCGAGGAGGAGCGGCGGGCCATCGTCGAGCGGTTCGCCCGGCAGTGCCAGGAGGAGCACGACCAGGTCGTGGCGCGGGGCGGGCTGCACGTCCTCGGCACGGAGCGGCACGAGGCGCGCCGCATCGACAACCAGCTGCGCGGCCGCTCGGGCCGGCAGGGGGATCCCGGCTCGTCGCGGTTCCACCTCTCGCTCGCCGATGACCTCATGCGGGTCTTCGGCTCGGACCGGATCGCCCGCCTCATGGAGTTCAAGTGGTTCCAGTGGGAGGAGGGGATGCCGATCGAGCACCCGATGGTGACGAAGGCGATTGAGACCGCGCAGCGCCGGGTGGAGGGGCACAACTTCGACATCCGCAAGCAGCTCCTCGAGTACGACAACACCATGAACCGCCAGCGCGAGGTCATCTACGAGCAGCGCCACCGCATCCTCGAAGGGGTGGACCTCCAGGGCCTCGTGCGCGACATCATCGCGGAGGTGGCGGACGGGTTCATGGAGACCTTCGCCCCGAAGGAGCTGCGCCCCGAGGCCTGGAACCTCGCCGGCTTGCGCGAGCTGGTCCACCGCCAGTTCGGCCTCGCCCTCGCCGAGGAGGCGCTGGCCGGCGACCGCGACGCGATCGCCCAGCGCCTGACGGAGGCCTTCGAGCACGCCTACGACGCCAAGGGCGCCTCGGTCGGCCCCGATCTGATGCGCTACCTCGAGCGCACCGTCCTGCTCTCCGTCATGGATGCGAAGTGGAAGGACCATCTCTACATGATGGACGCGCTCCGGGAGGGCATCCACCTCCGGGCCTACGGCCAGCGGGATCCGATTGTGGAGTACCAGCGGGAAGCGTACGCGATGTTCCAGGACATGATCGCGTCGATCAAAGGGGAGTCGCTGTCGCTGCTCCTCCGGGTGCAGCCGGTCACCGAAGCGCGTCCCGGGAGCGTCTTCGCGCGGACGCCGGTGACGGAGGTGCACCCCGACGCTGCCGAGGCGGCCCGGTTCGCCCCGCAGCCGGCCGATGAGCCGGTCGCCGTCTCCGCGCCCGCGCCGTCCGGTCCGGCGCCGCAGCCGGTGGCCCAGCACGCCGGTTCCAAGGTGGGGAGGAACGAGCCCTGCCCGTGCGGGAGCGGCAAAAAGTACAAGAAGTGCCATGCCAAGTAAACCGATGAGGTGGGCCGGCGCGTGGTTGGCGGCTGGACTGTGCCTGGGCGGTTTCAGCCTGCCTGCGAGCGCCGCCGAGTACACGCTCGAACCGCCGCATCAGCAGGGGGAGTGGATGCAGCTGGTCCAGGGAGGGTTCGGCGATCCAGGGTTGATCATCTTGGGTCCTCTGGCTGAATTTCGGGGCCAATTGTACGTGGCAACCATGCACCGGAGCGCGGGCTGTCAGGTCTGGCGCACCGCCGATGGGGTCGTCTGGGAGCCGGTCGTCGGCGCGGGGGCTGCGACACCGGCCGGCTTCGGCGACCCGGACAACCGGTCCATGAACAAACTGCTCTCAGACGGCGAGTGGCTCTTCGCCGCGCTATGGAATGACGTCACCGGGGGGCAAATCTGGCGCAGCGCGGACGGCCTGACGTGGGAGCCCAGCGTGGGATCCGGGGCCGCCATGCCCGCCGGATTCGACAAGGCGGAGAACACCGGGGTCACCGCGCTCGGCCTGTTCCAGGGCCAGGTCTTCGCCGGCACCGGCAGCGCGCATTGCAAGGACGGCGTGGAGCTGTGGCGCTCGCGCGACCATGGCCTGAGGTGGGAGCCGGTGGCCGGAGAGCGGTTCGCGATCCAGACTGCGTTGGCCCGAGAAAGCAAGTATTTCCTGGATATGGCGGTCTTCGGCGATGCGCTCTATATCTCGACGGGCGATCAGCGCACCGGGGGGTCGGAGATCTGGCGCTCGCGCGATGGGTGGATGTGGGAGCCTGTCGTCGGAGCGCCATCGCCATACCGGGCCGGCATGGGCAAGCCGAGCGACGATATGATCTACGATCTGGAGCCGTTCGCCGAGCGGCTGTACGCGGGCGTGCTGAACTATCTGCGGGAGGGTGGCGCGCTCTGGCGCAGCGACCGCACAGGCCAGGTGTGGGACGCCATCGTAGGCGGTGATGCGCGGCCGCAGACCGCAGGATTCGGCCGGGCGGCGAACTTCGGCATCACCCAGCTGGCCGTCTACGGACCGCATCTCTACGCCAGCACATCGAATGAAGCCGGCACCGAGCTGTGGCGCAGCGCCGACGGATTGGCCTGGGAAACCGTCGTCGGTCCGGAGGCCTCGGTGCCCTCCGGCTTCGGCTCAACGAACCGGGCGATCAACGGGTTGGTCGTCTACCGGGATGCGCTGTATGCCAGCACGGACAACTCCTCCGCCGGCGGCGAAGTGTGGCGTTTGGACGCCGTCAACCATTGAGCGGCGCCCTTAAGCCCCAACGATTCTTGCCGGCGCTCGGCAGCGCGGTCCTCCTCGTCCTCTCGTTCCCGGACTTCAACCAGCCGTGGTGCGCGTGGGTGGCGCTCGTCCCATGGCTGCTGATGCTGCGCGGCCTCACGCCCGGGTCCGCCTTCCGCTGGTCGTGGCTCATCGGCTTCCTGTTCTTCCTCGGGTCCATCTGGTGGATGGTCCACCTTCGCGACTTCGGCGGCCCGATGGCCATCGTCGGGTGGCTTGCGCTCTGCGCGTTCCTGCCGCTCTACTTCGGCGCGTTCGGGTGGCTCGCGCGCCGCTCGGGCTCTAGCCTGTGGGCCATTCCCGCCGCCTGGGTCGCACTGGAGTACGCGCGCAGCCATCTGCTCACCGGATTCGGCTGGAACCTGCTGGCCTACTCGCAGGCGCCGTGGCTGCCGCTCATCCAGATCGCGGACCTCACCGGCGCGTGGGGCGTGTCGTTCGTCATCGTGTTGGTGAACGCGGCCATCGCCCACGTGGTGCAGGCCAAGCGGGCGGGCGCCTCGCTGGCCGTGGCCCTCGGTACCGTGCTGATGACGTTGGGGTACGGCGTGTGGCGTCTGCCGCAAGTGGGGGGGTCGAATGCGGTGCGCGTCGCCGTCGCCCAGGGCAACATTCCGCAGGAGCGGAAATGGGATGAGGCCTATCGCGCGGACATCGTGGAGCGGTATGCGGAGCTCACCCGCCAGGCGGCTGCGGCCTCGCCGGACCTCATCGTCTGGCCGGAGACCTCGGTGCCGGGCTTCCTGGGGTTGGACGAGCCGCTGACCCAGTCGCTCCTCTCGCTGAGCCGCGCCGTGGGCGTCCCCTTGCTCATCGGCGCCCCGCACGCGCACCTGGATGGTGTGCGCTGGCAAACGGCCAACGGCGCGGCGCTGCTGCAGGCTGGCGCCCTCCAGCAGTGGTACGACAAGGTGCACTTGGTGCCCTTCGGCGAGTTCATCCCGTTCGAGGGGATGCTGCCCTGGTTGCGGGAGGTCCTGCCGCCCATCGGCGAGTTCGTCCCCGGCCATCAGTACACGGTATTCACCCTGCCAATGCGGAATGCGGAATTCGGAATGCGGAATAACCCGGATTCCGCACTCCGCACTCCGCACTCCGCATTGGGGTTTAGCGTGCTCATCTGCTTCGAGGATCTCTTTCCGGAGCTGGCCCGCCGGTTCGTGCAGCGCGGGGCGCGGTTCCTCCTGGTCATCACCAACGACGCGTGGTTCGGCCCGACGGCCGCCGCCTACCAGCATGCACAGGCCTCGACCTTCCGGGCGGTCGAGCTGCGCGTGCCGGTGGCGCGGGCCGCCAACACCGGCTGGTCCGGCTGCATCGACGCCTCGGGCCGCTGGCGCGGGAGCGTGCGGGACGCCGACGGGGCCGAGTTGTTTGTGCCGGGCACCGCCACCTGCGATCTGGCCACGCCCAGCCGCGCAGGGGCGGGGGGTGCCGCCGGCAGCCTGTATCTCCGGTGGGGCGACTGGTTCGCGTGGCTGTGCATCGGGCTGACGGCGG
>JAHFGZ010000043.1:0-2920 GCA_023247155.1 Candidatus Omnitrophota bacterium
CCACCTCCACCTCGCGCAGGAACTGCTCGAGGATGCCGCCGTCCTGCTTCACCCCCACCGGCTCCCCCTTCAGGATGACCGGGACCTTCACCTTCAGCCGCTCGGTCAGCACGATGGCGTGGAAATCGACATGCACCACGTGGCCGTCCACCGGGTCGTGCTGGACCGCCTGCACGAGCGCCGGCTTTTCCCAGGCCTTGCCGTCCGAAAGGCGCAGGGTCACCAGGGCGTGCTCGCCCACCTTGGCGTGCAGCAGCTTCAGGAGCTCCCGCTGGCTCACCGCGACGGCGAGCGGCTCCATGTTCCGCCCGTAGATGACGCCGGGGATGAGCCCCTCGCGGCGCAGCCGCTTCACCGGGCGCGTGCCCGCCGACGTCCGGCGCTTCAGCATCAGGTGCGGTTGGGTCGTGGCCTTGGACTGTGCCATGCGCTCCTCGATGTCAGCTCGGCATCCCGTCGAACAACACGCTGATGGACAGCTCGTAATGGATCCGGCGGATCGCCTCGCTCAGCAGGGGCGCCACCGACAGGACCGTGATCTTCTCCTGCCGCTTCGAGCGGTTCAGCGGGATGGTGTTCGTCACGATGAGCTCCTTCAGGCAGGACCCGGCGATGCGCGAGCGGGCCGGCCCGGAGAGGATCGGGTGCGTCACGCAGGCGTAGACCGCCGTCGCCCCGGCCCGGTCCACGGCGTTGGCCGCCTCCACGAGCGAGCTCGCCGTCGCGACCAGGTCATCGACCAGGAGGGCGATCTTCCCCTTCACCTCGCCCAGGATATGCATGACCTCCGTGGATTCCGGGGTGTTGCGCCGCTTGTCCACGACCGCCAGCCCCGCCCTCAGCCGCTTCGCGTAAGCCCGCGCCAGCTTGATCCCGCCAACGTCCGGCGAGATGACGACGATCGGCCTGAGGCGCTTGCGCCGGATGTACTGCTCGAACACCGTGATGGCGAAGAGGTGGTCGAGCGGGATGTCGAAGAAGCCCTGGATCTGGCCCGCGTGCAGATCCATCGTCAGGACGCGGTCCGCGCCCGCCGTCGTGATGAGGTTGGCCACCAGCTTCGCCGTGATGGGGACGCGCGGCTGGTCCTTGCGGTCCTGCCGCGCATACCCGTAGTACGGGATGACGGCGGTGATGCGCCGGGCCGAGGCGCGCCGCAGCGCATCGAGCATGACGAGGAGCTCCATGAGGTTGTCGTTCGTGGGCGGGCAGGTCGGCTGGATGACGAACACGTCCTTGCCGCGCACGTTCTCGTTGATCTTGACCCGGATCTCCCCCTCGCTGAACCGCCCGACGAAGGAGTCCGCGAGCGGCACCTTCAGCTCCCGGCAGATCGCCTTCGCGAGCTCCGGGTTGGCGTTGCCGCTCAGGATCGCCAGCTCAGCGGAGAGCCGGTAGCGCTTCGGGGGGGGCATGCCTTACCGCCTGGCCCGCCGGGTGCGGGCCGCCCCCGCACCAACGCGTTTGGTACGGGGACGGGCGGCGGGACGCGCGGGCCGGCGCCGCCCGGAACGCCTCGCGGCCGCCTTGACGGCCTTCCGGACCGGGCGCCGCGCGGCGGCGGGTTGCGTCTTCATCCGCCCGTCCTTCCGGCGCGCGGGCGGGGTGCGCTCCGCCTTCAGCGGCGGCTTGGCCGGCGGCGGCTCGCGATGGTCCGTCGGGCGCGCAGCCAGGGGGCGGGCAGGCACCCCGGCCACCACGCCCTTCGGCGGCACGTCGTGCGCCTTGGTGACGACGCAGCCGGCCCCGGTGACCGCCCCGGCCCCGATCTTGACCGGCGCGACGAGGACCGAATCGGAACCGATGAAGGCGCCTTTGCCGATGTGGGTCTGGTGCTTGGCCTGCCCGTCGTAGTTCGCGGTGACGGTGCCGGCGCCGATGTTGACGTCATCCTCGATGACGGCGTCGCCGAGGTAGCTGAAGTGGTGGATGCGCGTGCGGGAGCCCACCTTCGTGCGGACCAGCTCCGCGAAGTTGCCGACCCGCACCGCCTCGCCCAGCGCGACCCCGCTGCGCAGCCGGGCGAAGGGCCCGATCTCGCAGCGCTTGCCGATGGACACCCCTGTTTGGATCACCGTATAGGGGTGGATGACGGTGTCGGCCCCGATGCTCACGCCGTAGTCGATGGCGGTGGTGCCTGGATCCTCGATGGTGACGCCGTTGTGGAGGTGCGTCTCGACGATCCGCTGGCGGATGACCCCGATCGCCCGGGCCAGCTCCGAGCGCGAGTTGATGCCCAGGGCCTCGGCGATCTCCTCCACGCGCGCCGCCTGGATCTTGGCGCCCTCCTGGCGGGCGAGGTGCAAGATGATGTCGGTGAGGTAGAGCTCGTGCTTGGAGGCGCTCGGTTTCACCGTCGCCAGCGCGGCCAGCAGCGCCGGCGCGCTGCAGAGGAGCGGCCCGACGTTGATCTCGCGGATCGCCCGCTGGGCGGCGCTGGCCTCGGCCTCCTCCACGATGCCGGCGATGAGGCCGCTCTCGTTGCGGAGGATGCGGCCGTAGCCGGTCGGATCGGCCAGGTGCGCGGTCAGGAGGCTGCAGGTGGCGCCGGTCTTGAAGTGCGTCTCGATGAGCCGCTGGACCGTCGTCCGGCGCAGCAGCGGGGTGTCGGCATAGAGGACCAGGACGGCGCCGGACCCGCCCAGCAGCTTCTTCGCCGCGGCGACCGCGTCCCCCGTGCCGAGGCGCTTGCCCTGGATGACGACCCTCGCCTCGCGGGGGAGCTGCGATTCCACATCCTCGGCGCCGTGGCCCAGGACGATGATGGGCTGCTTGACCCCGGCCGACGCGGCCAGGTCCAGGGCGTACGCGATCATGGGCCGGCCGCAGATGGAGTGGAGCACCTTCGGCCGGTCCGACTTCATCCGCGTGCCTTCCCCGGCCGCCAAGATGACCGCTTGCAGGTTTCTCATCGTGTGCG
>JAHFGZ010000043.1:3020-8270 GCA_023247155.1 Candidatus Omnitrophota bacterium
TCCCCACGCCAGGTCTGCACAACCTCCACGCGCCACGGGTGCCGACGCAGCGATTCGGCGACGGCCGCCGCCTGGGCTGCGTCCCGACAGATCCCGAAGACCGCAGGCCCGCTGCCGGAGACGGAAACCCCCTCACATCCCAGACGACGCAGAACGGACTGGATGGTCGCAATGACAGGGCAACGCCGGATCGCTATAGGTTGAAGACTGTTCCACAATCCCTTAGCGAGCCCCGCTAGGTCGGGGCCGTTGCGTAAGGCGTGCGCCACCATGCTACTGGAGGGGGGGGAGGCTGTCAAGTCGATTTCCGACGACGCTTCCTGGTCCCAGGCCGCGTAGACGTCCGTCGTGGCGAGGCGCTCCGGCGGGACGACCAGGACATGGGTCAGCGCCCGCGCGCCCGCGAGGGGCTCGCACCGCTCCCCCCGGCCCCGCCCGATCGCAAACGGCGCCTCGCCAAGAAAGAACGCGACATCGGACCCCACGCCAGCGCCAAGCTCGGCCAGCCGGGCGGGGGGCCACCGGAGACCCCAGAGCGCGTTCAGGCCCAGGAGCGCCGCGGCCGCGTCCGAGGAGCCGCCGCCCAAGCCGGCGGCGATGGGGATGCGTTTGGTCAGGTGGATGCGCGCCCCGCGCGCGATGCCGCTTGCCTGCTGCAGCGCCCTCGCCGCGCGCGTCACGAGGTTGTCCTCGCCGCAGGAGAGCGCGGGGTCGGTGCAGGTGAGCGCCAGCTCATCGTGCGGCTCGAACGCCAGCTCGTCGGCGAGATCGATCCGCTCGAAGAGCGTCTCGATCTCGTGGTAGCCGTCCGGCCGCTTCCCGAGCACGCGGAGATAGAGGTTGAGCTTGGCCGGCGCGCGCAGGTGCAACATCACGTTGAGGGGGCGTTCATGGTTCGAGGTTCAAGGGGTTGCTGATGTTCCCTTGAACCGTCAACCTTGAACCTTGAACGACGCCTGCTTGAGGCGGAGGACGTCCTTGGCGGCCTTGACGAGGTCCTCGGGCATGAGGTGGAACACCTTCAAGAGCTCGGCGGGATCGCCGGAGGTGCCGAACCGGTCGAGCACGCCCACGAAGCGCATCGGGACCGGGTGCGTCTGGACGAGCAGTTCGGCGACCGCCCCGCCGAGCCCCCCGAGGACGGTGTGTTCCTCCGCCGTGACGATCGCCCCGGCCTCCTTGGCGGCGGCGAGGAGGGTGGCCTGGTCGAGCGGCTTGATGGTGTGCAGGTTGATGACGCGCGCCTCGATCCCCTCCCTGGCCAATTGCTCGGCCGCCTGGAGGGCGTGCGCGACCATGACGCCGCAGGCGACGATGGCCACGTCGTGGCCGGGCCGCATCACGGCCGCCTCGCCGATCCGGTAGGGGTCGGCCTCCTTCGTGATCGTGGGCACCGGCGCCCGCCCGAGGCGCAGGAAGACCGGTCCGGGGTAATCCGCGCAGGCGATCGTCGCCTTCGTGGCCTCGAGGGCGTCACAGGGGACGATCACGGTCATGCGCGGCAGCGCCCGCATGTGCGTCAGTTCTTCGAGCGCTTCGGCCGTCGCGCCGTCCGCGCCGACGGAGAGCCCCCCGTGCGAGCCGGCGACCTTCACGTTGAGCTGCTGGTAGCAGACCGCCATCCGCAGCTGCTCCAGCGTCTTGCCCGTCACGAACTGCGAGAAGGAGCAGGCGAAGGGGATCTTGCCGGCCAGGGCGAGGCCCGCCGCCGTCCCGATGAGGTCCTGCTCCGCGATGCCCACCGAAAAGAACCGGTCAGGATAGGCCGTCTTGAACCAGATCGCCCTGGCCGAATCCTCCAGGTCGCCGGAGAGCGCCACGACATGGGGATGGGTCTTCCCCAGCGCCAGCAGCCCTTCCCCGAAACCGTCCCGCGTCGGTTTGCCGGCCATCACCGCTTGAGCGCCTCCAGTTCGGCCAGCGCCCGTTCCAGCTCATCGGGCTTGGGGGCGACCCCGTGCCAGGCGGGATTCAGCTCCATGAAGGAGACCCCTTTTCCCTTCACCGTCCGCGCCACGATCGCCTGGGGTTTGCCCTGCACCGTCTCCGCCTCGTCATACGCCTGCACGACCCGGGCGATGTCGTGGCCGTCGATCTCAATCGCGTGCCAGCCGAACGCGCGCCACTTCTCGGCGAGCGGCTCGATGTCCTGGATCAGCTTCACCGGCCCGTTCTGCTGGAGCTGGTTGGCGTCGATGACGGCGCAGACCGCGTCGAGGCGGTGGTGGTGGGCGGTCATCGCCGCCTCCCACACCTGGCCTTCCTGGATCTCGCCGTCGCCCATGAGGCAGAAGATGCGGCGGCTGCGGCCGTCCATCCGATCCGCCAGCGCCACCCCGTTGGCCATCGACAGCCCCTGGCCGAGCGACCCGGCGGCGATCTCCACGCCGGGCACCGACCAGCGCTCCGGGTGGCCCTGCAGCCGCGTGGGGTAGCGGCGCAGCGTCATCAGCTCCTCCTGCGGGAAGTAGCCCTGGGCGGCCAGGACGGCGTACAGCGCCGGGCAGCCATGGCCCTTCGAAAGGAAGAAGAGGTCGCGGTCCGGCCAGTCCGGGCGCTTCGGGTCGTGCCGCAGCGTATGCCAGTAGAGGCCGACGAGCAGCTCGACCATGGAGAGCGATCCGCCCGGATGGCCGCTGCCGGCCTTGGCGATCATCCGGAGGATGGTCTGCCGCAGCTCCACCGCAACGCGCTGAAGGCGTGGCAGGTCCGTCGCGCTCATGGGGTCGTCACCGCCTCGGTGGCCATCAGGCGCTCGAGCTTCTCCTGGATGGCCCCGTTGGGCGAAAGCGTCAGCGCCCGCTGCCAGTTCCGCCGGGCCCGCTCCAGGTCGTGCCGCATGAAGTACGCCTCGCCAAGGTGGTCGAAGATGACCGGGTCGGTATCCAGCAGCTCGGCAGCCCGCTCCAGGTGCCGGATGGCCTCATCCAGCTCGCCCATCTTGAAGTACACCCACCCCAGGCTGTCCAGGTAGGCGCCGTTCTCCGGGTCCAGCGCGAGCGCCCGCTCGATCAGCGCGCGCGCCTCGTCGAGGTGTTCGCCCGCCTCCGCATCGAGATAGCCGAGGTAGTTCATCGCATCCGGGTGATTGGGGTCAAGCTCGAGCGTCCGGCGCAGGCTCGCGCGCGCTTCCGGGCGGTGTCCCAGCTGATCCAGCTGCGCGGCGAGGTAGAAGTGCGCCTGGGCGTAGTCCCCCTTCCGCTCGATGGCCCGCTCAAACGCCCGCATCGCTTCCTCCGCCTGCTTCGCTTCCCGGTAGACGAGGCCCAGCGCCAGGTAGAGCTCGGGCGGGTCGCCCAGCTCCTCGAGCTTCCTGGCCAGGAACCGCGCGGCCTCGTCGTACCGATACTGGGCCAGCCACACGCGCACGAGGCCCATGATCGCCTCCAGGTCGCGTGGCGCCAGGTCCAGGATGCCCTGGTACTGCGCGGCCGCCTCGGCGTACCGCTTGCCGTTCAGGGAGGCGCGCGCGGCGTGGTGGCGCAACCGCGGGTTGAGCGGGTCGAGCTCAATGGCCGCCTCGTAGTGCGCCGCGGCCCGGTCGAACCGCCCGCTCAGCTCGTAGGTCAGGCCGAGGGCGACGCGGACATCCAGCGAGTCGGGCGCCAGCTCATAGGCGCGCGAGAGCTCGGCCAGCGCGTCCTCGAAGCGGTTCAGCCGGCCGTACAGCACCCCGAGGTTGAAGTGGAGCTGGCTCGACGGACCCGCTTCCTGGATCAGCGCCTCATAGAGGACGGCCGCCTGCGCCAGGTTGCCTTGGAGGACGTACAGGTCCGCGAGGGTGCTCATGACGAACGGGTCGCCCGGCCCAATCGCGAGGAGCCGCTCATACGCCTCCACCGCCTCATCGAGCTCCCCCTGCGAGGCGTGGAGCATGGCGACCCAGCGCAGGGCATCGGGATGGTCGGGCTGCAGGGCGAGCGCCCGCCTGAACGCCTGCATCGCCAGGTCCATCCGGCCCAGCTTCAGATAGGCCGCCCCGACGCGCACGTGCAGGAGGGGGGAGCGGTGGTCGTGCTCCAGCGCCTCCTGGTAGGCGTCGAGCGCCTCGGGCAACTTGGAGGAGCGTTCGAGCAGCAACCCGCGCAGATAGGCGCCGTAGGCGATGCGGTCGGCGTGCCGGCTGGCGGCGAGCGGGCCGGCGCACCCGGCCAGCACCGCGCCCAGCATGGCTGAGAGCACGGCCGGACGGACAGTCATCGAGGAGGGTGCGCAGGGACCGGGGGAATCAGGCGATCACCTTGTTGAGCGGGTACTCGATGATGTCCTGAGCCCCGGCCTCCTTCAGCCTCGGAAGGAGCGCCTTCACCTGCCGCTCGTCGATCACCGTCTCCACCGCCCACCACGGGTCGCGGTCATCCGTGGACCACAGCTTGGAGATCGTCGGCCGCTTCATGGCAGGCAGCGTCGCCATGACCTGCTGGAGCCGCCGCTCGGGCACGTTCAGCTTCAGGCCGACCTTGCCGTCCGCCTCCACCGCGCCGAGGAGCAGCGTCTTGAGGCTCTCGATCTTGCGCCGCTTCCAGGGGTCCGCCAGCGCCGAGGCGTTGGCAATGAGCTGGGTCGTGGACTCGCAGACCGTCTCCAGGATGCGCAGCCCGTTGGCGATGAGCGTCTGGCCCGTCTCCGTCAGCTCCACGATGCCGTCCACGAGCCCGGCGCGGACCTTCCCCTCCGTCGCGCCCCACGAGAACTCCACCTCGGCGCGGACGCCGCGCTTGGCCAGGTACGCCTTCGTGACGTTGACGAGCTCCGTCGCGATGCGCGCCCCTTGCAGGTCCTTCAGGCTGCGCACGGCGCCCCCCTCCGGCACCGCCAGCACCCACCGGACCGGCGTGCGGGTCCGTTTCGCGTAGAGGAGCTCCGCGACCCGCTCGACCTTCGAGCCATTCTCCAGGATCCAGTCGTTGCCGGTGATGCCGCAGTCGAGGACCCCCTGCTCGACGTAGCGGGACATCTCCTGGGCGCGCAGCAGCATCGGCTCAAGCTCGGGATCGTCCACCGATGGCCGGTAGGAGCGCTCGCTGATGAGGACCTTGAACCCGGCCCGCTCGAAGAGCCGGACCGTCGCCTCCTGCAGGCTGCCCTTCGGCAGGCCAAGCGTGAGGCGCGGCTCGCCGGCGGACGCTGGGGCCCGCGGGGCGGTCCGTGTGCGTGCTGCTGATTTGGCTCTCATGGGCGCCTGCCTGGTCAGGGATGCGGGAGGTGCGTGAGCGACGATGTCTGAAGCTGTTCGATTGTACCGGAGCC
>JAHFGZ010000044.1 GCA_023247155.1 Candidatus Omnitrophota bacterium
CGCCGCGCGCACGAAGCCCTCCACCGTGTCGCTCACGTAGGTGAAGTCGCGGGTCGGCGTCAGGTTCCCCACACGGACCGTCTCGCCCGTCAGGCACTGGGTGATGATCGTCGGGACGATCGCCCGGGCCGACTGCCTGGGCCCGAAGGTGTTGAACGGCCGCACCGTCACCACCGGCAGGCCGAACGAGCAGCCGAAGGATTCCACGAGTTTGTCGGCCGCGATCTTGGTGGCCGCGTACGGCGACTGCGCCTGCAGCGGGTGGTGCTCGTCGATCGGCACGTACCGGGCGGTCCCGTACACCTCGCTCGTGGACGTGTGGACGAACCGCGAGACCCCCTGCGCGCGCGCGGCCTGCAGGAGAGCCAGCGTGCCCTGCACGTTCGCCCGCACGAACGATTCCGGCGCCTGATACGAGTAGGGGATGGCGATGAACGCCGCGAGGTGGAACACGACGCGCACCTCCTGCATGGCCTGCGCCACGGCGTCGCGGTCGGTGACGTCGCCGGCCACCACCTCGAGGTCGCCCTTGAGCGGGCTGCGGTCCAGCCACCCCCAGGAGCCGCTGGACCGGTAGCGGACGAACGCCCGCACCGACGCGCCGAGCTCGACCAGCCGCTCCGCGAGGTGGCTGCCGATGAAGCCGCCGGCCCCGGTGACCAGCACGCGCGTCCCGCTCCACCCCGTCATGGCGTCGCCGTCCACTGCTTGATCTCCTCCTTCGCCTGCTCGTACTGCGCGTGCTCGCCGATGTCGAGCCAGTATTCCCGGATCGGGAAGCTGACCACCGGGCGCCGCTCATCCAACAGCCGCTGCACGAGGTCGGTCATGTCGAACCGCTGCCCGTTGGGGATGTAGCGGTGCACGGCCGGCTCCAGCAGGTAGATGCCGGCGTTGACGAAGAAGCCGAGCACCGGTTTCTCGCTGATCTTGCGCACCGCCTGTCCCTCGCACTCGACGACCCCATACGGCACCTCGATGTCGTACTGGCGCACCGCCATGGTGAGGTCCGCCTGGTGCTCCCGGTGGTAGGCCAGCATGGCGCGGAAGTCGACCCGGGTAAGGATGTCGCCGTTGATCACGAGGATCGTCTCCTCGGGCGGCTTCATCAGGCCCAGCGCCCCGGCCGTCCCCAGCGGCCGCTCCTCGGCGACATAGGTGAGCTCGATGCCGAACTTCCGGCCGTCGCCGAAGTGCCGGCTGATCTTCTCCGGCTGGTGGTGGGTCGTCACGTTCACGCGGTGGATCCCCACCTCGCGGAGCTGCTCGATGATGACCTCCATGAGCGGGCGGTCGCCCACCGGCAGCATCGGCTTGGGCGTCTGCTCCGTGAGGGGGTGCAGGCGCGAGCCGACCCCTCCGGCCATGATGACCGCCTGCAACGGGAGCACCTCGCCGGGCACAAAGTCGTCGTAGCCGACGAGCCCGGCCACGCGGCCCTCGTCATCCAGCAGCGGGAGATGGGTCACCATGTGCCGCTTGAACAGGGTGAGCCATTCGTTCTGATCCGCGCGGACCGACGCCGTGATCGGCATGGCGTAGCGGGACCCGGACTTCCGCGCCAGGAGCTCGGTCACGGCCGTGTCCAGGTTGAGCCGCGCCAGGATGGCCCGGCGGATGTCCCCGTCGCTGATCGTGCCCAGCAGCCGACGCTCGCGGTCCAGCACCAGCATGATGCCCCGCCGGTTGGCATCCATGCGGGCGATCGCGTCCCGGACCGTGGCGCCCGGCCCCACGCTGTGTTCGTCGACGTTCAGGCGCATCAGGACACCTGGTGCCTCAGCGTCCACTCGCCGTTGACGCGCTCCCAGAGGTGCGGCCGGCGCCACGCGTCCACCACCTTCCAGAAGTGCTCCTCGTCGATCTGCAGGTAGTCCAGGAAGTCCTTGAAGTATCTCGCCGGGAACTCGCCGTCGAACCGACGGACGAGCGCCACCCCTTCTTCCCGCGTGAGGTGGCCGTCGCGGATCTCGTGCGCCGCGTCCTGCGTGGTGCGGCCCATCCCGAACTTGATGTACGCGAGATAGAAGTGGAACCCGTCGAGCCGATCATCCAGGCTCGCGTACTTCGAGTAGGTCCCCTCCGACCGCTCCGCGTTGGCGCAGAAGCCGGTGTGGTCGACGCTGTAGTAGTAGTTCTCCTGCGGCACCCACTTGTGGTAGTAGGAGTACCAGTGCATCTGCACGCCGGCCTGCTGCAGCGCGTCCACGGCCGGCGGGCGGTAAAAGGTCAGGTCCGAGGGATGCACGTCGTCCGCCGTCAGGTACGGCTTGTGCTTCAATCCGAAGTCGACGAAGCCGTCGATGGTGGCCCCCTTGAAGTAGAGCATCGCCCAGTCGTCCACCGGGTTGTACGGCTTGTCCTTGTTCTTCGGGTCGCCGCCGTACTCCGCTTCCCCGTTCTCGCCGAAGAACACGAGCGGGATCCCGAACCGCAGGGCGATGTGGAACGCGTAGCACATCTGGCCGTACGCGAAGGGCTGCCAGGCGTCGCCGAGCTCCTCGAAGGAGAGGAGCGCGAGCTTCCGGTGGAACCGGCCGCTGGGCCAGGCCATGAGGTTGTTGAAGCCGGCGTCCACGAAATTCGTGAAGTTCTGGAACCCGATGTCCGTGTAGCGGAACGGCGCCCACGTCACCGTGAGCGGGTGCATGCCGTAGCGCGTCTTGAGCTGGTGCGCCACGTACGCCGAGTCCTTGCCCCCGCTGCAGGGGACGATGACGTCCCACGTCCCGTCCGTGCGGCGGTGCCGCTCGAGGAGCGCTTGGAGCTGGAGCTCGCGGGCGCGCCAGTCGATCGTCCGGTATTTCTCCGCGGCGAACCGGCACGCGTTGCACACGCCCTCCGCGTCGAACGTGATCAGCGGCCGCTGGTTCGACACCACGCACCGGGTGCAGTACCGCACCTCCTTGGGCAGCAACGCCAGCCGCTTTTCCAGGCCGCCGACCACCAGCGGGTAGGCTTCCTTCACCAGCGTCGTGTCCGCCATCTCACCCCTCCAGACCCAGGAAGTGGCGCAGGATCCGCAGACCCACGGCCCCGCTCTTTTCCGGATGGAACTGGCAGCCGACCACCGCCCCGCGCTGGACCATGGCGCAGTACCGGTGGCCGCCGTGCGCCATCTCCGCGACCGTCACGGCCCCGTCTTCCGGGCTCGGCACGTAGGAGTGCACGAAGTAGACCGAATCGCCCGGGGCCAGCTCCTGGAGCGCGGAGCGCTCCCACGGCAGGCCCCCGGGGGCGGGCGTCAGCGCGTTCCAGCCCACGTGCGGCACCTTGACCGGCTCACCCGAGGCGGCCGTGGCCGCGAGCCGCCCGACCCGGCCGGCGAAGATCCCCAACCCGTCATGGCGGCCGAACTCCTCGCTCTCCGTGAAGAACAGCTGCATCCCAAGGCAGATCCCCAACAGGGGCACCCCTTCCGTGGCGGCGCGTCGCACCGGGTCCACGAGGCCCCGCTCGCGCAGCTGGCGCATCCCGTCCCCGAACGCCCCGACCCCAGGCAGGATGAGCTGCTCCGCCTGCTCGACCTCGCGGGGCGTGGACGCGGTCTCGGGCTCGGCCCCGAGGTAGCCCAGGGCCCGCCGCAGGCTGAAGAGGTTGCCCAGCCCGTAATCAATGATCGTCACGCGCGGCGGCATAGCGCTCCCGGGACGGTGTCGGCCGGCGCGCGGCGGCACGCGATGCCGGCCTGCGCCAGATGGGCTTTCAGCTCCGGGATCCGCCGGGCCTGGATCTGCCGGCGTCCCAGCGTCGAAATCGGCAGCTTCCCTCGCAGAAACTCGACGTTGCCTTCCTCGAACGGCTCCGTCTCGCGCTGCATCTCGCCCACCACGGCATAATGGAAGAGCGACGCCGCGCACACCGCGTCGGCATGCCCCTCCGCGATGACCTGGTGGACGTGGTCCGCGCTGCCGGCCCCGCCGGAGGCGATCACCGGCACGGGCACCAGCGACGCGACGGTCGCCACCAGCTCGAAGTCGTAGCCGAGGCCCGTGCCCTCGCGATCCACCGAGGTGAGGAGGATCTCGCCGGCGCCCAGCTCGACGGCTCGCTGCACCCAGTCGAACACGTCCACCCCGGTCCGCACCCTGGCGTTGTCGGTCAGGCATTCGTACGTGCCGGGGCCGCGCCGCTTGGCCTCGATGTAGAGCACGATGCATTGCGCGCCGAACGCGTGCGCGCCTTCCCGGATGAGCTCGGGGCGCTTGATCGCGGCGGTGTTGATCGCCACCTTGTCCGCGCCCGCCCGCAGCAGCCGCTGGATGTCCTCCACCGACCGGATGCCGCCCCCCACCGTGAGCGGCACGAAGATCCGCTCGGCCGCCCGGCTGACGATCTCCGCCAGGTTGTTGCGCCCGTAGAGGCTCGCCACCTGGTCGAGGTAGATCAGCTCATCGGCGCCGTCCTGATAATACCGTTCGGCGTACCATTCCGGTCGGCCGAGCACCCGCAGGCCTTCGAGATGCACGCCCTTCACGAGGTTCGGCCCTTTGATGTCCAGCCGCGGGATGACGCGGATCATCCCACAACCTGTACTGGTCCCGCCGACAGGCGGGACGCCTCGAACGAGGCGCCTGGATAGCCGGGGAACGTCGTGGCCCGCACGCGCCGCCGGATCTCCTCCTCGCTCATGTCCGGGGTCAGGCGGCACAGCGCCTCCAGCTCGGCGCGGCGCAACGGCGCGCGGCTCCAGCGCTCGGCGGAGGCCGGCAGCGGCCGGCCCGCGAGGATGAGATCCGCGATCTCGTAGAACACCACCGCCAGATGCGCGTAGGCGCGCTGGGTCAGCGACCACACCGTGTCGGTCTCATGGAGCGGAAAGCGCTCCACCTGGATGATCGGCCCGGCGTCCACCTGGGCCGCCATGTGGTGCGCGGTGACGCCGTAGACCCTGGCCCCCTCGTAGATCGCGAAGTTCGTGCACCCGATCCCCGGATACTCCGGCGGGCCCGGGTGGAAATTCACCGCGGCGCGGCTGGCACGGCGCAGCACCTCAGCCGGGATGATCCAGGGGCCGAGGTAGGAGATGAGAGAGTCGTACGTCGCCTCCTGGTCGAGCCGCGGAAACGCCGCGCCCCGCCTGCCCAGGTGGACGGCGACGCCGGCGGCGTGCCGCCTGAGGTAGTCGGCCGCGTGGGCGCACCGCGCGTCCCCCTCCTTCCCGAAGAAGAGGATGGCCCCTCCGCGCCCGGTCATCTCCGGCTCCCCGCCTCGCTGGCCTCGAGCGCCGCGGCCGGGAGATCCACGAACGTCTTGTGGATCAGCTGCTCGTCCAGGGGCACGTCCCTGAGGCGGCCGACGATGCGCTCCGCCGCATGGCCGTCACCGTACGGATTACTCATCCCGCGCAGGCCGGCGCGGAAGCCTGGCGACAGCGCCTGCCGGATGCCGCGCAGGACCTCGTCCCGGCCGTAGCCCACGTCGATGACGTTCTCAGCCCTCAGGCGGCCCTCCTGGCGGGTGCCGATATTGACGACCGGCAGGCCGAACGAGGGCGCCTCGATGAGCCCGCTCGAGGAGTTCCCCACCATCGCGGCTGCGCAGGCCATCAGGCTGAAGTAGCCTTGCGTCCCCAGGCTCTCGATCAGCCGCGCGTCCGGATGGCGCTCGACAAAGGCCCGGATCATGCGCGCAATCACGCGGCCGCGGGTATCCGGGTTGGGCAGCGTGAAGATGATCGGCCGTCCCGCCGCCTCGAGGGCCGCGAGCAGCTCCCCGACCTGCCATTCGGTCGCCTCATACTCCAGCGTCACCGGGTGGGAGGTCACCAGCAGGGGCGCCGGCGAAAGCGGCAGGCCCCAGCGCTCGCGCAGCGCTTCCGGCGTCAGCAGGACCATCGTCCGCAGATGATCGAGACCGGGCGCGCCGGACACGGTCACCCGCCAGGGCTCCTCGCCCAGTTGAAGGATGCGCCGGGCGTAGCGCTCGGTCGACGCGAAGTGCAGGTGGCTGAGCTTCGTGATCGAGTGGCGCAGGCTCTCATCCATCGCGCCCCGGGTGAGCTCGCCGCCATGGACATGCGCGACGGGGATCGTGAACGGGAGCGCGGCCAGCGCGGCCGCGTGCATCTCGAAGCGGTCCGCCACCACGAGCAGGAGGTCCGGCCTGACCTTCGCGAACGCCGCCGCAAACGCCATGACCCCGCGCCCCATGGAGGCCGCGATGCCCTCGGGCGCGTCCGAGGGCTGCAGCATCTCCACCCGCGACCCGACCGGCACCCCGTCCGCCTCGATCGCCCGCACCGTCAGGCCGAACTCGGGCGCAAGATGCGCGCCGCTCACGAAGAGGTGCAGCTGCATCCCCGCGTCCTCCTGGATCCTGCGGATCACCGGCAGCGAGATCCCGTAATCCGACCGATTGACCGTGACGACGCCGATGGTCCTCATCCTGCCACCTCGGCAATGGCCGGTTGCGATGAGGTCTGTGCCTGGAGCACCCGCAACTGCTTGGCCGGGACCCGCGGGTGGTGGCGGAAATCCGGGAGGAACGGCTCCCCGTGGAGCGTCCGCCACACCCGCTCGTACTCGTTGATCCGCTTGAGGTCGCGCTGCACCATGAGCTCCCGCAGCCCCAGCAGCTCGACCCCGGTGAAGTTCTCGCTGATCACCGCGGTGATCTTCGTCGCGTCCCCGAGGTCCAGCAGGAACGCTTCGAGGTCGCCGTGGTACTGCTCGAGGATCCGGTCCTTGTACGTGTAGTACCACTCCGAGCCCGGGTAGGGGGTGGCGAAGAACGGCACGCATTGGATCCCCATGCGCTCCCACGCCGCCAGGCTGTCCCGGATGCTGTCGAAAAACTCGTCGGGGAACCCGATGATCTGGTTCGGGATCGGGCGGATGCCGGATTCGATCGTCCAGCGCAGCGACCGCTCGTTGAGCGCCGCCGTCGTCCCCTTCCCCACGTTCCTCAGGATGCGGTCCGAGAACGACTCATAGCCGTACAGGAGCTGGCTGCAGCCGGACTCGAAGAGCTTCCCCAGGATCTCCCGCTGCACGAGCGTCGCGTGGCTCGTGCCGCCCCAGTGGACCCCCTTGCACGCGGCGGTGTGCGGCTTCCGCTCGCGCCGGCAGCTGGGCTGGAGCCCTTCCTTGATCCAGAGGTCGGCGATCTCCGGCAGCCACTTCCCGTGGCTGTAGGAGTTCATCGTCATGAGGTTCTCGTCGAGGAACAGCACGAAGTCCACGCCGAACCGCTCGCGCGCGTGCTGCACCATGTCCACCACGTAGCGGGCGCTGTGGTAGCGGATCTCCCGCTTGTACGTGAACTCCACGTCCCGCCCCTGCGACCCGTCGGCGTATTTGAGGTCGCCCGCGATCCCGAGGTGGAAGCAGAAGCGGCAGATGAGCGAACAGCCGTAGCTCGCGTTGATGTCGAGGCGGCGCTTCGAGGTGAACGCCTCCTCGCTGTAGAGGAGCTTGCTGTTCTTCCAGTAGATGTCCAGCGGGAAGAGCTCCCACGCCGGGTATGGCAGCCGATCCAGCTCCTCCTTGCTGATGAGCGGCCGGATGTCGGTGAGCTGAATCTGGCCGTCGCGGGCGCGGTAGGCCACGCCCTTGACCGTGGACCAGTCCGCCTCTCCCTGGTCGAGACGCCCCAGGAGTTCCGGGAACGTGACGAAGGCCTCGCCGATGACGCCCACGTCCACCTGCGGCAGGAACGTCATGATCTCGACCGGCATGCTGGTGAGGACCCCGCCGCCGAGGACGACGAGCGCCGTGGGCGCGTGGCGCTTGGCGCTCGCCACGATCTTCTTGATGGAGCCGTAGCCGGTCGTGATGCTCCCCAGCGCCACGACGTCCCACGCATCGGCCTCGATCGCCTCGCGCAGCGCCTCCTCGCCGAGGCGCCACGCGTTCATGTCATACACCTGGACCTGATGGCCGGCCTTGGACACGATGGCCGCCAACAGCGCGATGCCGTAGGGCACGTGCTTGGGGTCGTCCTCTTCCCGGATCACCGGATTGATGAAGAGCACTTTCGCCATGTCAGCCTTTCGTCCGCGCGCCGTCCATTCGACTCCG
>JAHFGZ010000045.1:0-4587 GCA_023247155.1 Candidatus Omnitrophota bacterium
TGTAGGTCGCGCGCGCGGTGAACGTCGTCGCGCTGACGTTCTCTACCGTGTAGGTCACGGGGATGTTGGCCACGTTCGGGTCGTCCATGTAGATGCACCGGCCCGGGCAGGTGACCGGGTTGGCCGGGTCCACGTAGGTGTCGTTGGCCGCCTCGTAGACCTGCTCCCCCGAGTAGATCGTCTGCAGGATATCCTGCGCCGCGTTCCAGTAGCCCCGCGTCACGGTCGTGTGAAACTGCGGCAGCGCGATGGACGCCAGGATGCCGATGATGACGACCACGACGAGCACCTCGCCCAACGTGAATCCCGACCGGCCGCCGCGGGCCATCAGTAGATCGCCTTCGCGCTGACCGTCTTGGGGTTGCCGGGGGTGCAGTCCGATACCGTCACATCCACCGTCACCCCGCCGATCACAAGACCCAGCTCCCCGCAGTAGCCGGGGGTGGTCCACAGTCGCTGCTGCGCCCGGACGACGGCCGCCTCCGCGGCGTAGCGGGCCGGCAGCCGATCGCGGTAGAACCTCGCCTGGCGCGCCCGGCTCACCGCCACCGCGAGCATGGCATAGGACGCGATGGTGGCGATGAGGGCGGCGAGCATCGCAATCCCCAGCACCATTCCGCGTTCCCGATTCCTCGTCATCCATGATCCCTCGCAACACAAAAAAGCCGAACCACTGGTTCGGTGGCTCGGCAATCTCTTGGTCTGGTCGGCAGCCCGGCGGTCTCAAGAGATCCGTAGCTTTGCGCCCCCGCCTCGCGGCGGGTTTGCCCTTTCGCCAGCACGATGCACGGTTGTCAACTGGTACAGTCAAAGTATGCCTAATGGCCCGCCACGCTGTCAAGCAGGTTGGGTGCACGGAACATCTTGAGCAAAATCAGGTTCAGGTATGCCGAGAAGCGCGGGCGCTGGCGGCGACCCATCGGAGATATGGTTGATGGCCAGCTGCGATGGGGAGGGCGATGACCTCGGGGATGTCGTAGGGGTGGAGGCGGATGGCGGCGCGCCGGAGCGGCTCAAACCGCTCGGCCGTCGTCTTGATGAGCAGGAGGGCTTCGCGTCCTCGGTCAATCCGGCCCTCCCACCAGAAGATGGATTCGACGCCTGGCACGATGGTGACGCACGCGGCCAGGCGCCGCTTGACCAGCTCACGGCCAAGCCGCCGCGCGACGGTTTGGCTCGGGCAGGTGATGAGGATGAGGACGAAGCGGGTCATGGCGCTTAGCGGCGCAGCTCGACCTGGAAATCCGCGCCGTCCTGGCGGACGACGACATGGCCCTCGCGGGCCAGCCACCCCAGGCTCATCAGGGCCAGCTCCTTCGGCCGATCGATCCGCGGCACCATCTGAGAGAAGCGCGACGCGCCGTGCTCATCCAGATCGTGCCAGATCTCCCCCGCGACGATGCCGATCTCCGTAATCATCAGGGCCTCCTTCGCTACTCCGAGAGCGTCGCGATGTGGATCTCCTGGTACCCCGCGTCCCGGCACAGGTCCCACAGCTCGATCAGCTTGTCCACGTAGGCGTGCTTGTCCGCGCGGATCAGCACGGGCTTGTGGCCCCCGGCCCGCTTCAAGCGGTCCCGAAGCTCCTGCAGGCTGACGACCTCCTCATCCCAGTAGATGACGTGCTCCTTCGAGAGGGTCACGACGATGTTGGAGAGCGCCAGGCGCTTGCCGGTCTGCGCCTTGGGCAGCATGACCTTGATCCCCGGGGCGATGACGAAGCTCGAGGTCAGCATGAAGTAGATGAGCTGCTGGAACACCACGTCGATCATCGGCGCGATGTCGACCGGCACCGGCTCGGCCCACCGCCTAACCAGCCGCATGTTTGCCCTTCAGGCCCCGCCACCCGGCGACGAGCGCCGCGGCCTTCTCCATCTGGAACTGGACCTCCGTGACCCGCGCGGCGAAGTAGTTGTAGGCCAGGATCGTCGGGATGGCCACGCTCAAGCCCGCCACCGTCGTGATGAGCGCCTCCCACACCCCGCCCGCGAGGTCGCCGGGGCTGACCGGGTTGCCGCCGGTGGACTTCGCCTGGATGACCTGGAAGGCGCGCACGAGCCCGGTCACGGTGCCCAGCAGCCCCAGCAGCGTCGAGACCTGCGCGAGCGTCGAGAGCCACCGGAGGTGCTGGTCGACGGCCGGCATCTCCTCGTGGGCGGCCTCGGTCATCGCCTCGTCGATGTCCTGGGGCGAGCTGTCGCGGGCCGAGAGCCCCGCCTTCACGACCCGGGCCACCGACCCCTTCCAGGCGTCGCAGAGCCCTTCGGCCTCCTTCCACTGGTGGGCCTCCAGCGCCGCGCGGAGCGTCTGGAACCAGCGGTCGATATCGGTCCCCAGGTGCAGGTTGACGAAAAATGAGGTCCGCTCGATGATGAGGGCGAGCGAGAACATCGAGCACATCACGATGGGGATCATCACCGGCCCGCCGCGGTGGATGACGTCCACCTGCCAGTACAGCACCGTCCCGAACAGCGCCGCCACAGCCCCGAACAGGGCGGTCTGCACCATGCGATTGACCATCGTCACTCCTCGTTACCGCTCGGCTTCACGCAAGGCCGCCAGCCGTTCCCGGATCAGCTTGGCCTCGGGGATCGGCTCCTCGGCGAGCTGCCGGTAGATCGCCGTCGCTTCCGCCTGCCGGTCCTGGCGCTCCAAGAGCTTCGCCACCGCCAGCAGGCCGCGCACGCGCCAGGGCGGCTGCTCGCTCGTCCGATACCAGGCCATCGCCCGCTCCACATCGCCGGCTTCCTCGTAACACGAGGCCGTGCGGTAGGACGCCTCGCTTTCGAGCGCGGGGAGCAGGCCGGCCGCCTCCTCGTACCACGCAATGGCCTCCGGATAGGCCCCCTGGGCCCTGGCCAGGTCGCCGAGCCGCTTGGCCAGCTTCCCCCGCTGGCTGCGGGGCAGCGACTCGCTGGTGTACGCCCCCCGGAGCCGCTCCATGACCTCGCGCGGCGAGGCGGTCTTGGCCTGCAGGTCGGCCAGCAGCAGGCGCGCCTCGAGCGCCTCGTCGGTGCGCGGCGCCTTGGCGAGCAGGGCATGGCAGAGCTGCTGGGCCGCCGCCTCGTCGCCGTCCTCCAGGGCCAGGAGCGCCTCGTAGTAGGCGGCGCGGGCGGCGAGCACGCTGTCCGGCCGCTGCCGGCGGATGGTCCCCAGCAGCGTGCGCGCGGCCTCCGGCTGGTCATGGTTCAGGTACGCGATGGCGAGCGCAAGGCGCGCGTCATCCGCCAGCGAGGGATCGTCGCCGGCGGCCAGCCGCTGGAAGACGCTGATGGCCGCATCGAACGCCCCGAGCTGCAGCTGGATGCGCCCGAGCTGGTATCGCGCATAGGCGGCCAAGGATGACCGCTCCGCCACCGCAATCGCTTCCTCATACCGCGCGTTCGCGCGGCCGAGATCCCCGAGGAACAGCTCCACGTCGCCCAATCCGCAGAGCGCCGCCTGCCGGACCGGCGGCTCCGGATGCTCCGCCGCCAGCGCGTAGATCGTCCTCGCCTGCGCCGGGTTGCCCTGCGCCAGCGCGATGGCGGCGAGGCGGAGCTGGACCTGCGCGAGCGCCTCCTCGTCCAGGCCCCGGCGCAGGAACCCGTGGAGCAGCTCCTTCGCAGCCGCGTGCCGTTCCTGCCGGCGGTAGACGTCTGCGACGACGAGGCCGCTCTCGATCGCGAGGGGATGGTCGGGATCGCGCGACACGACCTGCTCAAAGCGCGCCACCGCCTCCTCCTCACGCCCCAGCCGCATCAGGCAGCTCGCCTGCGCGAACAGCGCCTCGGTCCGGTGGCCGGCTGAAGCCTGGGCGAGGTACCGCTCGAACGCCTGGACGCCTTCCTCGCACCGGTTGGCCCGATAGTGGGCCCACCCGAGTCCGAAGAGCGCCGGCTGGCGCCACTGCGCCGTCGTCGAGGAATCGATCGCGCGCTGGTAGGCCCGCGCCGCGTCCTGGTGCCGGCCCTGGGCGGTCAGGGCCTCGCCGAGATAGAAGGCGGCCTGCGCGACCGCGTCGGGATCCTGCAGCTCGCTGAGCAGCGGGGTGAGCAGCGCCACCGCCTCGCCGTACCGCGCGAGCTGCAGGTGGCAGAGCCCCTCGAAGAGCATCGCGTCGAGCGCCGCCGGCGTCTGGGGCCCCTGGGATGAGAGCGCATGGAAGTGCGTGATGGCCTCTTCGAACGCGTCCTGGTGCAGCGCGATGAGCCCAAGGCCCAACCGCGCCTGCGAGGTCCAGGTCGCCTCCGGAAAGCGGTCCAGGAGGCGCTGATAGGCGGCCCGGGCGCGGTCCATCTGCAGCGCCCGCCGGCTGACGTCGCCTTCCCAGAACAGGAGCTCGGGCCAGACCGGGTCGTGGGCGGGCAGACGGGCCTTCAGGCGCTCGAGCTCTCGCAGCGCCTCGCTGGGCTCTCCCAGCCGGTCCAGGCTGAGCGCCAGCCACAACCACACCCGGGGGACCTCGGGGACGTCCGGATGCTGGAGGATGAACGTCTGGGCGAGCGAGGTGACCTGCTCGAACTCCTCCCGGAGAAACGCCCGCTGGATCTCGGTATACCCGGCGGCCGGCTCCAGCGCGTGCGCCGGCGACGCCGGCGCCAGCAG
>JAHFGZ010000045.1:4687-7991 GCA_023247155.1 Candidatus Omnitrophota bacterium
AGCGAGCCGCGCGGGCCCTCAAGCAGCGGGCGCAGGAATTGCCCCGTCCAGGACCCCGGCGTGGCCGCGACCGCTTCCGGGGTGCCCGACGCCACGAGCCGGCCGCCCTCCTCCCCGCCCTCGGGGCCCAGGTCGATGAGGTGGTCCGCCGTCTTGACCACTTCCAGGTTGTGCTCGATGACCACGACGGTGTTGCCGTGCTCCACGAGCCGATGGAGGACGCCCAGCAGTGTCTCCACGTCCGCGAAGTGCAGGCCGGTCGTCGGCTCATCCAGGAGGTACAGCGTGCGGCCGGTCGCCCGACGCGAGAGCTCCCGCGCGAGCTTGATGCGCTGGGCCTCGCCGCCTGAGAGCGTCGTCGCCGACTGGCCCAGCTCCAGATACCCCAGCCCCACCGCGTGAATGGTCCGGAGCTTCTGCGCGATGGCCGGCACCGCCCCGAAGAGCTCCAGCGCCTCCTCCACCGTCATGGCCAGCACGTCTGCGATGGAGCGGCCCTTGTACGTCACCTGGAGCGTCTGCTCGTTGAACCGCCGGCCCTTGCACACCTCGCAGCGGACGTAGACGTCGGGCAGGAAGTGCATCTCGATGCGCGTGATCCCGTCGCCCTGGCAGGCCTCGCACCGCCCGCCCTTCACGTTGAAGCTGAACCGGCCCGGCTTGAACCCGCGCAGCGCAGCACCCGGCGTCTGGGTGAAGAGCTCGCGGATGGGGCCGAACGCCCCGGTGTAGGTGGCCGGGTTGGATCGGGGCGTGCGGCCGATCGGCGACTGGTCGATGACGATGACCTTATCGAGGTGCTCGACGCCCGTGATCCGCTCATGCCGTCCCGGACGCTCCGTGCCCCCCGAGAGCCGGCGGGCCAGGGCCCGGTAGAGGATGTCGTCGACGAGCGTGGACTTCCCGGAGCCCGAGACCCCCGTCACGCAGACGAACAGCCCAAGCGGGATCTCGACATCGATCCCCTTGAGGTTGTGCTCCGCCGCGCCCTTGATGACCAGCGACGGGCGGCCGGCCCAGGGGCGGCGCGAGGCCGGGACCGGGATCCGGCGCCTGCCGGTCAGGAACTGGCCGGTGAGGCTGCGCTCCGAACGCAGGATGTCCTCCAGCGTCCCGCAGGCCACCACCTCCCCGCCGTGCTTGCCCGCGCCCGGCCCGAGGTCCACGAGGTAGTCCGCGCGCCGGATGGTGGCCTCGTCATGCTCGACGACGAGGAGCGTGTTGCCCAGGTCCCGCAGCCGCTGGAGCGTGTTGAGGAGCTTTTCGTGATCCCGGGGATGCAGTCCGATGGACGGCTCATCCAGGATGTACAGCACCCCGACGAGCCCCGACCCGACCTGGGTGGCCAGGCGGATCCGCTGGGCCTCGCCCCCGGAGAGGCTCCCCGAGGCCCGGTCCAGCGTCAGGTACCCGAGCCCCACGTCGAGGAGGAACTGGAGCCGCTTGCCGATCTCCTTGACGAGCGGCTCGGCCACCGCCCGCCGCTGCCCGTCCCACCGCACCCCCGCCAGCCAGCGCCGGCACGCGGCGACCGAGTCGGTCGCCACCGCGGCGATCGAGCGGCCGTCCAGGAGGACCGCCAGGCTCTCCGGTTTGAGGCGCGCGCCCTGGCAGGCGGGATCGGGCAGCACGCTCATGTACTTGGCGATCTCCTCCTTCACGTAGTCCGACTCGGTGTGCCGGAAGCGCCGCTCCAGATTCGGGATGACGCCCTCGAACGTGTCGCCCCAGATCCGGTCCGCCGACCCGTAGAGGAGCGCGCGCTGGATCTTGCGGTCCAGCGACCGGAACGGGATCTCGAGGCTGATCCCGTAGAACCGCGCCGCCTCGCGCAGGAGCCGGTTGTAATACATGATCATGTGCATCCCGCCGCGCTTCCAGGGCTCGATGGCGCCCTCCCGCAGCGATTTGTCCCGGTCCGGCACGACGAGGTCCGGATCGATCTCCAGCCGCGTCCCGAGCCCGTCGCAGGTCGGGCAGGCGCCGTAGGGCGAATTGAAGGAAAAGAGGCGGGGCGAGAGCTCCTCGAAGCTGAAGCCGCACGCGGGGCAGGCGTAGAGCTCGCTGAACACCGACTCGGACCGTTTGGCGCTGATGATGACGATGCCCTTCCCGACCTTGAGCGCCGTTTCGATCGACTCCGTCAGGCGGCCCTTGCCGTCCGGGTCCCGGCTCATCCGGTCCACGACCACCTCGATCGTGTGGGCCCGCTTCTTATCCAGGGCGATCGGCTCGTCCAGATCCCGGACCACGCCGTCCACCCGCGCGCGGACGAAGCCCTGGCGCTTGATGTCGCGGAACACCTCGGCGTACTCCCCCTTCCGGCCGCGGACGACGGGCGCGAGGATGGTCAGGTCCGCCCCGGACCCGCCCTGCAGCACGCGGCCCACGATCTCCTGCGCCGACTGCCGGCTGATCGGCACCCGACAGCGGGGGCAGTGGGGGGTCCCGGCCCGGGCGAAGAGCACGCGGAGATAGTCGTAGATCTCCGTCTGGGTCGCCACCGTGGAGCGCGGGTTGGATCCCGCGGTACGCTGCTCGATGGCGATGGCGGGCGAGAGCCCCTCGATGGATTCCACCTCCGGCTTCTCCAGCCGCTCGAGGAACTGCCGGGCATACGCGGAGAGGCTCTCGACGTAGCGCCGCTGGCCCTCGGCGTAGAGGGTGTCGAAGGCCAGCGAGGACTTGCCCGACCCCGAGAGGCCGGTGACCACGATGAGCCGGTTGCGCGGCAGGACCAGGTCGATGGCCTTGAGGTTGTGCTCGCGCGCCCCGCGGATCACGATCGATTCGCCGCTCGGCGGTGGGGGAACGGAGGGTGCGGACGCCATGCTCTCTTGATTATATCGGCATCCGACGCGCGCTTCAACAGATTGGGGACGTTTCTCTCGTCCGGAGAAACGTCCCCAACCTGAAGGAACGGTGATGGATCAGCGACGCCGGCTGCGGCGGCGGCGTTGGCCACCCCGAGCCATCTTGGCCCGCGAGATGTCCCCCTGCCTGTCCACGAAGTACAGGTAGCCGCGCTGCTTCTTGATCCCTACTTTAGCGACTTTTTCTGCCACGAGAAGTCACCCCCTCTCCAGCCTGTTCGGTTATCACCCCGCTGCCACACCGGGTTGCGGCAGCGAATCCTGTCAGGTCCCGAGCGCGACGCGGTCGAACACCCCCCTCAACGCGGCGACCGCCGACCGGACGGCCAGCTCGCTCGTCTTGGGATTGGCGCTGGGCCGGCTCTCCACGCGGCAGCGGAGGCGCCCGCAGTCGCCCTCCACGTCCAACTCATGCACGTTGCGGCGGATGG
>JAHFGZ010000006.1:0-18759 GCA_023247155.1 Candidatus Omnitrophota bacterium
AGTCCGCCATCGCCGTGATTGAGCGCCGGGGACGTCTCCTCATCTGCCGGCGGCGCCCCGGCGGCTTTCTGGGAGGCTGCTGGGAGTTCCCGGGGGGCAAGCGAAGGCCTGGGGAGCGCTGGGCCGCGTGCCTGCGGCGTGAGCTGCGCGAGGAGCTGGGCGTGGAGGTGAGGGCGCTGCGGCCGCTCATGAGCCTCCGGCACCGGTATGCCGCCGGCCCGATCGTCTTCAAGGTCTACCGCTGCGCCATCGCCCGCGGCCAGCCGCGACCTCTCGCCGCAGCGGCGCTCCGATGGGTGCCGGCGCGGCGGCTTTCCCGCTACCGGTTCCCGCCGGCCAACCGGCCGCTCCTCATGCGCCTGCGCGGTTGAGCCGTCCCTGAGGATGGGTTATACTGAAAAATCATGCTGACGTTCTTCAACGGAAGGTAGCCCTGCCATGCTGTACCAACTGGTGCTGTTTGACTTGGGCGGGGTCGTGGTCGAGGTGGAATCGGACCGGCTCGTCCACCAGGTGGCTCAGCTGCTCGGGCGCCCGTTCGAGGAGGTGCAGCAGGCCATCTATCATGAGGAGCTGCTGTTGCCCTTCGAGCTGGGGCGGATCAGCGCCACGGCGTACTACGAAGGCCTCAAGAAGCGGCTCACGCTGCGCTGGACGTACGAACAGTTCGTCAGGAACTGGAACGGCATCTTCACGGAGAACACCGATGTGACGATTCTCATGCAGCGCCTGCGCAAGCGCCACCGGCTGATGGCGCTCACCAACACGAACGCCCTCCACCTGGACCACATCAAGGCGTCATTCCCCTCGCTGGCCGTGCTGGAGGATTGGGTGGCGTCCTGCGACGTCGGGCTGCGCAAGCCGGATCCGCAATTCTACTTCTTGGCGCTCGAGCGGGCGAGGGTCCGGCCGTCCGAGGCGGTGTATGTCGACGACCGGCCGGAGCTGGTGGAGGCGGGGCGGGCCATCGGCCTCACGGCGGTCCGCTTCGAGAACGGCCGGCAGCTCGAACAAGACCTGCAAGCGATTGGATTCAACGTGTAGCTCAATGGACCAGGACCCCGTCCCGTATCAGAAGATCGTCTTCGTCTGCGTCAACCGGCGCGAGCCGCATGAGACGTGCTGTGCGCATCGGGAGAGCGAGGCGATTGCGGCGGCCCTGAAGGCGCGCGTCAAGGCGCTGGGATTCTCGCGCGCGATCCGCGTGAGCAAGTCCGGCTGCCAGGATCTGTGCGCCAGGGGGCCGAACGTGATGGTGTTCCCGGATGACCGGTGGTACCACGGCGTGACGCCCGCCGACGTCGAGCGCATCATCGAGGAGGTCGTCCGGGGAGTGCAAAGGCCCTGAGCCCCTCCACCACGACGAGGAGCGCCAGCGCAAGCAGGAGGCACGCGACCAGGGCGATCCCGTCCAGCGCCGGGCGGCCGCCGAGCAGGCCCGCCGCCCACGGCCGGATGGTCAGGGCGAGCGACCAGAACGTCATCGTCAGCATGAACGCCGCCGGCAGCGCGCTCACCAGCCAGGGCCGGCGCGCGCGCTTCAGCCAGACCGTGATCGTCACCAGGGTCAGCGCCGCGAGGAGCTGGTTTGACGTGCCGAAGATGGTCCAGAACACCTTCCAGGTCGGCACGACGTTCCCCATCGGGTCCCGCACCGTCCAGCTCACGCTCAGCGCCGGCAGCGCCAGCGTGGCGAGCGTCGCGCCGACACCGCCCCACCGCCCCTTCCAGCCGGTCAGCTCCTGAAAGACGTAGCGCCCCAGGCGCGTCGCCACGTCCAGCGTGTCGTAGATGAATGTGGCGAAGGCGAGGAGCGCGAACCCCCGCGCGAACTCGCGGTCGACGCCGAACTGCTCCACGAAGTGGCTCAGGCCGCTGGCGTAGATGCGGTCCGGCGACTGCTGGGTCGCCGCGTCGCCCGGCGCGAGCAGCATGACGGTGGAGAGCGCCACGACCGCCACCAGCCCCTCCAGCAGCATCCCCCCGTAGCCCACCAGCCGGCAGTCCGGCTCCCGCGCGATCTGCTTGGACGTCGTGCCGGAGCTGACGATGCCGTGAAACCCCGAGCAGGCCCCGCAGGCCACCGTCACGAAGAGGAGCGGGAAGAGCGGGAAGCCCCGCTGGCTCGTCCAGCCGAGGAACGCCGGGTACTGGATGCGGTCGCCGCCCACCAAGAGGCCGACGACGCCGGCGGCAAGGGTGACGTAGAGGAAGAACCCGCCCAGGTATCCGCGCGGCTGCAGCAGCAGCCACAGCGGGATGATCGAGGCGATAAAGCAATAGGCGAGGATCGCGCCGTTCCAGACGAGCTGCGGACGGACGCCCCACGCGCTCGGGATGATGAACGGGATCGACTGGCCGAACCAGACGATCAGCCCGACGATCGGCAGGAAGATCGCCGTGGCCAGGCCGAGCGGCATGCGCCAGCGGTACAGGCACAGCCCCATCGCGACGGCGGCGAAGAGGTAGAGCGTGGAGGAGGCCGCGATCCCCCCGCCGTAGGCGGGGTCGACGAACGAGCTGCTCGTGAGGTCCGCGAACGCGATGATGACGTAGACGAGCGACAGCCACACGAATCCCATGAAGAGCAGGTGCGCCTTCCGGCCGAGGTGCTCATGGACCAGCTCGACGATCGAGCGCGCCCCGTGCCGCACGGAGCTGACCAGGCTGGCGAAATCGTGGACCGCGCCGAAGAAGATGGCGCCGAAGACGATCCACAGCAGGGCGGGCAGCCAGCCGAACCACAGCGCCCCGAGCACCGGCCCGACGATGGGGCCGGCGGCCGCGATCGCGGAGAAGTGCTGGCCGAGGAGGAACGGCGCCTTGGCCGGGACGTAGTCCACCCCGTCGTTGAGCGTGCAGGCGGGCGTCGGCCGGTCGGGCGTGAGGTCGAGCCAGCGCGCGAGCAGCCGGCTGTAGACGGCGTAGCCCGCCAGGAACAGCGCGCAGGCGGCAGCCGCGACCGCGAAGAGGCTCATCGGGGCGCGCCCTCCCGCTCCGACAACCGATAGAGGGGCAGCCCGAGCGCGAGGAGGACGAAGCCGAACGCGGCGTCGGCGGGCTGCTTGACGCAGACATCCGCGATGAACCCGGCCAGCACGAGGCAGAAGAGAAGCGGCGTCACCGGGTAGCCCCAGGCGCGGTACGGGCGGGGCGCCCGCGGCCGCAGGCGCCGCAGGCGCACGACGCCGAACACCGCCATGATGAAAAAGACCGAGATGACCACGGTGGAATAGGTCATGATCTGCTCGAACGTCCTGGTGAAGACCAGGCCCACCGCGATGGCCGCGTTCGCCCATAGCGCCGTCGCCGGGGTATGGAAGCCGGGGTGCACGGTGCCGAGGCGCCCGAAGAGCGCATGGTCCTTGCCCAGGGCGTAGAGGATCCGGCCGCCAGTGAGGATATAGCCATTGAGCGCCCCGAACGCGGAGCAGGCGATCATGCCGGCGATGAACACCGCCCCCGAGCGGCCCCACAGCCGCTCCATCACGCTGGCGGCGACCAGCGGCGTCTGCACCAGCTGGTCCATGGGGATGGCAAGCAGGTAGCTGCCGTTCACCAGCAGGTAGAGCACGGTGACGCCCAGCACGCCCATGACGATGGCCCGCGGGACGTTGCGAGTCGGCTGCTTGACCTCTTCGGCGACATAGGCCGCCTCGGTCCAGCCCCCGTAGGTCCACAGCACGAAGACAAACGCGACCCCGAGCGACTGGAGCAGGGGCAGGTCGAGCCGGGGCACCGTCCAGGTCAGGGGCACCGCCTGGCGGGCGGCGAGGGCAGCGAGGCCCGCCGCCGCCAGCGAGCCCAGCGCCACGATCTTCAGGACGGTGAAGACGTTCTGGACGTACGTCCCCCACCGGACGCCGATGACGTTCACCGCGGTGAGCAGCAGGATGGCCCCCGCCGCCACCCAGCGCAGCGCCGCCGTCCCGTAGGGCAGGAGGCGGCCGCCGTACTCGGCGAAGACGAACCCGAGGATCGCGATGGTGCCGGTGCGCTCGATGAAGAGCTTCGTCCAGCCGAACAGGAAGCCCGCAAACCTGCCGTAGACTTCGCGGATGTAGACGTAATCGCCCCCGCTCGCCGGGAACATGGAGCTCATCTCCGCGTAGCAGAGCGCGCCGCACAGCGACACCACGCCCCCCACGAGCCACAGCGACAGGAAGAGGGCGGGGGACTGGACGTGGCCGGCGATGGCGCTGGCGGTCCGGAAGATCCCCACCCCCACGATGCAGCCGACCACGAGCATCGAGGCGTCGAACAGCCCCAGCGATCGCAGCAGTCCGGCTGGCGTCCGGGTCATCGACTGTCCCGGGACCGGTTCCCTGTTTCCCTTGTATAGTGCCAATGCCAGGGCTCAAACGCGGTGTGATGGGGGTTGTCGCGGGGGTAGGAGAGGGCGAAGCCGAACCGGGCCGCGTGCTGCTCGAGCCAGCGGTATTCCGGCAGCGCCTCGAACTCCTCGGGATGGTCCTCGCCGTTGATGCCCGCCTCGTTGATGAAGTCAATCGCCTGGCGCGGCGGGTAGCCGTGCTCGCTGTGCCCCGGAAGCGCCACGAACCGGTTCGTCTCGGTGATGGAGCCGCCGTGCTTGGGCAGATAGAAGAGGAAGAGGTAGAGCTGGTAGGCCGTGGAGCGGTAGCCGGACTCCACCCGCAGCCGCGTGCCGAGGTCCACTTCCATCGCGTCCATCATCCGCCGGTAGGCCGAAAGGACCGGGCGCGGCAGGTACTGCGGGTCAAGGGGTGCTGCCGCGCCGTCTTTCACGACCTCCTGGGGCCCGACCGGCACGAGCTCAGGCGGGGCGGCCGGCTCGCCAAAGAAATGGGCGGTCGCGCCCAGCGAGGCCGCCTTCAGGGCGCGGAACGCGTCCAGGAACGCCCGCTGCGCCGGCGGGAGCGGTTCGTACAGCTCCTCCCATGTCAGCAGGGCCGCCGTGCCCGCGCGCTGCTTGGCCGTGATGGACGGCTCGAGCGCCTGGAGGATGGCGTGGAGGGTTTCCGTGTCGTCCGGCGAGAGCCGCGCGACGTCCAGCGCCGAGGCCGGGCCGGGACACAACAACCAGGCGGCCGCCGCCGCGATGGCGAGCTGCCGCCTGGTTGAGGTGGATCGTCCGAACACCGCTACCGCTTGCGTGACTGGAGCTGCTCGACGAGGTCGGCCACCCAGCGCCCGGCGAGCTCCTTGCAGCCCAAGCCGAACGCCAGGCCGACGCCCAAGCTGATGCCCGCCAGGATGATCAGGAACACGTCCCCGAAGAACGGGACGCGCAGCTGCTGGAGGGCGGCTACCACCGCGAAGATCACCACCACCGCCTGCACCGCTTGGCCAAGGACGTGCGCCTGCACGATGCCGGCGTTGCTGGTCGCCGTCCGCACGGTCGCCGAGAGAAACGCCGAGGCGAACGCGCCGACGATGAGGATGAACACCGCGGCGACGACGTTGGGCAGGAACCCGACGATCTGCTGGAAGAGCTCCGCAGCCACCGTCAGGTTCAGCGCGTTGAGCGCGGTCATCACGACCGCCAACATGACGATCCAGTAAATGATGGCCCCGATCAGCTCCGAGGTCTTCCGCCGGATCCCTCCCTTGGAGAGCAGCGTGGCGAACCCGATCTGGTCCGCGAACTTGTCGAGGGTCACCACCCTGAGCGCTCTGATGATCACCTGCTCGATGCCTTTGGCGATCAGCCAACCGACAAGGAGAATAGCGAGGGCGGGGAAGATGCTGGGGACGAACGTGGCGAGCTGATTGATGGCCGTCTGCAGAGGCGTGATCACGAGTTGCTGAACGAGATCCCGACCGGTCTCCATCTCGTTATCACCTCCTTCTGAGTTGTCAGACCACCCCTAGTGTAGGGGAGCGCCGGCCGCTTTGCAAGCGCTTTTTTTAAAGCCTGCTACTCATACTCTTGGGCTGGATGGGCCGATTCCTCCGTGAAGACGTACTCGGGCTGGATGACCGGCTGGTAGCCAGGCGGCGCCGGGAAGGGGAAGGTGACAAGCTCGTAGAGGCCGGCGGCGGTGCGGATGAACCCGTAGCCCAGCCCTCTCAGGAGCCCCCAGGTGAAACCGGCCGCCGCGCCGTCGAGCTGGGTCGTCTCATGGATCCGCTTGGGGACTTCGACCCAGCCGGTGATGGTGTTGACCGCGCCCCGGGTCAGCTTGGCGAACGCCCCTCCGGCTTCCATCGGCTCGGCGGACGCCTGAGGCGCGCCGGCCAGCAGGATGAGCGCGGCACACCATCCCCCCACCACGGCGAGCTGCTTCATGGATGCACCTCCGGGTTGCCAACACTCTAACAAGCGGTCGCTCAAAGTGCAAGTGTAGACGTCGTGCGTGGTGCTCGGTACAATAGGGCGCGCCCATGGACCGACACGAGCAGCGCATCGTCCGGTTTCTCGCACGGCCCGCGTCCTACCCCCATGCCGCAGCCACCGTGGCGCGGCGGGAGACGCACGTCTCCCACGTCTTCCTCGCCGGCCCCTTCGCCTATAAGCTCAAGAAACCGGTGACGTTTCCGTTTCTCGACGCCTCCACGCTGGCCCGGCGCCGGCGGTTCTGCGAGTTGGAGCTCTCGCTCAACCGGCGCTTGGCGCCGGCGGTGTACCTGGGCCTGGCGCCTATCGTGGAGACGCCCAGGGGGCTGCGGCTGGGTCCCTCGACTCGCCCTGGCGGGCTCGCCCGGGATGCCGCTCGCCGGGACGTCCCCGGCGAGCGGCAGCGTTCGGGAGGCGTCATCGAGTGGGTGGTGCAGATGCGCCGCCTGCCGGAGGAGCGGATGCTGGACCGGCTGGTGGCCAGCCGACGGGTGACCCGGCGCGACATGGCCCGCATCGCGGACCGGCTCACCCGGTTCTTTCGGAGCGCCGCGCGGAGCCGACCCATCAGCCGCTATGGGATGCCGGCCCAGGTGGCCGCCCTGGTCCTGGGCAACCTGGAGGAGTGCCGACCGTTCGTCGGCCGGCTCTTCTCCGAGTCCGACTACCTGCTCCTCCAGACGGCCTACCAGCAGTACCTGGCGCTCCAGGAGCCCCTGCTCGCGCAGCGCGTGCGCCAGGGCCGGATCATCGACGGCCACGGCGATCTGCGGTGCGAGAACATCTGCCTCGCTCAGCCGGCGCCGCCCAGCAAGTTGAAGCGTCTGGCGGCACCCCGAGCGAGCCCAGCCGTCGGCTGGGCGAGTCGAGGGGTCAGCATCTTTGATTGCGTGGAGTTTCAGCCGGCGTTCCGGTGCGGGGACATGGCCAACGATTTCAGCTTCCTCGTCATGGACCTCGAGTTCCGTGGACGAGCCGACCTGGCCGATGCGCTGGCCGGCCAGTACCAGCGGCGTCTTGGCGATGCGACCTTCGGCCGGGTGCTCCCCTTCTACAAGTGCCACCGCAGCCTGGTGCGCGGCAAGGTGCGGGCGCTGGCGTGGTCCCAGCATCCGCGCACGCCACAGGGCCTGCGCGTGCGCGCGCTCTCCCGCCGCCACTTCCGGCTCGCCGTGCGCTACGCACGAGCGTTCGCCCCGCCGCGGCTCGTCGTGGTCGGCGGGCTGATCGGCACCGGCAAAAGCACGCTTGCCCGCTCACTCGCCCGCGCGCTGGGCGCGTCCTGGCTGCGCACCGATGAGATCCGGCTGCGCGAGTTCGCGCGCGCGCGGCGGCCCGGGCAGGCGTTCGCCGAAGGCCTCTACGCCCCGCACATCTCGGAGCTGGTCTACCAGCGGCTGCTCCGGCGGGCCGAGGCGCTGGTGCGCGAGGGGCGCTCGGTCGTCTGCGACGGGACGTTTTCGAAGGCCGCGGGGAGGAGCGCGCTGCGGGCGATCGCCCGGCGGCACGGCGCGTCGTTCCATTTCTTCGAGTGCGTGGTCCCCCGCGCGGTCGCCCTGCGCCGGGTGGCCAGGCGCTACGCCGCGCGCGCCGATCTCTCGGAGGCGCGGCCGGACCACTATGACCGGCTGCGGGCCGGATTCGAGCCCCGCCCTCGGCGGGGCTGGCCGCGGCGGGACTGGACCCGGCTTTCGGACGACCGCGCGCCCCGGGCGACCGCTGCGGCCGCGCTCGATGCGCTGCGGCGCGCGTGGCTGGCTCGGGCGTGACCCCTGACCGGGTGTTATAATGGCGGAGAGCGTCGCAGAGCCGTGAGCCAACGACAAGGAGGAATCGATGTCCTGGAGACAGACCGTGCCCCGGGCGCTGGACCGCCTGTTGCGCATTGAGCCGCTGTACGCCCACTGCGACGTCCCGTGCGGCCTCTACGATCCGCACCACGCGGGCCTCGCCGCGAAGACGGTCCACACCATGAACAAGAAGCTGACCGACCTGCCCGTCCCCGGGGCCGGCGCCCCGCCGCAGGAGGCGCTCGAGCACCGCAACACGATCGTCCGCATGGTCCAGACCAAGGAGGCCCACGCGCAGCTGTGCAAGCAGGAGCTGCTCATCCTCTGGACCGACTACTTCAAGCCGGAGCACCTGGCCATGTTCCCGGACCTCCAGGAGACGTTCTGGAAGGCCGCGAAGCTGTGCTCCTACAACAAGCAGCACGTGGACCTGGCGAAGTCCCAGGAGCTCATGGATGCGGTGGCCAACATCAGCGAGCTGTTCCAGAGGGCGGAAGCCGCCAAGAAGAAGTAGGGCGCGGCTCCTCCGCGTCGACGGGCAGAGCATGGCGCCGGTTCTCAACCCCGGCGAGCTCGTCGTGGTCCAGGAGGGCGCGTACGCGTCCGCCCCGCCCCGTCGGGGCGACATCGTGGCGGCGCGCCCCGCCGCGCTGGGCGGGCGGGCGTGCGTCAAGCGCGTCGCCGGCATCCCCCACGAGCGTGTGCGGGTCGGGCAACAGGAGTGGCAGCTGCGCGAGGGGCAGTTCTTCCTCCTCGGCGACCGCACGGAGCACAGCCTGGATTCCCGCGCGTTCGGACCGGTCAGGCGTGAGGAGCTGATGGGCCCGGTGAGACAATTGGGACCGGGTCCATTTCTTTTCGCTGCAATCTGTCGGGGCCTGCTGAATGCGTGCGCAACAGCGACGCTGCGACCCCGAGGTCGCCATCGTTGACTGAGGGCCATACTGGCATGTGACGTGCTCCAACTCCAATAACGATAACTCAACACGCAGGAGAGAATGCGCTCTTCTGCGTGTTTTTCTTGAGAGGAGGCGGGGCATGTGGTGGCTGCGCGGCATAGGGTTGGGGTTTTTGGTGTGGGGGGCGGGACAGCCGGCTGCTCAGGCAGCTGTTCGGATCAATGAAGTCCTGGCCGACCCAGCCGGGGATGCGAACCGAGACGGGACCACCCACGCGACGCAGGATGAGTTCATCGAGCTGGTGAACGCGTCATCGGAGCCGATTGCCCTGGAGCAATGGAGCCTCTCCGACCTCGTTCAGGTGCGCCACCGCTTCGCCGCTTCACAGGTGATCCCCGGCTTCGGCTTCTTCGTGGTGTTCGGCGGCGGCGCGCCGCAGGGATTCGCGAACGCGACCATCGCGTCAAGCGGGAGCCTGGGGCTGAATAACGCCGGCGATACCGTGACGCTGCGGGATGCTGGCGCCCTCTTGATCGATACGGTGAGCTATGGACGCGAGGGCGGGCGGGATAGCTCGCTCACGCGCTCGCCGGACGCGACCGGCTCCTGGACGCTGCATCAGGGGCTCAATGGGCTCGCCTTCTCCCCAGGCGCCACGGTGGATGGCCGCGCGCACCTGGCGGTCCCTGAACCTGACGCGCCTCCAGCGGTCGTCGAGCCTCCCGCTGCCGGCTCATCACCGTCCATCCTGCCAGCCGCCTTCCACACGGATGCCGCGGGCGGGCCCGTCGTGCCGGAGCCGTCCTCGCTGGCCCTGATGGGCCTCGGCTGGCTCGGGTTGCCGCTGATGCGCGCCGGCAGGTACAGGCGTATAATGGGCGTCGCCGATGAAGAAGTTCCTCGTGATACTCGGTGTGCTGATCCTGGCCGGCCTGGTCGTCCTGGGCGTCTTCCTCGCCACGTTTGACGTGAATCGGTACCGTCCGTTGGTCGTGCGTGAGCTTGAACGGGCGCTCGGCAGGCCGGTGAAGCTGGACGGCATCTCCCTCGGCTGGCGGCAGGGGATTGCGCTGCAGTTCAAGGGGTTCGGCATCTTCGAAGACGCGGCCACCCGAGGCGAGCCGCTCATCCAGGTCGAGGTGGCCAGCGCGCTCGTCCCCCTCCGGCCGCTGCTGCGCAAGGAAGTCCGGGTATCGTCCGTGGTCTTGCAGCGGCCCCGCATCCATGTCTCGCGAGACGCCCAGGGGCGCGTCAACCTCCTGGGCCTGGCGGCCGCCGCGGCCCCGGCCGGACCAGCCGCCGCGGCCCGTCCCGCCTCGAGCGCGGGGCAGGAGGCCGTCTCCTTTAGCATCGCCTCGTTTCGCGTGACGGACGGCACCCTGCACTGGACCGACGCGATGGCCCAGCCGCCCGCGGAGCGCTCGCTCAACCGGGTGGACGTCTTGGTGACGAACATCGCGCCAGGCCAGCCGATGGATGTTGAGGCGCGCGGCGCGCTGGCAGGCGAGGCCCCCAACGTGCACCTGAGCGGGCGCCTCACGCTGCCTTCCCCGGCAGGCGGAGGCGGGCGGCCGATCCCCGGTTCAGACGGCTCGCTTGAGCAGATGCGGTTCGCCATCGAGCGCCTGCCGCTTGAGACCGCTTTTCCCGCGCCCGACGGGTCGCCGCAGCTGCGCGGCACGCTCACCCTGTCGCTGGAGCTGGGCGCGATGACGCTGGACCCGTCGCAGGCCCTCCGCGGCCTGTCGGGCCACGGCACGGTCAAGCTGGAGGAGCCGGTGGTGGCGAACCTCAACGTGCTGCGGGCGGTCTTTGAGAAGTTCGCGATGATCCCTGGCCTCGTCGAGACGCTGGACGCGCGCCTGCCGGCATCCGAGCGGGCCAAGCTCGCCGCCCGGGACACGGTCCTGAAGCCGATCGAGTGCTCCATGACGCTCGACGGGGGCGTCCTGCAGTTCAAGGGCCTCACGGTGCAGAGCGACACGTTCGGCCTGGACGGGAGCGGGAGCGTCGGCTTCGATGGCACGGTGGACGTGCGCTCCACCCTGCGCGTTGACCCCGCCCTTTCCGCTGCCCTGATCCGGAACGTCAACGAGCTCCAGGGGCTGGCGAACGACGCGGGAGAGCTGGAGATCCCGCTGGTCGTCCACGGCCAGGCGCAGCGCCTGGCCGTGTTGCCGGACCTCCAGTACGTGGCCTCGAGGATCCTCGCGACGAAAGCGGTCGACCTGCTGGGGGAGGTCTTGAAGCAACTGGAGAAGCGGGCCCCATCCGACGCGCCGCAATAGTGACAGTCACTTTTGGCAGGGAAAAGTGACTGTCACTTTTTCGTTCCCCGCACACCTTGACGCTCCCGCCCGCGCTCAGGTAGACTTCAGTCATTACTCTCGAAAAGGGGCTACCGAAAGAGGATGACTGAATCACCCCTGCTCTGGGCCGCATTGGGCGTCGTCGGTGCATGCCTCCTCGCCACCACCATCGCCGCCCTGTCCACGATGCGCGAGTGCCGCCTGACGCTGCGCGACGCGCGCCGCTCGCTGCACGAGCTGCAGCAGCTGCTGGCCAGCTGGAACGCGGTGACGCGGCGCGTCGAGGCGGTCGTCGGCTCCGCCTGCGACGCCGCCTCCGCGACGCTCGAGGGGCTCTCCCGCTGGAAGGCGCGGGCGGAACACCTGGTGATGGGTCGATTCGGAAACGGGGCGAGGGCGGAACCTCGCCGGCATGGCAGGGCAACCAGAGGAGGGGAACGGGGATGAAGCGGAATCGTCGAAAGAGAAACGGGCTGTTGCAGGCGACGGCTTCATTTGTGCTGGGGACGGTGACGGGAGGCCTCGCGGCGTTGCTCTACGCCCCCACATCCGGGCAGGTCACCAGGAGACGGCTGGCGATGCAGGCCCGCGGGTTGCAGCGCACCGCGGTTCGACGCCTCGGGCGCGCCCAGCGCGCGCTGGCGACGCAGGCCGGGCATGTCCGCGATGCGGCCGCCGGGTGGATGACGGAGCGCTTCCCGGTCCGGAACGGGCGGCACCCGATTCGCCACCGCGTGATCCGTCACGCGGCGGCGCGTTGAACAGCACGGCGTTCTGACGGGAGCAGAAACAGCAGCCTTGCGGCTGCTGTTTCTGCTATAATGGGTGCACTACATGGGGTTGTTGCCTCCCTGTTATCGCACGCCCGAATCCGTACCGCGTCCATGCGAAACCACGCCGCCCACGACATCGGTGAAGGACTGAAACAGGTCCTCGCGCGGCTCAAGGCCTTGGCGAACGAAGAGCGCGCCGCGCGCGGCCCTGATGCCGAAGCCCTGGAGATCGCCCTCGTGAACCTCGACAGCGCCATTGAAATCCTGACCGAGTAGCCATGCCGGATATCAGCGTGACCACCGCCTCTACGAACGACGGCTGGACCTTCGGCGTGCAGGTGGCGGAGCCGAACGGGCAGACGCGGCACAGCGTCACCCTGAGCCAGCGGGACTTCCAGCAGCTCACCGAAGGCAAGCAGACCACGCCGGAAGAGCTGGTGCGCAAGTCCTTCGAGTTCCTTCTGGAGCGGGGGCCGAAGCACCACATCCTGCGCCAGTTCGACCTGCCCACGATCGGCTCGCACTTCCCGGACTACCCCACCGAGATCCGCAGCCGCCTCTAACACGTGCTTGGCACGTGCTCTGTCGTACCTTCGTGCCTTGGGCCACGGCTCTGAGATGATATCAGAGACCCGCCGTAGTACACTAGAGATCATCCCCACATCAACGCGGAAGCGTCACCGGCGGAGGCGAAGATGAAACGATGGGTGCTCGGCGTGGTCTGCGGCGTCGGCCTGGCCTCGGCAGCGCAGGGACAGGAGGCGGCCACCCAGCTGGCGGAAGCCCCCATGGAGACCATCGGGCGCGCCGCATTCGGCGTGCCGAAGGGGTACGGCCGCCTGGTATCTGTCGTGGAGAGCTCGGAGATCCACCACCTGTATTTCGAGGACGGCCAAGGGGTCATCCGCGTGGTCCTCATCGGCCCGCGGGGCGCTGCGGCGCGGGCCCGGAACGCGCTGCAGCTGCTCTCGTCCGACGTCTACGTCATCAAGCGGGGGCAGGGAGGCGCCGAGGTCCCGCCTGGCGGGAACGAGTGATCGGTGATCGGGACTGATGGGCCTCCCTCGCGCGCGCTCGCGGCTGCGGTACGCGTTCGATGACGATAACCGCTTGGTGATCCGGGAGCGCCGCCCCCTCGCCGAGCGGGCGCAGCCGGTCCGGATCATCGAAGGGACCGTCACGGCCGACGGCGGCAACCGCCTGGTCTACCGGGCGCAGACGCCCGCCGATGCCAGGTCCCGGTCCGGGCCGAGCGCGATCAGCCTCGACGGCACCTGGGCGCTCACGCCGGCTCACGACCTTGCGCTTACGCTGCACGAGACGGACGCCCGGGGCCGGCAGACGCTCTATCTGAAAGGCGCCCTCGTCAGGGCGCAGGCGCACGCGCTCGTCTTCGCCCTGCGCCGCCGCGGCGACCCGCACGAGCCCGCCCAGCAGGTGACGCTCTCGGGCCGGTGGAAAGCGGATGAGCGCAACCGGCTCACCTTCCTGGTGCAGAAGGCGGACGGGTCCGAGGAGCGGCTGACGCTGGGCGGCGGGTGGGAGGTCGGGCCGCACCACGAGCTGCAGTACCGCTACCGCCGCCCCGCCGAACGGCGGGGCCGGGAGGAGCACGTGCTGGTGTTTGCCGGCGCGTGGGAGCTCGCGGCGGCCGACCGGCTCATCTACCGCCTGGAGGGTTCGACGGACTCGGCCTTCGAGTTCCAGGCAAGCCTCCAGCGGCCGAGCCTGAACGCCCGCGAGGGCCGGCTCGTCTACCAGGTCGGCATCGACCTCTCCCGCGGGAGGACGCGGGAGCAGCGCGTCGCGCTCTTCGGGACGTGGAAGCTGCACCGGGACCTCTCGGTGTCGTTCGAGGTGCCGTACGCGGGGGGCCGCATTCGCAGCCTCCGCTTCGAGGGGACGGTCGCCTTCACGTCGCGGGATCGGGTCGCGGTGGCGCTGTGGAAGCCTCGGGGCGAGCCGCTCGGCATGACCGTCACGTTCACCCGCGACCTGGTCCCGGATGCGAGCCTGTTCGTCCGGGCGCGGCGGGACGAGCGCGAACGCTCCCTCGTCGGCGGGATCCAGGTGCGGTTCTAGCCGGGACGCCGATGCCGCTCTTTCCCGTCTCGGTCAAGAAGCAGCTGGCCCTCCAGGAGGCGATGCGGCGGCTGGGCGTGGAGGAGCGCGACCTGGAGGAGCGGTTTATCCGCTCGCGCGGCCCGGGCGGACAGAACGTGAACAAGGTCTCGACCTGCGTCGTCCTGCGGCATCGGCCGAGCGGCCTTGAGGTGCGCTGCCAGCAGGAGCGCTCCCAGGCGCTGAACCGGTTTCTCGCGCGGCGGCTGCTGCTGGGCCGGCTGGAGGCGCAGCGGCTGGGCCGGCAGAGCGCCGAGGCAAAGGCCCTCGCCAAGCTGCGCCGGCAGAAGCGCAAGCGTTCCAAGCGGGCCCAAGAGAAGGTGCTCGCCGCCAAGCGGCTCCGCGCGGAAAAGAAGGCGCTGCGTCGTCCGCCGCGCTCCGTCGAATGAACCACGGGACCGGTCGGAAAAATGGTACCGGGTCCATTTTTTTCAGTCCGGCCCTTGTGGCTCAAGGAGTTAGAAAAATGGACCCGGTCCAAATTTTAGGAGGGGGCGATGAGAGCGACCGTTGCCGGGGTGGTGGCCGGAGCCTGTCTGCTGATGGGATCAGCGCACGCGCAGCCTGAGCGCCCGAAGGCGGTGATCGAGACCGCCAAGGGGCGCATCGTCATCGAGCTCTACGCGGAGGAGGCGCCGAAGACCGTGGCCAACTTCACGAAGCTCGCCAAGGAGGGATTCTACAACGGGATCATCTTCCATCGGGTGATTCCCGGCTTCATGATCCAGACGGGCGACCCCACCGGCACCGGCACGGGCGGCCCCGGCTACACCTTTGAGGATGAGTTCGCCCCCGCCCTTCGCCACGGCGGCCCCGGGGTGGTATCGATGGCGAACGCCGGTCCCAACACCAACGGGAGCCAGTTCTTCATCACCCTCGCCGCCACCCCATGGCTGGACGGGAAGCACACGGTCTTCGGCCGCGTGATCGAGGGACAGGGGGTCGTCGAGCAGATCGCCGCGGTCGAGCGCGACGACCAGGATCGCCCGCTCACCGATATCGCCATGACGCGCGTGACGATCGAGTGAGCGGGTGACCATGGCGCGGCCGAGGGTCCTGGTCGTCTACAAAAAGGACGCCTACCAACAGTACATCCAGGAGCAGCGGGATTCCCACCTCATCCGCCTGCTCCGCCGGGCCCACCCCGACGTGCTGGACATGCAGCGCGCCCACGCGGCGCATGAGGAGGCGCTGAACGCAATCGTGCACGCCCTGCGCCAGCTCCCGGTCGCGTTCGACCTGGCCTACCGGGCCGACCTGAGGATCACGAAGCGCTACCACCTGGTGGTGTCGGTGGGCGGGGACGGCACGTTCCTCCAGGCCGCGCGCAGCGTCACACGGACCCCGCTCCTGGGGGTGAACTCGGACCCGCTGCGCAGCGAGGCGGTCTTCTGCGCCGCCACGCGCCGGACCTTCCCCCGCCTGATGCGCCTGGCCCTGCAGGGACGGCTTCCCGAGCTGCGTCTCTGCCGGCTCCAGGCGCGCCTCAACGGCCGGCGGCTGCCCCTGCGCGCGCTCAACGACGTGCTCGTGGTCCACGACGACCCCGCGACGATGAGCCGCTATCGCCTGCGGATCGGCGCCCGGGAGGAGACCCAGAAAAGCTCTGGCCTCTGGGTGTCCACCGCGGCCGGCTCCAGCAGCGCCGTCCTGGCGGCGGGCGGGGTCCGACTGCCGTGGGAGGCGAAGCGGTTCCAGTACCGCCCGCGCGAGATCTACCGGGGGCGGCTGTCCCGTTGCCGGTTGCGGGGCGGGGTGCTCACCCCCCGCACCGCCCTCCAGGTGACCTGGTTGATGCGGCGGGGCAGCGCGTTCCTGGACGGGCCGCACGTGAGGGTCCCGCTTCGGTTCGCCGACCGCCTGGAGATCCGGCTGTCCCTGGCCGACCCGCTGCGCGTGCTCGGGCTGCGGGCCACGCCCCGTTGACCGGGTACACAAGCGCCCCCCCGGCATCTGCCGGAGGGGCGCTGCTGTACTCCGTTGCCGTTCCGCGCAAAGCGGAACGGCCGTCACCAGGCGTTACACCTTGGCGACGTTTGAGGCTTGCGGGCCCTTGGGGCCTTGGGTGATTTCAAACTCCACCGCCTGGCCTTCCTTGAGCGACTTGAAGCCGTCACCGGTGATTGCGGAGTAGTGGACGAAGACGTCCTTCGACCCATCGTCCGGGGTCACAAAGCCATACCCCTTCTGGTCGCTAAACCACTTCACGGTTCCTTTTGCCATAACAACTCACACCCCCCTTCCAAGCTATCCACACAAACAAAAACGCCGCCGGACAACCTTAGCGGTTGCCTTGCGGCTTTCCACCACTGAAGATCGTTCTCGCCTTGCCGATCTGACTTGCAACAGCTGGTCGTGCCATGCACTCTGAACACCCCTAGCATACCCAAAAAACGGCGGTCTGTCAACTTCAAAATTGGTACAATGAGTCGGGGGATGCTCGCAGCATGCGCAGAGACAGAGAGATAGCGTGCCGGTCACAAGCCCGACGGACACGTCGGCTGTTGGTGGTGGCCTGCGCGGCCGCCTGTGCGCTCTGGCTGATCGCCGGGATTGCCGCCTGGGCCCAGACCCCGCCTCGAAGGGCCCAGGTCGCCGGCCAGTTCTACCCAGCCGACCCGGCTGAGCTCCGCGCTCAGGTGACAGAGCTGCTTGGCGGGGATTCGAAACCCGCCACCGCGAACAAGCCGCGCATCCTGCTCGTGCCGCACGCCGGCTACCGCTACTCCGGCCCGATCGCCGCCAGCGGATTCCGACAGGTCCAAGGCCATGCCTATGAAGGGGTTGTCGTGGTGGGGTTTACCCACCGGGTCCAGTTTACCGGCTCCTCGGTGGACACGCGGGATGCCTATGAGACGCCGCTCGGGGTGATCCCGGTCGACCAGAAAGCGGTCGCCCTCCTCCAAGGCTCCCCAGGCATCGGGCATGTGGAGGAGGCGCATGAGCTGGGTGAGCACTCCCTGGAGGTGGAGCTGCCGTTCCTCCAAGTCGCTCTTCCAGGCTTTCGGCTGATCCCAATCCTCATAGGGGAAGATGGCTTGGAGAGCGCCGGGCGGCTGGCCGATGCCCTGGCCCGCCTGGCTGAGCTCGGAGACTACCTCTTTGTGTTCAGCACGGACCTGTCCCACTACCACCCGTCTGCCGAGGCGCGCGCGATCGATGAGGGGACGGTCAACGCCATCCTGTTCGAGACGCCCCAGGCGGCGCACCGGCTCTTCGCGGGCGGCCAGTTGGAGGCGTGCGGCCGAGGGCCCATCCTGACGAGCCTCCTCCTGGCGGCCAGGCTCGGCTACCCTGAGCGCCGGCTCGTGCGGTACGACAACTCCGGGGAGACCACCGGCGACCGGTCGCGGGTGGTGGGGTACGCCGCCATCACCATGGCCGACCGCCCCTCTGAGCCGGCGGCCAGGTTGTCGCCGGAAGCCGGACAGGCGCTGGTGGCCGCCGCCAGGGAGACCCTTCAGACCTCGCTAACTTCCGGCATTCCGCCCGCTCAGCCCGCCCTGGCTCAACATCCGGAGCTCTCGCGGTCCGCCGGCCTCTTCGTGACGCTCCGGAAGGCGGGTGCGCTGCGCGGCTGCATCGGCCGGATTGAGGGGGAGGGGCCGCTGGCGAAGATGCTGCCGGAGGTGGCGCTCGATGCCGCGTTGCGCGACGCGCGGTTTGCCCCGGTGACCCCTGAGGAGCTCTCCCAGCTCCGCGTCGAGGTGTCCGTGCTGACCCCGCCGGTCAAGCTGGCGCGGCTGGACGATCTGGTCGCCGGCCGGGACGGCGTGATCCTGGAGCATCACGGGCGGCGTGGGGTCTTCCTCCCCCAGGTGTGGGAGGAAACCGGCTGGACGCGCCTTGAGTTCCTCAGGGAGTTGGCCAGCCAGAAGGCCGGGCTGCCGCCGGATGCCTGGAAGGACGCCGCGCTCTACGTCTTCCAGGACCAGATGTTCGAGGAGCCCGAGCGCTAATTCAGCGCGGAGGTCGACCCGTTGCCTCCGTGCGACCCAGGCACGGCGCACTGGTTGGTGGCACAGCTTGGGTTGCGGTGCAGGAGATAGCGGTGGGCGGCCACCCATCGGTAGATCCGCGTCCCTCCCCAGTTCGCCCCAGGCAGATGCACGAGCGGGGCGAGCCACCACAGGAGCGGCAGTCGTCGGCACAGCCGCGCGAACGCCTCAAACCCCCCTGTGAGCCGCCCGTTCGGCTCCAACAGGATCATCTCGCTGCGGCACCGCTCCGGCGTGAGCGCGGGGGCCAGCCGCGCCAGGTCCGGTTGCGCGTGGAAGTCCAGCGGGTCCACCCAGCCGAACAGGTCCAGGATCCGCAGCCGCCCGACGCTCTCCAGGCACAACCCGCAGCGGCCGTCGTAGATGAGGAGGGCCCTGCCGCGCGCGGCGTGCGCCGCCTGCCGCCCCTCGATCCACCGCACCAGCGCCTCCGGCCGGATGAAGAGCAGCATCAGGGGCGGGAAGAGGAACAGGAAGATGGTCGGGACATGGAGGGTGGCCCAGAGCATGAGCTGGAACGCGATGCCGAGGGCGATGCCCAGCGGCCGCG
>JAHFGZ010000006.1:18859-32615 GCA_023247155.1 Candidatus Omnitrophota bacterium
GGGATGAACCAGAGGAACGGCACGATGATCTCGAAGACGAGCAGCGCGATCCCCAGCTGGTGGCACAGGGCGGGGTGCTGCCCGAGCCACGCTCGCCCCGGGAAGTCGCGGACGACGCCGATCGGCGGGTAGTGCATGAGATGGTAATGCGGGTTGTCCGTGAGCCAGTTGCCGCCGGCGGTGACCTTGCTCAGGGCGGTGTACCAGAACGTCCAGGCGAGCTGGAGCTGGAGCAGCCGCTGGATGAAGAACGGCCGCAGCCGCTTGTAGGCACGCTGCCGCCCGCGGCGCAGGGTGTCGAGCGAGAGGAAATCGCCGTGGTAGCCTGTCACGCACATCAGGAACAGCGTGACGAGCAGGATGTCGAAGCTGAGCGTGCCGATGTGGAAATTGTTCAGGGCATAGAAGTAGTCGCACGACAAGGTGAGGAGGATGGTGCTGGCCTGGGCGCAGAGGCCGAGCGCGAAGGCGGCGAGCGAGACCGCGAAGAGCCCCACGAACGCCCACACGACCGCGTCCGGGCTGGCGGCGACCAGGCGCAGGATGGGCGCGGGGAAGAACGAGTCGTTCTGCGTCTTGAAGGCGGTGGCGAGGTAGTTGTCCTCCATGTGAAAGAACGAGGGGATCATGTGCGCCCCGACGGTGAACGCGACCGCCAGCCGGAAGAGCCCCAGGCTCAGCGATGGCCGCCGCTCGAGGAACGCGCGCAACAAAATGGGTCCGGGTCTATTTTCGCCGTAACTCATTGTGCCGAAAGGATCGGTCTAAAAATAGGACCCGGTACCTTTTTCATCACTGGCAACGGTAGGCGACCTGGCGCAGGATCCGGTCCGGGGCGTTGACCACGTCCGGGTACTCCGCATGGACGACCGCGAACGCGTCGTAGCCGGGGAACTTCCGGCGCAGGTAGCGGCAGAACGAGGGCGCACGCTCGCGGTACAGGACGCCGACCAGGACGTTGCGGCGGATGTTGTCGTAGCCGACGGCGCGCGTCTCGAAGATGTCGTGGGGATCCAGCTGGACCGCCTCGCGGCCCCGGAGGCCGTACACCTCGGCAAACCCGTAGGACCTGTCCACCTGGAAGAACATGATCCAGCCGGCCGGAGGGAAGAGCAGGGGGAGCTTGGGCAGCTCGCGCTTGACGAGCGGGCCGAGGTAGTTCGCCCGCAGCGTCTCGTACTGGAAGAGGAGCGTCCAGGCGATGACGAACCACGTGATGAGCGTGTGGCGGCGCAGGCGCATGCACGCTCATTATACGCTATAATGAAAATGCGATGTTGCGACCTGAAGAGCTGGACATGATCAGGCGCCTGTACGGGCGGTTCGAGGCCGTCCACGCAGCCGCCCGCAAGCGGTGGAAGCGCCCGCTGACGCTGGCGGAGAAGATCTTGGTCGCTCACGTCAAGGATCCCGAGGCGCAGCCCTTCGTCCGCGGGGAGAGCTATCTCACGCTGCAGCCGGACCGGGTCGTCATGCAGGACGCCACGGCGCAGATGGCGATCCTGCAGTGCATGCAGGCGGCGCGCGACACGGTGGCGGTGCCGACGACGGTGCACTGCGACCACCTCATCCAGGCGCGGGTGGGCGTGTCGGAGGACATGAAGGAGGCGCTTGAGGCCAACCGCGAGGTCTACGACTTCCTGCGCAGCGCCTCGGCGCGCTACGGGATGGGGTTCTGGGAGCCCGGGGCCGGCATCATCCACCAGGTCTTCCTCGAGCAGTACGCCTTCCCCGGCGGGCTGGTTATCGGGACCGACTCGCACACCCCCAACGCCGGCGGCCTGGGGATGCTCGCCATCGGCGTCGGCGGCGCGGACGCGGCCGACGTGATGGCCGGGCTGCCCTGGGAGGTCAAGTGCCCGCAGCTCATCGGGGTGCGCCTGACCGGGCGCTTAAGCGGCTGGGCCTCGGCCAAGGACGTCATCCTCAAGCTCTGCGGCCTCCTCACGACGAAGGGGGGGACGGACAAGATCATCGAGTTCTTCGGCCCGGGGACCCGCTCGATCAGCTGCACGGGGAAGGCCACGATCACCAACATGGGCGCGGAGGTCGGGGCGACGACGTCGGTGTTTCCGTTCGACGAGCGGATGGTCCGCTACCTCAAGGCGACCGGACGCGCCGAGGCGGCCGCCCTCGCCGAGCAGCACGCGAGCGCACTCACCGCCGATCCCGAGGTGGAGCGCGACCCCACGCGCTGCTTCGATGAGCTGGTCGAGATCGATCTCTCCACGCTTGAGCCGTACGTCGTCGGGCCGCGCCGGCCGGACCTCGCCCGGCCCATCTCGCAGCTGGCCAGGGACGTCGAGGCGGGCGGGTTCCCGCCCCGGATCAAGGCCGCGCTCATCGGCAGCTGCACCAACTCCTCGTACGAGGATATCGAGCGCGCGGCCGCCGTCGCCCGGCAGGCGCAGGCGGCGGGCCTGTCGGCGCAGGTCTACTTCCTCATCACGCCGGGCTCCGACCAGATCCACAACACCATCCGGCGCGACGGGCAGCTGGCCGCGCTGGAGGCCATCGGGGGCACGGTGCTGGCCAACGCCTGCGGCCCGTGCATCGGCCAGTGGAAGCGCGACGACATCACGCCGGGCGAGGTCAACTCCATCCTGACATCGTTCAACCGCAACTTCCCCGGGCGCAACGACGGCACCGCGGAGACGCTGGCGTTCATGGGCAGCCCCGAGCTCGTGACCGCCGTGGCGCTCGTCGGCGACCTGCGGTTCAATCCGCTCACGGACCCCGTGACCGCGCCGGACGGACGAGCCGTGCGGCTCAAGCCGCCGACCGCCCCCGAGCTGCCCGCGAAGGGCTTCGCCCAGGGCACCAGCGGCTACCTGCCGCCCAAGCCGCTGGCCGAGCGCCGGCGCATCGAGGTCGTCATCCCGCCAGCGAGCGAGCGGCTCCAGCGCCTGGAGCCGTTCCCCGCGTGGGACGGGAAGGAGCTCGAGCGGCTGCCCGTCCTCATCAAGGTCAGCGGGCCGTGCACCACCGACCACATCTCGCCGGCGGGGAAGTGGCTGCGGTTCCGCGGCCACCTCGACCGGATCAGCGACAACATGTTCACCGCCGCGGTGAATGTCTTCACGGGGCAAGCCGGCAGCGCCGTGGACCTGCTGGACGGAGAGACCCGTCCGATCCCGCAGGCCGCCCGCCACTACAAGGCGGAGGGCCTCGGATGGGCGGTCGTCGGGGATGAGAACTACGGGGAGGGCTCCAGCCGCGAGCATGCGGCGATGTCGCCGCGCTACCTGGGCTGCAAGCTCGTCGTCGCGAAGGGCTTCGCCCGGCTGCACCTCACGAACCTGAAGAAGCAGGGCATCCTGCCCTGCACGTTCGCGGACCCGGCGGATGCCGACCGGGTCCAGGCGGGGGACCGCATCAGCGTCGCGGGCCTGCGGGCGCTTGCGCCCGGCTCGATGCTCTCCGCCACGCTCCACCACGCGGACGGCGCCGCCGAGTCGTTCCCGCTCCTCCACTCGCTCACCGCGGAGCAGGTCCGCTGGTTCAAGGCCGGGGCCGCCCTCAACCTCCTCACATGAGGACAGTCGCTGCCTCCTTGAGAAGTACCCGGTACTTTGGTAGCATTGTGTCCTCATGAGCCCCACCACTGCCCAGAAGCGGGAGGTCGACCGCCCCACAGGATCGGTCCGCATCGGCCAGGCGCTCCGACGGTACTTCGTGACGGGCCTGGCGGCGCTCTTCCCCGTCGCCGTCACCATCTGGCTGCTGGTCGCGATCTTCAATTTTGCGGACCACTTCCTCGGCCGGGCGCTTGGCTTCCAGCTCCCGGGGCTGGGCCTGGTGGTGACCCTGCTCGTCATTTTCGCGGTGGGCGTGTTCTCCATCCATTTCTTCGGGCGGGTGGTGTTCCGCACGGTCGAGCTGGGGTTCGCCCGGCTGCCGATCGTGCGGAAGATCTACCCGGCGGTCAAGCAGCTGGCGCAGTTCCTCTTCAGCGAGGAGAGCCGCAACGCCGCGTTCCGCCGCGTGGTGCTGGTGCAGTATCCACGCGCGGGGCTCTACTCGGTCGCATTCGTCACCAACGAAGCCGAGACGTCCGTGGCCGGCAGGCCGCAGACCCTGTTGACCCTGCTCATCCCCAACCCGCCCTCGCCCTTCACCGGGCCCATCATCTTCGCGCCGGAGGAGGACGTCATCCCCCTCCAGCTCTCGGTTGAGGAAGCCGTCAAGCTGATCGTCTCCGGGGGCGTGGTGGCCTCGCCCCTCCAAGCGATGTCCAAATGAGGAGGACTATCGAGGACTGACATGTTTAGCGTCATGGCCGACCCCAACTTCAGCATCTGGGAGCGCACGGCGCTCTGGAGCGTGCTCGGGGTCGCCATCCTCGGGTTGCTCTACGCGGTCTTCCTGTCCGTGGAGGTCCTCGGCAAGGATCAAGGGACCGACGCGATGCGCCGGGTGAGCCGCGCCATCCGGATCGGCGCCAACGCCTATCTCAGCCGGCAGTTCCGCGCGATCGCCCTCCTCATCCTCGTGCTGGCCGCGCTCCTGTACTTCACCGCCGGCGAGCAGCACATCGCCGTCGGGCGCGCCTGCGCCTTCCTGATGGGCTCCATCTTCTCCGCCTCCGTCGGGTTCATCGGGATGAACCTGGCGGTGCAGGGCAACGTCCGCGTCGCCGCCGCCTCGCGGACGAGCTTCGCCGAGGCGCTGAAGATCGCCTACCGCACCGGCACCATCACGGGGATGCTGACCGACGGGCTGGGGCTGCTCGGCGGCACCCTCATCTTCATGGTCTACGGCGAGCAGGCCTACGAGGTGCTGCTCGGCTTCGGCTTCGGAGGGACGCTGCTGGCCCTCTTCATGCGCGTGGGCGGCGGCATCTACACCAAGGCGGCCGACGTCGGGGCGGACCTCGTGGGGAAGCTGGAGCGGAACATCCCGGAGGACGACCCGCGCAACGCCGCCACCATCGCGGACAACGTGGGCGACAACGTGGGCGACTGCGCCGGCATGGCGGCGGACATCTTCGAGTCGTACGAGGTCACCATCGTCTCCGCCATGATCCTCGGATGGGCCTCGTTCGGCCACAAGGGGGTCATCTTCCCGCTCCTCGTGCGCGCCGTCGGGGTGGTGAGCTCCATCGTCGGCACCTACCTCGTGCGCACCTCGGAGCAGGCGCGCGCGGCGATGCGGGCGATCCACCTCGGCTACGCCGTCTCCGCCCTCGTCTCCATCGCGGGGTTCTGCCTCATCGGGTTCTACTACCTGCGCTTCCCGGAGGCGGGCCCGCTGCCGGGCTGGGTCAGCCTCGGGGTCGCGGGGCTCGACATGCGGCCGGTGTGGACGACCCTGGTGGGCATCGCGCTGGCCGTCTCCATCAACTACCTGACGGACTACTGCACCGCGCCGGAGAAGCCGCCGGTCCAGTTCGTCGCCCGCGCGACGCAGACCGGCCACGCGACGACCATCATCAACGGCATCGCCGTGGGCCTCGAGAGCAGCGTGTGGGCGATCCTGGTCATCGCCCTGGCGGTGTTCGGCTCGTTCCTCATCTACCAGGGGACGAACCCCACCTACATCGCGTACGGGGTCGCGATGTGCGGCATCGGGATGCTGACCCTGACCGGGAACAACATCTCGATGGACGTCTTCGGGCCGGTGGCCGACAACGCCAATGGGATCGGCGAGATGGTCCACCTCGAGAAGAAGGCGCGGCAGACGCTGACCGACCTCGACGCGTGCGGAAACACGACGAAGGCCATCACGAAGGGCATCGCCATCGGCTCGGCGGTCATCGCGGCGGTCTCGCTCTTCAACGCCTACATCACCGACATCGCGAAGCTCACCGGGAAGACGTACGGCGAGATCGTGCCGCTCCTGTCCATCTCGGAGCCCATGGTCTTCATCGGCTTCCTCATCGGCGGGGCGGTCCCGTTCCTGTTCAGCTCGATGACGATCCGGGCGGTGGGCCGCGCGGCGTTCCTCATCGTGCAGGAGGTCCGCGCCCAGTTCAAGGACAAGGCGATCTGGGAGGGGACGAAGACGCCGGACTACGCGCGCGTCGTGGGCATCTGCACGACGGAGGCCCAGCGCGAGCTCATCGGGCCGGGCCTGCTGGCGGTCCTCGCCCCCCTCATCGTCGGCTTCGTCCTGCACAAGGAGGCGCTCGGCGGGTTCCTCGCCGGGATCATCCTGTCGGGCCAGCTCCTGGCGGTCTTCATGGCGAACGCGGGCGGGGCCTGGGACAACGCGAAGAAGTTCGTCGAGGACGGCCACTACGGCGGCAAGGGCTCCGACGCGCACAAGGCCTCCATCACGGGCGACACGGTGGGCGACCCGCTCAAGGACACCGCCGGCCCGGCGCTCAACCCCCTGATCAAGGTCATGAACATGGTGGCGCTGCTCGCGCTGCCGTTCATCGTGCGGCACGAGGAGGGCAACCTCTTCATCTGGCTCGTCGTGCTCGCCGGGGTCGTGACGCTCAGCATCGTGGTCTACCGCAGCAAGCAGGAATCACCCGAGGTGCTGAAGTGGCAGTCGGCCATCGAGCACGTCTCCTCCGCTTAAAAAGTGTCAGACACTTCTCAAAGCGCGGGAAGTGTCTGACACTGTTTCTTCTCTTGGCGGGACTGGGTGGGTGCGGAGGGCCGCGTGAGCCGGTCGTCAAGATCGGCTTCGTCGCGCCGCTCACCGGCGACCAGGCCCCGCACGGCCAGGACATGCTCCAGGGCGCCCGCCTGGCGGTCGCGCACGCGCTCACCGAGGGCCCGGTGATCCCCGGCCACTCCCTTGCGCTCGCCCCGCTCGACGACCAGCGCAACCCCACCCAGGCGGTCGCCGCGGCCAAGAAGCTCGTCGCCGATCCCGATGTGATGGCGGTGGTGGGCCATCTGAACTCCTCCTGCACGATGCCGGCCTCGGCGATCTACCACCAGGCCCGGATGCTGCACATCACCCCGATCTCCTCCAACCCCCAGATCTCCCGCCAGGGGTTCGACACCTTCTACCGCACCTGCGTCACCGACGACCTCCAGGGGCCGGCCGCGGCGCTCTTCGCCGTGCGCGAGCTGGGGGCCTCGCGCATCTTCATCCTGGATGACATGACGACCTACGGCCGCGGTCTGGCCAATGAATTCGAGAAGAAGCTCAAGGCGCTGGGGGCCGCCGTCCTCGGCCACGAGGGGATCACGCAGGGGGACAAGGACTTCACGCCGATCCTCACGAAGATCAAGGCGCTCAATCCGGACCTCCTCTACTTCGCCGGGATGTTCCCCGAGGGGGCCCTGCTGATCAAGCAGAAGGCCGACGTGGGCCTGGCCGCCCGGTTCATGGGAGGGGACGGGCAGTTCGATCCGGTGCTGATCGACCTCGCCACGCCGCAGGCGGCCGAAGGGATCTACCTGACCACGATCGGGTCCGACATCCACCAGACCCCGACGGCGCGCGCGTTCGTGGCTGAATACGAAGAGCAGTTCGGCCCGATCGGCGCCTACTCGGCCTACGCCTACGAGGCCACCTCGATCGCGATCTGGGCCATCCGCCAGGCCGGGGTGAAGGACCGCCGGGCCGTCCTCGCGACGATGAAGACGCTCAAGGACTACCCCGGCCTCTTCGGCCCGCAGAACTTCGACGAGAAGGGCGACAGCCTCATCCGCGACGTCGGCATCTTCACCGTCAAGGACGGCCGGTTCCAGTTCGTCAAGACCGCGGCTTGGGAGTAGCTCCGGTCAGGGGCGGCGCCCGCCGGTCCCCACGATGACACCGCTGCAACTCTTCCTCCAGCAGCTCGCCAACGGCCTCACCCTCGGCGCCATCTACGCGCTCATCGCCCTAGGCTACACGATGGTCTACGGCGTGGTCCAGCTCATCAACTTCGCCCATGGGGAAATCTTCATGGTCGGCGCCTACGCCGCCCTCACCGTGGCGCTGGCGATCACCGGCGCGCCGTGGTGGGCGGTCCTGGCCGTCTGCGCCCTCGGCGCCATGGCGCTCTGCGGGGCGCTCGGCTGGGCCACGGAGCGGGTGGCGTATCGTCCGATCCGCTCCGCCCCGCGCCTCAACGCGCTCATCACCGCCATCGGCATGTCGTTCGTCCTCCAGAACCTCGTCATGCGCATCTACGGCGCCACCGACCGGAGGTTTCCCGAGCTGTGGCCGGCCGTCCGCTGGCAGTGGGGCGGGGTGACGGTGACGCTCACGCAGGTCGTGGTGTGGGGGACGGCGGCGCTGCTCATGGTCGGGCTGCAGTGGCTGGTCATGCGCACCCGCCTGGGCGTGGCCATGCGGGCCACGTCGCAGGATGTGGCCGCCTGCGCGCTGCTCGGGATCCCGGTCAACCGCATCATCGCGGTCACCTTCGCCCTGGGCTCAGCCCTGGCCGCGGTCGGCGGGATGCTCTTCGGCGGCTACTACGGCACCATCAATTTCCACGACGGCTACCTCACCGGGCTCAAGGCGTTCACCGCCGCGGTGCTCGGCGGCATCGGCAACATCCCGGGGGCCATGGTGGGCGGGGTCGTCCTCGGGCTGCTCGAGGGGCTGGGGGCCGGCTACCTCTCGTCGCAGTGGAAGAACGTCTTCGCCTTCGTGATCCTCGTGTGCCTGCTGCTCTTCAAGCCCACCGGCCTGCTCGGGGAGCGGGTCGCCGACCGGGCATAACAAATGAGGAGACCGGTTCCCTCTTTCCCCTCGGAGGCGGTAGGAAACAGGGAACCGGTCCCGGGACTTGCGAAAAGACAGGCGCAGACACTTCGTTGGTCGCTCGGCGCGCTGGCGATGGCCGCGCTGCCGCTCGTCTACCCCCATCCGTATCACCTCGATGTGCTGACCACCTCGCTGCTCTACGCGCTCCTCGCCCTCGGGCTCAACCTCATCGTCGGCTTGACCGGCGTCCTGCACCTGGGGTACGCGGCCTTCTTCGCCATCGGGGCCTACACGTACGGCTTGCTCAACCTCCGCGCTGGGTGGCCGTTCTGGCCGTCGCTCGTCCCGGCCGCGGCCGTGGCCGGACTCTTCGGGGTGGGCATCGGCCTGCCCGCGCTGCGCGTGCGCGGCGATTACCTCGCCATCGTGACCCTCGGCTTCGGCGAGATCGTCCGTATCGCGTTCACCAACCTGGAGCGGTGGACGGGCGGTCCGAACGGCCTGCTGGGGATCGACCACCCGCGTCTCTGGTGGCCGGGCCATGGCATCTTCGACTTCGGCGTGGCCTCGGCGCCGTACTATTACCTCGTCTGCGCCGCGGTCATCCTCGCCGCAGCGCTCTGCGTGCGCCTGAGCCGCTCGCGCATCGGCCGCGCGTGGGTGGCCATCCGCGAGGATGAGCTGGCCGCGGCCTGCGCCGGGATCCCCGTGCTGCAGCTGAAGCTGCTGGCGCAGGGCTGCGGCGGCGCCATCGCGGGCCTCGCCGGCGCCGTCTTCGCTGCCAAGCAGGGCACCATCACGCCGGACAGCTTCGATTTCATCCTGTCGGTCATGGTGCTGGCCATGGTGGTGCTGGGGGGCCTGGGCAGCGTCCGCGGCGCGATCGTCGGCGCGCTGGTGCTCGGCTCGCTGCCGGAGCTGCTGCGGGGGTTTGACCAGTACCGGATGCTCGCCTTCGGGCTGGCGATGATCGTGATCATGCGGCTGCGCCCGCAGGGGCTGTTCGGCCGGTCCTCCCATGCCTCCGCTGCTTGAGGTGCGACGGCTCACCCAGCGGTTCGGGGGGGTCTTCGCGCTCGATGAGGTGACGCTCAGCGTGCAGCAGGGCGAGACGGTCGGCCTCATCGGCCCCAACGGCGCCGGCAAGACGACGCTCTTCAACTGCGTCACCGGCGTCCAACGCCCGACGCAGGGTGAGGTGTGGTTCGGCCGCGAGGCCCCCGAGCCGCTCGTGGGGCTCGCCGCCCATCAGATCGCGCAGCGCGGGATCGCCCGCACCTTTCAGAACATCCGGGTGTTCGCCGCCATGAGCGCGCTGGAGAACGTCGTGATCGGCACGTACACCCGGACGCACACCGGCCTCGTCGGGGCGTCGTTCCTGACGTCGGAGGCGCGCCGGGAAGAACGGTGGGCGGCGGACCGCGCGCTGGGGCTTCTGGAATTCGTGGGGCTCGCCGGCCGGTCCGATGCGATGGCGTCGGCGCTGCCCTTCGGCCTGCAGCGCCGCCTGGAGATCGCGCGGGCCCTGGCCTCCGACCCGGCGCTGCTGTTGCTGGATGAGCCGGCGGCCGGGCTCAATCCGGTGGAGAAGCAGCAGCTCGTGCAGCTCATCGGACGGCTCAAGGCGCGAGGCCTGACGATCCTGATCATCGAGCACGACATGCAGGTCGTGATGCCGATTTCCGACCGGGTGGCCGTCCTGGACTACGGCAGGAAGATTGCGGAGGGCTCCCCGAGGGCGGTCCAGGACGACCCCAAGGTCATTGAGGCCTACCTGGGCGTGCCGACCACGTGATGCTGCGCCTCGATGGGATCGCAGCCGGATACGGGCGGACCAACTGCCTCCACGGGGTCTCGCTGGAGGTGCGTGAAGGCGAGGTCGTGGCGCTGCTGGGCGCGAACGGCGCCGGCAAAACGACGACGCTCATGGCCATCTCCGGCCTGGTGCCGGTCCGGCAGGGCCGGGTCGTGTTTCAGGGCCGCGCCCTCGGCGGGCTGCCGCCCGCCGACGTTGTCGGCCTCGGCATCAGCCACGTGCCGGAGGGCCGACGGATCCTGCCGCGGCTGACCGTGCTGGAAAACCTCGAGCTGGGGGGCTACCTCCGGCGCGACCGCCCGGCCCTGCGCCAGGACCTGGAGCGGTTGTATGAACTGTTCCCGGTGTTGGGTGAGCGGCGCCGTCAGCTTGCCGGGACGCTCTCGGGCGGGGAGCAGCAGATGCTGGCGATCGCGCGGGGGCTCATGGCGCGCCCCAAGCTCCTGCTGCTCGATGAGCCGTCGCTCGGGCTGTCACCGAAGCTGGTGGTGACGATCTTCGAGACGATCGCGCGGCTCAACCGCGAGGGGATGACCATCCTGCTCGTCGAGCAGAACGCGTACCTGGCGCTTCGGATCGCCCACCGCGGCTACGTCCTCGAAGCCGGCCGCCTCGCCCTCACCGACACCGCCCCGAACCTCGCCCAGAACCCGCAGGTCAAATCCGCCTACCTCGGCGGGTAGCCAGATTCGAGTCCTTTACGGGGAGTTTATGGAAGTAAGCCTAGCGACGGCCTCAAGTTATCAGGCCGTCGTTTGCTGTTTGGTCACAGCGGGATCTCACACGGGAAAAATCCACGAGAAGAATTCTGCGCGGCTGTTGACCTCGGCCTTCTCAAAAATCTGCGCGATGTGCTGCTTGGCCGTCGGTTCAGCCAGTCGCGCGATGTCCGCGATTTCCTTGTTGCTCAGCCCCTTGAGAATGAGCCGGGCGATCTCAGCCTCTCGTTTCGTCAACGTCAACGTCTCAAGGGCCCGATCCACACAATCCTGCAGGGACCGAGGGGCCGCGAGGATCTTCTCGAGCACCCGCTTGAGGGCGGTGAGCGAGAACGGTTTTTCAAGCAGGTAGTTGGCGCTGCTGTTGAGCGCCTCGCGGGCGTACTCCAGGCTGTTGAACGCCGTAATGAGGATCACGGGTGTAAAGATACTTTTCTCGCGCAGGCGGTGCAGGAGCTTGATGCCATCGAGCCGTGGCAGCCGGATATCGATGATGAGCGCGTCATAGGTTCCGGGGGCGGCCATCTTCAAAAATTCCTCCGCACTCCCGAATTCTTGGCAGACAAACCCCTCTTCGGTGAGCTGCTGGCTGAACAGGGTGCGGGCATCCTTGTCGTCTTCAATGTAGGCGAGCGTCGGTTTCATGTTCCCTGGCCTGGAATGCGCAGGGTGGTGGTGGCTCTGCCATGCTCATTGACCAGGAGAAGCGTTCCGCCGACCTGTTCCAGCGTCCGGCGAATCAACATCAGACCGACTCCCATCCCACGCCGACTCTCCACAGGTTCCCGGCCTTGCTTGGCTAAGACCTCCTTCGAGTAGGGGGCGCCGGTATTGCTAAATCGTACCTCGACCGTGTCTGGGAGCTGCGCACTCGGTCCTGCCGAGACACGGATCACCCGGGGCGACGGGCCGTCTGCCACTGCGTCCAACGCGTTATTGAAGAGGGTGACAAAGCACTGCTCGAGAAACACGGGGTGCATGCGGACCTCGACGTCAGCGACCCCCTGCTCATAGTGGATCTGCGCGGCATGCAGTTGCGGACGGACCTTGTCCTGCACAAACTCCCCCAGCCATCTCCGCAGCAGAACCGTCTCCCGAACGTTGATCTCTTCGCTCAAGACGTTCCAGTGCGTGAGGTGCTTGATGGCCGCTTCCAGACGTTCCATGTTGCGTTCGAGCAGCGCGGCCTGCTCCGGGGCAAGCTGCTGTTGCCACCGCGCCAAGGCGGCCTGGAGGTTATGCAGGGGGTTGCGGATCTCATGCAGCAGATGAGAGCTCAGCAGCTGCGCAAACACCTCGCGTTCCAGCCTGGTGTTTTCCGTGGAGAGGACCCGGTTGATGTGCTGCTGTCTGCGCACGTAGTTGAACACCAGCCCTGCCAACACGCCAAGGATCATCGGCAGACAGAAGACCACGAAGTCGTCGATCAGCACGACGATCTTCGGGGCCTGCAGCGCATCAAGATCAAGCGTGTGCTCGATGATCCCATAGATCAGCCCAAGGATGACGCCCACTACAGGGGCGCGCCACCGTCTCGGGAATCGGCTGACGAAATGTTGCAGGTGTGCCATTGGGGGCCCTTGGTACCGCTATGAGTATAGCAAAGGCGGCCTCAACAGGACCTCCTCCGAAAGGAGGAATCCGAAAGGCGGATGGTCAACCAACTCTCGCCCGCGGTACGATTGCACGGAAGTGTCTGGAGGAAAGGTCATGTGGTCGGAGCAGGTGATTGGGTGCAGCGGGAAGGTCAACGGAAAGGGGGGTGATGACGATGCGTCGGATATTAGGAGGGGTGCTCGTGCTCAGTACGGTGCTGATGGGAACGGCGCTGACCGCGGCGGCTCAGCCACCCACAGCAACGGGAACCAAAGTGTCGGCCACGGCAGATCAGGGGCCGGCTCACAAGAAAGCGGCCCGGCACACAGCGGATAACCTGTTCCGCCGTGCCCGGAAGACCAGCCATGGGACGCCGCGGATGGAGACGACCTCATCCACGTCGTCTCACAAGGCTGGGCAGTAACGTCAGCCCAGCGGGGTACTGGCGGTTGTGAAATAGAGAAGGAGGAGACTCAGATGGAACCGAAGATGATCCATGTTCTTATCGTGGGCTCCGTTCTCGGTGGCCTTGCTCACACCGCGTGGGCCGCAGATCAGGAGGGATCGTCGAGGCAGCAGGGCATGACGCCAGCAAGCCAGTCTCAGCTACAAGCCACGCCAGGCTCAACGCAGGCAGCCTCAACGCAGCCGATAGCTTCAGAGACGGTCAGGGGCTCCATTGCCGCGCTCAATCTCGCTGCGACGCAGCCCTCCATGAAGCTGAGCGCAGCCAATGGGAAGAGCTGGACGTTCGAGCTCGATCCCAAGAGCACCTCGGTGTGGAAGGAGGGACAAAGCACCCACCTGAATCAGCTCAAGACGGGCCAGTCCGTGGAGGTGCGTCATGCGGTGATCAGTGGCAAAGACATCGCTCAGTCCATCCGGGTCGTCAGCACGAAGCCCATCGCGTCTTCCACTGCGAAGCCGCATCGCTCGTACTAAATGGAACCACCAATGTATCGTGACATTGGGGTGGTTCCATTTACCCCGAGCGAGCGAAGCGAGTCGAGGGGTTACCCTT
>JAHFGZ010000046.1 GCA_023247155.1 Candidatus Omnitrophota bacterium
AGGCTGGCCCTTGAGGCCGGCGACATGCTGGTAGGCCAGGCGGGTGGCCTTGCGGCCGCGCGCGGTGCGCTTCAACAGGCCGGCGGAGAGCAGGTAGGGCTCCACCACGTCCACGATGGTGTCGCGCTCCTCGTTCAGCGCCGCCGCCAGCGCCTCGACGCCCACCGGGCCGCCCCCGTAAAACTCGATGATCGTCTTGAGCACCTTCCGGTCGAGCCCGTCGAGGCCGAAGGCGTCCACGCCCTGCGCGGAGAGCGCCGCCTGCGCCACCTCCGCGGAGATCTGGCCGCTCGTCTTCACCTGAGCGTAATCCCGCACGCGGCGCAGGAGCCGGTTGGCGACGCGGGGGGTGCCGCGCGAGCGCTCGGCGATGGTGCGGGCCGCCTCGGGCTCCACGATGATGCCGAGGATCCGCGCCGAGCGCTGGAGCACCTGGACGAGCTCGTCGGGCGTGTAGAACTCCAGGTGGTAGATCATGCCGAACCGGCTGCGCAGGGGGTTGGAGAGCAGCCCGGAGCGGGTGGTCGCGCCGATGAGGGTGAAGCGCTTCAGGTGGAACTTGATCGTTTTGGCGTAGGGCCCCTTGTCGATGACGAAGTCGATCTCGCAGCTCTCCATCGCCGGGTAGAGGAACTCCTCGACCACCTTCGAGAGCCGGTGGATCTCGTCGATGAAGAAGACGTCGCCCTGCTCGAGGTTCGTGAGGATGCCGATGAGGTCGCCGGCGCGCGCGATGGCGGGGCCGCTCGTCGCGGTGATCTTGGCGCCCACCTCCTGGGCGACGATGTGGGCGACGCTGGTCTTCCCCAGGCCCGGCGGCCCCGCCAGGAGCAGGTGCTCCAGCGCCTCGTCCCGCCGCTTGGCCGCCTGGATGGCCACCCGCAGGTTTTCCACCACCTGGCGCTGCCCCACAAACTCCTCGAACCGCTTGGGGCGGAGGCTCAGGTTGAGGATCTGGTCGTCGTCGCTCTCCGTCGGCGCCGTGACCGGCAGCCTCTCCGCCGCGCCCTTCGGCTTCAAGCCCTTCATACCGCAGCCACCCGCTGCTGCCGGTAGACCTCGTTCAGCAGCTCCTCGGACGACTTGATCTTCGGGTTGCGCTGGAGCGCTCCCCGGACCATCTCCTTGGCTTCGCTCTTCTTGTACTCGAGCTGCACGAGGACGGCGACCGCCTCGTCCTCGATGGCGTCCTGCCCGGCCTCCGGCGGACCCGGCAGCGTCTCCCGCACCTGGATCAGCGCGTACTTGCCGACCTTGCCCTGCAGCTTCGCGACGATCTCCTTCGCCCGCTGCTCCCCGATGCCGGGCAGCGAGCGCAGGAGCGAAAGGTCCCCCTCGTCGATCGCCTGGGCGATGACCGCGATGGGCTGCGCCAGCGCCTTGAGCGCCGCACGGGGGCCGATGCCGGCCACTGAGATGAATCGCGTGAAGAACTCGCGCTCGATCTCGTTGAAGAAGCCGATCAGCACCGGGATGCCCCGGCCCACCTCGAGCTGCTGGTAATGGAACGTGACGAGCTCGATCTCTCCCGAAGGGCCCAGCCGCTCCGGCAGGAGGCGCAGAAGCGAGGCGGGCATGAGGACGTCGTAGCTGATGCCGTTCACCTCCAGCATGAGCTGCAGCTCGCCAAGCTCCCGCACGACGCCCCGCAGACGGGAGATCATCCCGCCACCTGCCGATGGCCGGACCTGCTGCAGGTGGCGCGGATCATCCCACCATCTCCGCCGGCAGGTTGCGGCGCTGGCGCTCGATGCGGGCATGGACGACGGCCAGCGCGAGCGCGTCGGTCGCATCGGCGGACCACGACGCATCCGTGCCATCGAGCCACTGGCCGAGCATGCGGGCGACCTGCCCCTTGGACGCCGCGCCGTTGCCGGTCAGCGACTTCTTCACCTGGGTCGGCGGGTATTCAGCCAGCGGCAGGCGGTGCTCTTCGGCGGCGAGGCAGGCGACGCCCCGCGCGTGCGCCATGAGCGCGGCGGTCGTCACGTGGGCGTGATGGGTGAAGAGCTGCTCGAGCACCACCGTCTCGGCCTGGTAGCGGCTGATGAGCCGGGAGAGCGCCTCGTGAATGAACGCCAGCCGCTCGGGGAGCGCAGGCGTACGGGGCGGGCGGATGTCCCCTGCCGTGAGGACGTGGAGCCGCGGCGAGCGGGTCTCGATGATGCCGTAGCCTGTCGCGTTCAGGCCCGGATCCACGCCGAGGATGACCATGCCCCTATGAGGCCTGTGCGTGCGCCGTCAGCAACGCGTCGGGGATGTCGAAATTCGCGCAGACGTGCTGGCTGTCCTCCTGGTCCTCTAGCGCGTCGAGCAGCGTGAGGAGCGCCTTGGCCTTCGCCGGGTCGTCCACCCGCATCGTCGAAGAGGGGACCATCGCGAGGTCCGCCGACTCCCACGAGAGCCCGGCCTTCTGCAGCGCTTGCTTGACCGATTCAAAGGCGCCCGACGAGGTGAACACGGTGGCCTGGTCCGCTTCCATCTTGAAGTCGTCCGCGCCGGCCTCCAGCGCGAGCTCCATCAGCTGCTCCTCCGCCCGCCCCTGCGGGTTGAGCGTGATGACGCCTTTCTTCTGGAACAGCCAGGAGACGCTGCCCGCCCCCGCCACGTTGCCCTCATGCCGGGTGAACAAGCTGCGGATGGCGGCGCTGGTGCGGTTCTTGTTGTCCGTCAACAGCTCCACCAGGATCGCCACCCCGCCCGGGCCATAGCCCTCCATCACCATCTCCTCGTAGGCCACGCCGGGCAGGTCGCCCGTTCCGCGCTTGATCGCTTTTTCGAGGGTGTCCTTGGGGAGGTTGGCCTCGCGGGCCTTCTGAACGGCCAGCCGCAGCCGCGGGTTGGCGTCCGCGTCTCCTCCGCCCAGACGCGCCGCGGCGGTGAGTTCACGGATGACCTTCGAGAAGAGCTTGCCACGCTGCGCGTCAACGATGGCCTTCTTATGCTTGATGCCCGCCCATTTGGAATGTCCAGCCATCGAGGATTTGGGTTAGTATAACACCGCCTCCCAGTTGAATTCAACCGCTGTCCCGGTCAAACCCCAACCGGCGGGTCCAGAGCCGCCAGAGCTGCTCGATGGAGTCCCAGTACGCGCCCTCGCCGTGATGGCGGTGGCCGAACCGGCTGTCGTAGAGCTGCCCGGCGCGCGATTCCCGGATGCGGTGCTCGACCTTGGCGGCGCGCAACGGCAGCTGCTCCCAAAGGCGCCGGAAGAACACCGCCTTCACGCTGCCGGGCAGGCGCAGCAGCGTGTGGAAGGCGAACTGCGCGCCGCGGCGCTTGGCCTCCTGCAGCAGGCCGGGGATCGCCTCGTCGTTCAGTCCCGGGATGACCGGCGCGACCCCGATGCCGACCGGGACCCCGGCCTTCGCCAGGAGCTCCATCGTCTCAAAGCGCCGGCGGATCGTCGGCGCGCCGGGCTCCATCGCGCGCGCCACGTCCTCGTCGAGGAACGGGATGCTCAGCGCGACACTCGCCTGCGCCTGGCGGGCGAGGGCCGCCAGCAGCGCCGCGTCCCGCCGGATCAGCAGCGACTTGGTGATCAGCGCGGCCGGGTTCCGAAAGGCGAGGCACGCCTCGAGGCACCCGCGCGTCAGCTTCCAGGCCGCCTCGAGCGGCTGGTAGCAATCGGTCACGCCCGAGAAGACAACGAGCTCCCCCTTCCACGACGGGCGGCGGAAGGCCTGCTCGAGCAGCTGGGGCGCGCGAGGCTTCACGAAAATTTTTCGCTCAAAGTCCGTCCCTGCCCCCAAGCCGAAATATTCATGCGTCGGCCGAGCAAAACAATAACCACATGCATGAAAACAGCCTCGATAGGGATTGACGCTCCAGCGGAATCCGATGTCAGGGCTGTCGTTGCGCGAGAGGATGGATTTCGACCGATCCTCGTACACCTCAAGCTCGGCCGGCGGAGGCTCGCCGAGCAGTTCCCGGTGTTCGGTCAGGTAGGGATTGGGCGGGTTCCAGATCCGTTTTGGCTCAGGCATCCAACTCACCTGAGCCTTATTATACTAGACGTTTGTCTGTATACAAGTGGAGATTTCACCCCAGGCGAGAGAACTCCTGTTCAGGCTCCCCGAGCAGCAGGGCGATGGTCTTCAGCAGCTCGGGGACGTCGAACGGCTTCGTCAGGTAGGCATCCGCGCCGTGCGCGAAGCCGCGGAGCTGGTCCGAGGGAGCGGCATGTCCCGTCAGGACGAGGATCGGCATGGTCCACGGCTCCAGGAACTGGCGCAGCTTCCGGCACACGTCGTAGCCGCTCATGTCCGGCAGGCCCAGGTCCAGGATGACCAGGTCCGGCTGCACGTCGGATGCGCAGGCCAGCGCCCTCGAGCCGCTCGCCTCCGCGCGGACCTCGTAGCCTGCGGATTCCAGGAGCGTGGTCAGCACCCTGACCAGCGCGGTGTCATCCTCCACGAGCAGAATCTTCCGTCGCGGCGACCCTGCCATCGCATCCTCCCGTTCTTCCTGAGGGCCTGCACGATGGGCGCGCCGCGCCAGCAAACAAGGCGCGCCCCCCGAAGCGGAGGGCGCTTACCTTGACTATGGCTGATGGAGGCCCCGCGTGTCAAGGGCGGGCGGCTTACATCACCGCCAAGAGGCCGCCCATGACGAGCAGGCCCGCCAGGTGGCCGCCGCTGTTGATCAGGTACAGCGCGAGCGGGCGCCCCTCAAAAAGGTATGCGCCCACGCTGGTGGTCGCGACGAAGCCGAGCCACACCCAGAAGCCGACATGCGCCCCGTCGAGCAGCGTCGAGGCCCCCATGTACTCCACGCCGTGCGCCAGGAAGTAGGCCAGCACCACCGAGGCGAGAAAGGTCCCTCCGTACGCCCTCGACAGCCCCTGCTGCTTGCGGCGCGCCAGCTCCTTCTGGCTCCATCCCATCGCGGCGAGCCACCGCTTCCCGAACAGGCGCGGGGAGTACCAGACCGCCCCGACCGCCATGTTCGCCGCCGCGGCCATCAGCACCGCCGCGAGGCTGATCTCGATCTTCGACGCCATCCCTCACCTCCGGCTGCGCTTCCACTACCCCTTCCCCGTATCGACGAGGAACTGCTCCTGGTCGATGTCCGAGCGCTTCCCGCAGTCAAGGCACTGGATCGTCACCAGCTCCCGCGTGGCGTCCGACGACACGATGGTCACGCGGGATGAAAAACAGTGCGGACATTTCAGCTGGGTCATCGCCCGCCTCCTGTTGACGGAGGCGACTTCGGCGGGAGAGGCGACTGGAAATCCCCGGCCGCCCATCCGATGAGCAGGAGTCCCGCGATAAGCGCGCCCGCCGCAATCAGGATGCTGAAGACCTCGTCCATGCCTCGCTCACCCTCCTTCACGTCCGTCAAAACGCGACGAGATCAGCCACCCGCTGCCCGTCGGCCACCACGGCGCCGTCCTGCAGCGACATCGTGGTGCGCTCGCCAGCCTTGGTGGAGTCGGGGACGTAGCTGACGGAGAGGGGGGATTTGGACAGCTTCCCCACGTCTTTCTTGACCCGCACCATGACGAGGTTCTTGTAGAGCGCGTACTCCCCCTTCGCGAGCGTCGTCGACGCCCATCGCACACGCAGCGTCTCCGGCCGCGGCACATGGGCCAGCTGGAGATAGGCCACCGCCCGCCCCTTCCCGTCCGGGAGGATCATCCGCCGCGCCGCGTCCCGGGATGAAAACAGCTCGGCCTCCTCCCCGGCGGCCAGGTCTTGAGCGGCAGTGCTCAAGCCGGCCAGCTGGGTGCCGTGCTGCCCCACCTGTTCGCGCGTTGCCGACAGCGCTTCCTCCAGCACCCGCCGCGCCTCCTGCTCGGCGGTGAGCAACGCCTGCTGGTCCTCGAGGCGTCCCGCCTGCGCCTCGGCCGCAACGCGCTGCTCCTGGACCTGTCGGTTCAGCTCATTGACCGCGCGCTCAAGCTCCCCCAGCCGCGCGTCCCATCGGCCCTGTTGGGGCGTCAGCCACGCCGACGCCTGTCCCTTCAGCAGCGCCTGAACCCAGGGCTGGGCCGTCAAGGCGTAGAGGAATCCCAGCACGACAATCAGCACCCCTGTCTTGTGCCAGCCCTTCCGCCAAGCCAGCGGCGCCAACAGCAGCAACACGAGCGTCACCACGTACGTCATCACCATCGCGTCACCCCTCTGGCACGTATACGAAAGGCTCGAAGCGGCTGATGATCGCTTGATAGAGCGCGCGGTAGGCCTCAAACGTTTGGGGAGGGGCCTGGCAGAGGAGCACTGCCAGCACGTCACGCTCCGCCGCCAGGGAGATGAGCAGGTGGTGGGTGACCCCGATCGGATCGGTGCCTTCCGCCTCCACCAGCCAGCCCGACCCTCCCTGCACCGCCAGCGGCTCCTTGCGGAGCACCCGCCCTCCGCCCTCGGCGAACATCGCGAGGAATCGGTCCACGAGCTCATCGCTGGGCGCCTCGGCCTCCAGCCCGAACCTGCCCGACGCCCCTGCGTACTTCAGCAGCTCGATCACGACGGGCGCCTTCCCATCCGCCGCCTGTTCCTCCGACGACTTCGGCTGGATGGTCACCACATAGGGCGAGGGCCCCTCGGGCACCGTCGCCACCCACCCGTCGGGATAGGCCACGCGGGCTCCGCGCGCCAGGCTCTCGAAGACCGCCAGGGTCTGGGAGGCCGCCTGCTGGGCCGGCGGCGCGGCGGAGGCCTGGGGACCCTTGCCCTCCTCGATGCCAACGATGCCGTCCCGCCAATAGGTCAGGGGGACGCCGTACCAATCGATGGTGACCGCCTTATCCGTCTGCCTGATGATCTGGGCGTCAATCGTCCGCCCGTCCTTGAGGTGGATGGTCTCCGCCCCAGCCGCCGGGCACCACGAAGCGACACCCCACAAGAGGACGGCCAGGACCCTCCGGCTCATGCGGTCAAGAACTCCCCGCCGTTTCGACCGGCTCTTTGGGGTTGAGGAGGAACTCCGGCTCCACGATCGGCCCATAGCCGACGCGGGGCAGCGGGAGCGGGAACGTCACGACCTCCACCGCGCCCACCACCATCCGGGTGACGGCGGCCTGAATCCCTGCAAGCGACCCCCAGAACGCGGCAGCGCCGACGCCATGGTCCTCATAGACGACGGAAATCCTGAACGGCAGTTCCAGGACGCCCAGGGAGACGTTCGCCAAGCCGCGCCCCAGCTTTCGAACCGGGCCGAACGGCCGCTTCGTCGCTGCGGCGGCACCGGGCTCCCATGCGGTCACCACCACCGCCAGCGCGAGCAGCGCAACCCCGAACCGACGTCCCCTCTGCGTCATGCCAGGCCTCCTTGTCGCGGCTTCGCCGATAGCGCCTATTGTACCCCACCCCCGTACAATACGAAAGCCGCCAGCGCTTGCTGGCGGCTCAAGAAAAAGGCTGGCGCCGACCTACTCTCACGATCCCTTGCGGGATCACTACCATCGGCCCTGAGGGGCTTAACGGCCGAATTCGGAATGGGCTCGGGTGTGGCCCCCTCGGTATAGGCACCAGCCAATTCAAGATAACAACTGCATTGTCTCGCTCAAGAAGAACAGAGTAGTTAAGCCGCACGGCCGATTAGTACTGCTTGGCTGAAACCCTCGCGGGTCTTACACCGGCAGCCTATCAACCTGGTAGTCTACCAGGGGCCTTCAGGGACCTTGCGGTCCGGGAAACCTCGTCTTGGAGGAGGCTTGGCGCTTAGATGCTTTCAGCGCTTATCCGTTCCGGACACGACTACCCAGCGATGCTCCTGGCGGAACAACTGGGACACCGGAGGTCCGTTTGCCCGGGTCCTCTCGTACTACGGGCAACTCTCCTCAAGTTTCCTCCGCCCACATGAGATAGAGACCGAACTGTCTCACGACGTTCTAAACCCAGCTCGCGTACCGCTTTAACCGGCGAACAG
>JAHFGZ010000047.1 GCA_023247155.1 Candidatus Omnitrophota bacterium
CCCGAGCAAGCCCCGCCCAGAGGCGGGGCGCGTCGAGGGGTCGCCTCCGGCGCGTGGCGCTGCGGGCCGGGCAGTGCGCCTTCCTTCCTAAGCGGACGCTGCACCGGGTCATCAATCGGTCGAGCGCGGATGCGCGCTACCTCTATGTGGCCGCCTGATCATGGTGACGCTGCGCGCAGACACCGTCGCTTCCCGGGTGCGTGACCTGGGCATCGCCACGACTCGGCAGCTCGAGCAGGCGAAGCAGGAGTTCTCGGCCACGCAGGAGCGCTTCAGCGCGATCCTCGCCCGGCAGGGGGTGCTCCGCGATCCGGACGCCGGCAAGCGGCTCGCGAGCCAATTGGGATCCCTCCCGCAGCGCCTGGACGCGGCGCCCGCGCCGAGCCCCAAGGCGGACCGGGTGCCTGCAGCGATGTGGCGCGGCCAGCGGCTGGTCCCGCTGCGCGAGCACGACGGCAAGCTGCTGCTTGCCACCGATGATCCGTTCGCCGTCTTCGCCCTCGAGTTCCTGGGGGCGCGGTGCGGGTGCGAGCTGGAAGTGGTCCTGATCCGCGAGGAGGAGCTCGCCCCGCTGTTGGAGGCGGCGGGTCCTGTGGCGCCGTCACCCGCTCCCGATGCGCCCTCGGCGCCTGCGACGGCGCCGGCTCCGCCCAAGGGTCAGCCGGCACCGCGCGAGGCGACCGCGCCGCCTGCGGCGCCCGTCCGTCCGACGCCGGCCGCCGGGAAGAGCGCGTCGGCTCCCATCCCCCAGGCCTCGGTCCAGGCGACGCCGTCTGCGAAAGCGGTCCCCGGCGGCCCGGCCGCGGCGACGGCGGCAGGCGCCAGCGATGAGCCGATCATCCGGCTGGTGGACTCCATGATGGCCGAGTCGGTTCGGATGCGGGCGAGCGACATCCACATCGAGCCGGGCAAAGACGGCGTGCGGGTGCGCTACCGGGTCGACGGCGTGCTGCACGACGTCAACAGCCCCCCGAAAGCGCTGCAAGGGCCGATCGTCAGCCGGATCAAAATCATGGGCGGATTGAACATCGCGGAGAAGCGGCTCCCGCAGGACGGGCGGCTGCAGCTCTCAGTGGAGGGCCGGCCGCTGGATGTCCGGGTCTCCACGCTCCCGGCCATGCACGGCGAGTCAGTCGTCATGCGGCTGCTTGACCGCAGCCAGCCCGTCCGCGGCCTCCAGGAGATGGGGATGCTGCCCCAGGACCAGCAGATCTGGGACGAGCTCGTCCATCGGCCGCACGGGATGGTGCTCGTCACCGGTCCCACCGGGTCGGGGAAGACGACCACCCTCTACGGCGCGCTGGTGACGCTGAACCAGCCGGACCGGAAGCTCATCACCGTGGAGGACCCGGTGGAGTATCAGCTGGCGGGCGTCAACCAGGTCCTGGTCAGGTCGTCGATCGGGCTGACCTTCGCCGCGGGCCTGCGGTCCATGCTGCGCCAGGCCCCCGATGTCATCATGGTCGGGGAGATCCGCGACCAGGAGACCGCCCAGATCGCCGTCCAGGCGGCGCTGACCGGGCACCTCGTCTTCTCGACGCTGCACACCAACGACGCCCCCTCCGCCATCACGCGGCTCATCGACATGGGGATCGCCCCCTTCCTGGTCGCCTCCACGGTGCAGGGCGTGCTGGCCCAGCGGCTCGTGCGCCGCATCTGCCCGGCGTGCCGGATCACCGACAACGCGACGGCGGAGGAGCAGGCGTTCCTCGGCGAGCCTGCGGTCGCCCAGGTCATCCGCTCAAACGGCTGCGACAAGTGCCACGGCTCCGGGTTCTTCGGCCGCGTCGGCGTCTTCGAGCTGCTGCGCATCAGCGAGCCGGTCCGCCAGCTCATCATCACCAAGGCCACCGCCTCCGCGGTCCGCGCGGCGGCCGTCCGCGAGGGGATGCGCGGGCTGCGGGAAGACGGGGTCATGAAGATCCGGGAAGGGTTGACCACCATGTCCGAAATCCTGCGCCTGGTGACCGAGGCGGAGGAGTGAGGGGCCGTCAGATGGGCGAGCGCGATCCGCAGCTGAAGGTGCAGGGGCTGGCCGAGGCCTTCGCGCAGGCCGGGGCGGGGATCCAGGTGGAGGCGGCGAAGGACAGCGCCAAGCTCGTCGAGCTCGCCAGCCAGGCGCCCGTCGTGCGCCTCGTGGACGCCGTGCTCTTCGAGGCGGTCAGCCGGCGCGCGTCCGACGTCCACATCGAGGCGTTCGAGCAGGACGTGTTCGTCCGCTATCGCATCGACGGCCGCTGCTACCAGGTCGCCCAGCCGCCGAAGAGCCTCGCGCTGGCCATCGCGTCGCGGATCAAGGTGCTCGCCAACCTGGACGTGGCGGAGTCGCGCCTGCCGCAGGACGGCCGCATCCTCCTGACGGTGCAGGAGCGCCAGATCGACCTGCGCGTGTCCAGCCTGCCGACGCTGCACGGGGAGAGCATCGTCATGCGGGTGCTCGACAAGGGGGCGCTGGACAAGACGCTGGGCCAGCTCGGCATGGACGCGCTCAGCCAGCAGACGGTGGAGCGGCTCATCCAGCGGCCCCACGGCCTCTTCCTGGTGACCGGGCCCACGGGGGCGGGCAAGACCACCACGCTCTACGCCTGCCTCACGAAGCTCAACAAGCCGGAGACGAAGCTCATCACGACGGAGGACCCGGTGGAGTACGACCTCCAGGGCCTGGTCCAGGTCGCCATCAACCAGAAGATCGAGCTCACGTTCGCGACGTGCCTGCGGGCGATCCTCCGGCATGACCCCGACGTCATCATGGTGGGGGAGATCCGCGACCTCGAAACGGCGCAGACCGCCGTCCAGGCGGCGCTGACGGGGCACCTCGTCTTCTCGACGCTGCACACCAACGACGCCCCCGGCGCGGTGACGCGGCTGCTCGACATGGGGGTGGAGCCGTTCCTGGTGACGTCCACCGTCATCGGGATCCTGGCCCAGCGGCTCGTGCGGGGGCTGTGCCCGCAGTGCCGCGCCCCCTACGAGGCGACACCGGAGGACCTGGCCGCCCTGCACCTCACGGCGGAGGAGGTGGAGCACCACCTGATGCGCGCGACGGGCTGCGAGGCGTGCCAGGGCATCGGGTACAAGGGGCGGTCGGGGCTCTACGAGCTGCTCGTGATGAGCGAGCCGCTGCGGCCGCTCATCATCGAGCGGGCCAGCGTCGGCGCGGTGCGGAAGCAGGCGCAGGCCGAGGGGATGCGCACGCTGCGCGAGGACGGGATCGCCAAGGTCCTGGCCGGCGTCACCACGGTGGAGGAGATGATCCGGGAGACCCAAGACTATGGGTGAGACCATGAGAATGCGGAATGCGGAATGCGGAATGCGGAATCGGGGTGTTCATTCCGCATTTACCCTCGTTGAGCTGCTTGTCGTGATTGCGATCCTGGGCATCTTGATCAGCCTCGTCACCGCCGGGGCGCAGGCCGCGCGCCGCCGCGGCGCCGTGACGAAGGCGAAGACGACCGTCGCCGGCCTCGAGACCGCCATTGCGATGTACGAGAGCGACATGGGCGCCTACCCGGAGACCGGCAACGCAGGGCTGGTCGCGGCGCTCCAGGACGACCCCGACGACGTCGATTGGGGCGGCCCGTACATGGAGTTCAAGCAGGATGAGCTCAAAGACGGCGCGCTGGTGGACCCGTGGGGGAACCCGTACGAATACGTCTCGGTCAACGGCGGCGCCCCGAAGCATCGGGAGCGCTCCTACGACCTGTACTCGCTCGGCCCGAACGGGCAGGACGATGACGGAGCCATCGATGACATTTATAACTGGTGAGTGACCACGTCAATGCGGAATGGGGAATGGGGAATGGGGAATGACGCGTCGACCGATTCCGCATTCCGCATTCCGCATTCCGCATTGGGGATGACGCTGGTCGAGCTGCTCGTCGTCCTGGGGGTCATCGGGATCATCCTGGCGATCAGTGTGCCGGGTCTCGCGGGCTACGCCAAGCAGCTGCGCCTCAAGGCGGCGACCCGGCAGACGGTCGGGCTGCTCTCGCTGGCCCGCAGCCTGGCGATCAGCTCGCGCGCGGAGCATACGGTGGTCGTGAATCCGGAGCAGGGCACCATCCAGATCGTCAATGAGGCCACCGGGGAGACGCTCGAGCAGACGGTGCGCGTGCCCTCGTCCGTGACGGTCGAACTGGAGTCGGGCGGGGAGCCGTCGCCGACCTTGAGCCTCACGTTCCGCGCCAGCGGCGCCCTGGCGGGCCGGACGGTCTTGGTGCATCTCGCCGACCGGGACCGGCGGCTCACCATCCAGATCACAGGCGCCACGGGCGCCGTCAGCGTCCAATGACGCTTGACGCAGGGGGAAAATCGTGCTACAGTACTCTCGGATTGCCTATGGGTAGCTTCCGGCGCCCGGTCCTCCACGGGCTGACCTTCCTCGCAGTGGTTCTCATTCCGGTGACGGCCGCTTCCCCCAAGACCTTGCGTGAAGAAGCCGTCGCGTATCGGGCTGAGGGCTATGAAGCCCAGCGGCGGGGCGACGCCGCAAGCGCCTTGACGTACTACCAGAAGGCGGCCGCGCTCGACCCGTCCTATCCGACCCCGCACAACGACCTCGGCATCCTGCTGGAAGAGCAGGGGCGGTTGAGCGAGGCCGAAGCGGCCTACCAGCAGGCGCTGGCGCTGAATCCCAACTACCTCGAGGCGCATGCAAACCTGGCCATGCTCTACGAACGGATGGGCGAGCGTGAGAAGGCCATCTCCCACTGGCGGGTGCGCTATGAGCTGGGGGAGGCCGATGACCCCTGGACAGCTCGTGCCGAAGAGCGGCTGGTGGCGCTGGGGGTCCTGAGCGCGCGCGCCGGCCTGAAGGGCGCGGAACGCCGGCGGGTGACGGACGATGCGTTCCGGGCGCATGCGCAGTCGCTCAAGGAGTTTCGCTCGCTCACGGAAACGCATGGCAACTGGCCGTGACGCGCCGGCCGCCCACACCCCGATACATCCATCATCACCCCGTTGATCTAGCCCACTCATCCGGTTCCCCGCAGCACCACGATGGGAGCGCCACGAGCCTTTTTAATCGATGGCACCGCGTTTTGCTACCGCGCGTTCCATGCGATCCGAAGCCTGAGCACCTCGGATGGGCGGCCGACCAACGCCGTCTACGGCTTTGCCCGGATGCTCGAGTCGTTCCGCGAGAAAGAGCGGCCGGACTACCTGGCTGTCGCGTTCGATGTGGGCAAGCCCACGTTCCGCCATCAGCGGTTCAAGGCCTATAAGGTCCAGCGCAAGCCCATGCCGGACCCGCTCATCGCGCAGCTCCCGGTGGTCAAGCGGCTGCTCCAGGCCTACCGCGTGCCCATGTTCGAGCGGGAGGGGTATGAGGCCGAGGACGTGCTGGGCACGATCGCCCGGCGGGTCGTCGGCCAAGGGGTGGAGGTGTTCCTGGTGACCGGCGATAAGGATGCCCTGCAGCTTGTCAACAGCCACATCAAGGTCTACAACCCGCACCGGGAGGGCCCTGCGGTCCTCGACGCCGACGCCGTCCGCGCGCGCTACGGCGTCGGCCCGGAGCGCATGGTGGACCTCATGGCCCTGATGGGCGATGCGACCGACAACATCCCCAGCGTCCCTGGCATCGGGGAGAAGACCGCGGCCCAGCTCCTCCAGCGCTTCGGCAGCCTCGAGGCGCTCTACGAGCATCTCGAGGAGCTCGAGAGCCCGGCCCGCCGGGTGAGCCTCGCGGCGTCGCGGGAGCAGGTGGCGCTCTCGCGGGACCTGGCCCGCATCGACACGGACGTCCCGCTGGAGGTTCGGCTCGACGACCTGCGGCCCCGCGAGCCTGATTGGCACGCCCTGCGCGCGCTCTTCCGGGAGCTTGAGTTCAAGCGGCTGCTCGAGGGCCTTGACGCCCGCGCCCCGGCCCCGGACGTTTCCGCGGCGGCGGTGCGGCGCCTGATGGCGCCGAACGAGATTGACGCATGCCTGCGGGGGCTCCGCGCCGCGCCGGAGGCGGCGGTCTGGTGCCAGCCTGTCCAGGGGGAAGGGGCCACCACGGGCAGCGCGCAGGAGGGCGTCGTCCTCGCCATCGCCTGCGAGGAGCGAGCGGCATGGGTGGCGGTCCTCGACCGGGCGGCGCTCGCCACCGAGGCCGGACGCCGCCTCCGCGAGTGGCTGGCCGATCCGGGCGCGCCCAAGGTCGCCCACGACGCCAAAGCGGCCAAGCGGCTGTTCGCGCCGCTCGGGATCGAGCTGGGCGGCATCGCGGGCGACACGATGCTCGCCGCCCACCTCCTCAACCCCGCCCGGACGAATCAGGCGCTGAGCGACCTCTCCGCCGAGCTGCTCGATGAGCCGCTCGGGGTCCTGCCGAAGCGGCAGGAACCCGCCGTGTCCCTCGCAACGGGCGGGGCGGAGCCGTGGGCGCCGTGTGCGCGCAGGGCGTGCGCCATCGTCCGCCTGCACGCGCGGCTGCGCGCGAAGCTCCGCGAAAGCGGCCTTGAGGCGCTGTACGACGACCTGGAGCTGCCGCTGCTCCAGGTGTTGGCCCGGATGGAGGCCGCGGGGGTGGCGGTGGACCTGGGCCACCTCACAGGGCTGCGCGCCTCCATGCAGGCGCACATGGCCCAGCTCACCACGGAGATCTACCGGCTGGCCGGGACCGAGTTCAACCTGAACTCGCCGCGGCAGCTCGGCCAGGTGCTGTTTGAGCGGCTCAGGCTGCCCGTCGTGAAGCGCACGAAGACCGGCCCATCGACCAACAGCGACGTCCTGGCCCGTCTGGCCGCGCACCATCCATTGCCTCAGCAGCTCATGCAGTACCGCGAGCTCTCGAAGCTCGTGTCCACGTACGTGGAGGCGCTGCCCCGGCTCGTGGACCCCGCCACCGGGCGGCTCCACACGACGTTCAACCAGACCGCGACCGCCACCGGGCGGCTCTCCTCAAGCGACCCGAATCTCCAGAACATCCCGGTCAAGACGGAGCTCGGGCGCTCGATCCGCAAGGCCTTCATCGCCGGCATCCCGGACGGGGCGCTGCTCGCCGCCGACTACTCCCAGATTGAGCTGCGCATCCTGGCGCACCTCTCGGGGGACGAGCAGCTCGTGGAGGCCTTCCGGCGCGGCCACGACATCCATCGCGTCACCGCCTCGCTCATCTACGGCGTGCCCGAGCCCGCGATCCAGCCGGAGCAGCGCAACGCGATGAAGGCGGTGAACTTCGGCATCCTCTACGGGATGTCCGCCCACGGGCTCTCGCAGGAGCTGGGCCTCCCGCTCGAGGAGGCCCAGGCGTTCATCGAGGCCTACTTCGAGCGCTACCCGAAGGTGCGCGCGTATCTGGACAGCCAGATCCAGCAGGCGCGGCGCGACGGGTTCGTCCAGACGCTGCTGGGCCGCCGCCGGTACATCCCTGAGGTCAACAGCCCCGATGGGATGATCCGGCAGTTCGGCGAGCGGATGGCGATCAACGCGCCGATTCAAGGGACGGCGGCGGATCTGATCAAGCGGGCGATGGTCCAGCTCGACGCCCGGATGCGCCAGGGGCGCCTGGCCGGCCGCATGGTCCTGCAGGTCCACGACGAGCTCGTCTTCGAGACCCCGCGCGGGGAGCTGGGGCAGCTCTCCCGCCTCGTGCGGGACACGATGGAGGGCGCCATCGCGCTGGACATCCCGCTCGCGGTCACGCTGAAGGCCGGCCCCAACTGGCTCGACCTCTCGCTGCTGGAATGACAGTTGCAATGCGGAATTCGGAATGCGGAATTCGGAATTACGGATTCTTTCATTCCGCACTCCGCATTCCACACTCCGCATTCTGATGGTGGTCATTGGGCTCACGGGGGGGCTCGGCACCGGCAAGAGCACCGTCGC
>JAHFGZ010000007.1:0-21418 GCA_023247155.1 Candidatus Omnitrophota bacterium
CGCCATCGTGCTGACCGAGCGGCTGAAGGTGAAGGTCCCGGTCATCCTGAAGGGGGAGCCGGTGGGGGTGAAGCAGGACGGCGGCATCCTCGAGCAGTTCCTGCGCGAGGTGGAGGTGGAGTGTCTGCCCGCCGACATCCCCGCGAGCGTGGAGCACGACGTCAGCGCCATGCAGGTCGGCGACACGATCCACATCCGCGACCTCACGCCGTCGAAGGACGCCCAGATCACGAGCGACCCGGAGGGCGCCATCGCCTCGGTCCAGACGCCGAGAGTCGAGGCGGCGGTCGAAGAGGCGGCGGCCGTCACCGAGCCGGAGGTCATCCGGGAGAAGAAAGAGGAAGCCGGTGAAGCCGAGGGCGAGGGGGCGGCCAAGGGCGAGAAGCCTGCCGAGGCCAAGAAACCAGAGCCCAAGAAAGATACAAAAGGCTGAACCTCATCATCGGCTTAGGCAATCCCGGGCAGACCTATCACGGCACGCGGCACAACGTTGGGTTCGCGGTGATTCAGGCGTTGGCGGACCGCCATGGGGCCCAGCTGACGCACCGGACCATCAGCCCCCGGGATGGGCGCCCCGCGGGCGTCTTCGGCGACTACGAGCGAGGGGACAAGACCATTCGGCTGCTCATGCCGTTGACCATGATGAACGAAGCCGGGGAGGCGCTCAGGATGGTGGATGCGGCGCGGGAGGATCTGCTGATCGTGTGTGACGATGTCAACCTGCCGCTGGGCACCCTGCGGCTGCGCGCCGAGGGCGGGGCGGGAGGGCACCATGGCCTCGTCTCCTGCCTGGAGGCGCTGGGCACGGAGCAGGTCCCGCGGCTGCGGCTTGGGGTCGGCGCGCCGGACATGCCGCGCGACCTCACCGGCTTCGTGCTCTCTCCGTTCCGCAGCCACGAGCGCCCGCTGGTGACGGGGATGGTGGCGCAGGCCCTGGAGGCCTGCGAGGCGTGGGTCGCGGAGGGGATCGCGGCGGCAATGAACCGGTACAACAAGGCGCAGGAGACATGAGAGACTACGAGGCCCTGATCATCGTGAAAGCGGCCGGGACGGAACAGGAGCTGGCCCGCCAGTCGACTCACCTCGAGGAGCCCATCAAGAAGGTGGGCGGCAATGTGGAGAGCAACCAGCACATGGGCCGCCGTCGGCTGGCCTTCCGCATCGCCCGGCAGACCGAAGGCCACTACTTCCTGCTGCGGTTCCGGGCGCCGACGGCGCAGGTCGGGGAGCTGGACCGCCTCTACCGGCTCAACGAGTCGGTGGTGCGCTTCATGATCCTGAGCGCGGAGGAGGTGAGCGGCCCGCCGCCGGCCCCCGAGCCATCCACCCCGGCGCTCGCGAAGGCCGGCTCGGCGCCCCCCTCGGCCAGGAGGCGGTGATGGCGAGCCTCAACCGCGTCCTGCTCATGGGCAACCTCACCAAGGATCCGGAGCTGCGCTACACCCCGAGCGGCACCGCCGTGGCGAACCTGCGCCTGGCGGTCAACTCGACCTTCAAGGACCAGGCTGGCCAGCGCAAGGAGGAGACCTGTTTCGTCACGATCGTCGCGTGGGGCCGGCAGGCCGAGACCTGCAACCAGTACCTGAAGAAGGGCCGCTCGGTCTTCGTGGAAGGCCGGCTGATCTACCGAAGCTGGGAGGCCGAGGGGAAGACCCGCTCCACGATGGAGGTGCGGGCGGACCGCGTGCAGTTCCTGGGCGGTCCAGGGGGACCCGGCGGTCCGGCCCGACCCCGCGAGGAGGCGGAGGCGGCCCGGCCCGAAGCAGCTGAACCCGAGGCGGTCCCGGAAGGGGACGCCGAGGCGGACGTCCCATTCTGAGGCTGGTGAGGAGACCGATGGCATTCATCCGGCGCACATTCGTCAAGCGGCCCTGCCGGTTTTGCACGGAAAAGGTCGAGCACGTCGACTACAAGGACCTGGAGCGGATCGGGCGGTACGTGACGGACCGGGGGAAGATCATCCCCTCGCGGCTGACCGGCACCTGCGCGAAACACCAGCGCGTGCTCACCCGCGCCATCAAGCGGGCGCGGTTCATGGCGCTGTTGCCCTACCTCTCGGTGTGAGGGCGCCCCGCATGGACGTCATCCTGCTGAAGGACGTCGAGACGCTGGGCGCCGAGGGGGCGGTGGTGCGCGTGAAGCCGGGGTTCGCCCGCAACTACCTGCTCCCCGGCGGGCTGGCGGTCCCGGCGAACCCCCAGCAGCTGAAGGCGCTCGAGGCCGCGAAGCGGCAGCGCCTCAAGCAGGCCGAGCGCATCCAGGGGGAAGCGGACGCGCTCAAGCGCCGGCTCGAAGGCCATTCGCTGACGATGCAGCTCGCCCTCGGCGAGAACGAGCAGCCCTTCGGCTCCGTCACGGCCCACGATGTGGCGGAGGCGCTGGCGCGGGAGGGGCTTCCGGTGGAGAAGGGCGCGATCCGGCTCGAGCAGCCCATCAGGACGCTGGGCGTGTTCGACGTCCCGGTCCGCTTGCATCCGAGCGTGACGGCGACCCTCAAGCTGTGGGTCGTGAAAGCCTCACCGGCTTGACAGGCTGACCAACCTCCCAGAGAGACATGCCTGAGCACGAATTGACCACAGCCGATCTTCGAGTCACACCAAGCAATCCTGAAGTCGAGCAAGCCGTCTTAGGCGCCATGCTGCTCTCGGAAGATGCGGTGACCCAAGCGGCCGAACTCCTCGAAGAAGACACCTTTTACAAACCTGCCCATCGAAAAATCTTCAGGGCGATTCTTGAATTGTACAAGAAAGACGTCCCGGTGGACCTCCTCACGCTGACGGAAGAATTGAAGAAGCAGAGCAGCCTCGATGAGGTGGGGGGGCCGAGCTATCTGGCGTTGTTATCGACCGTCGCCACCCCGGCCAACATGAAGCATCATTGTCATATCGTGAAAGAAAAGCACATCTTGCGTCGGCTGATCCAGGCGGCGGATCAGATTGGAGATCACGCCTATCAAGGCTCGAAGGAACCAGACCTCCTGCTCGACGAAGCGGAGACGACGATTTTCGACATCGCCTCGAGCAAGATCAAACGTGACGCCGTCTCGATGAAGGACATCATCAAGAGTTCCATCGAAATGATCGACACCCTCTACCAGCGCAAGGGGATGATCACCGGCCTGCCCACCGGGTTCATTGAGTTGGATCAACATCTGGCCGGCCTGCAGCCGTCTGATTTCATCGTCGTGGCCGGACGGCCGGCAATGGGGAAGAGCTCATTTGCCCTCTGCGTGGCAGAACACGTCGCGCTGGTTCAACAGAAACCCGTCGCCATCTTCAGCCTGGAGATGTCGAAAGAGAGCCTGGTCCAACGGATGCTGTGTTCGCATGCCCGGATCAACGCGCACAATGTGCGTTCGGGCATGTTGTCCAATGCCGACTGGCCCAATTTAACGAAGGCGGCGGGCAAATTATCAGAAGCGCCCATTTTCATTGATGATACGCCAGGGCTGACGGTGCTCGAACTGCGCGCCAAAGCGCGCCGATTGAAACGACGGCATGATGTGGGGCTGGTGGTTGTTGATTACATGCAATTGATGGATGCCACCACCATCACGGAGAATCGGCAACAGGAGATCTCGGTCATTTCTCGAGGGCTGAAGGCGCTGGCGCGGCAGCTGGGCGTTCCGGTCATGGTGGTGAGCCAGCTGTCTCGAGCGCCTGAGAGAGAATTGAGGCGCCCACGTCTCTCAGATTTGCGGGAGTCCGGGGCCATCGAGCAGGATGCCGATGTCGTGCTGATGTTGTTTCGTGAAGAATACTACAATCCAACCGATGACAATAAAGGCGTCGCTGAAGTGATCATTGCCAAACAGCGCAACGGCCCAACGGACACCGTCAAACTGACATTCATCAAGGAATATACACGCTTCGAGACATCAACCCGTGAATGATCGTCTCCGCCGCTCAATGGCGCAGAACCATCAGCCGCGTCGTCCTGCTCCTCTTCGTTGGAATGGGATTAGCGGCTCCCGCCGGGTTCGCCCAGGAGGGCGAGACGGTCGTCGCGGTGGAACTCCGCGGCGCGAAGACGGTCGCCCAGGAGACCGTCCTGGCGCGGGTCCAGACGAAGCCCGGCTCGCCCTACCAGAACGCCATCGTCAGCGAAGACATCCGGCGCCTCTTCGCGCTGGGCTACTTCACCGACGTCCGGGCCGATGTCGAGCCGCTGCCCGAGGGGCTGCGCCTCGTGTTCGTCGTCACCGAAAAGCCCACGGTGGCGGCCGTTGAGGCGGAGGGCAACCGGGCGCTGGGCACGCCCCGCCTCCTCGACCTCTTCGGCGTCAAGGCGGGGGAGCTGTACGACCCCCGGAAGGTCAAGGAAGGGGTCGACCAGCTGAAGGCGGAGTACGCGCGCAAGGGATTTTCGCAGAGCGAGATTGTCTCGCACGTCCAGCTCGATGACGCGGCTAACGCGGCCACCATCCGCCTGCTGGTCGACGAGGGGACCCGCATGCGGATCGCCGGGGTGCTGGTCGAAGGCAACCAGGCCTTCCCGGACCGGCGGATCCGGAAGCTGCTCAAGACGAAGCGCCGGCGCTGGTTCCGCGCCGGCGTCTACAACGAGCAGGTGCTCGAGGAGGACCTCGAGCGGGTCCGGGCCTTCTATCGGAAGCACGGCTACCAGGATGTCGCCGCCGCCCAAGAGGTCTACCGGGACACCGCCGGCCGCGGGCTCTATGTCCATCTGAAGATCACGGAGGGGCTGCAGCACCGGGTCGGCCAGGTGGCGCTGACCGGCACGGTGCTCTTTCCGGAGCGTGAGATCCGCCAGGCGATCACGCTCAAGCCGGGGGCGGTGTACAGCCAGGAGGCGCTGCAGGAGGACCTGCGGGGCATCAAGCAGTACTACGGCGACCGGGGCTACATCCACACGGAGGTCACCCCGGAGCCGCAGCTGGACGAGGCGACGAAGCGGGTGAACCTGACGTACCGCATCACGGAGAACGAGTTGGTGTCCATCAACCGCGTCGAGATCCGGGGCAACCTACGGACCAAGGATGTCGTCGTGCGCCGGGAGCTCCGGGCCTATCCCGGCGAGCGGTTCGATGGGGCCAAGATCCGCAAGTCCATCGACCGGCTCTACAACCTGGGGTACTTCGAAGAGGTCAGCGTGGAGACGGAGCCGACCGAGACGCCCGACCGCGAGGACCTGATCGTCAAGGTCAAGGAGGCCAAGACCGGCAGCTTCAGCTTCGGCGGCGGCTTCTCCTCCGTGGACCGGCTGGTCGGCCTCGTGGAGCTGGAGCAGCGCAACTTCGACTGGCGGAACATCCCGACGTTCACGGGGGCGGGGCAGGACCTCCGGTTCCGGGTGGAGGTCGGCACGGTCCGGCGGTTCTTTGACATCTCGTTCACGGAGCCGTGGATCTTCGGCCACCCGGTGTCGTTCGGCATCGACGCGTACAACCGCACGCGGCTGCGCAGCCGCAACCTGGGCCTGGCGTTCGAGGAGGAGCAGCGCGGGGCGGGGCTGCGGCTGGGCCGGGAGTTCATCGACGACCTGCTGGGGAGCCTCAGCTATCAGCTCTACCGCACCACGATTTCCGACGTGGTGACCGAGGCGTCGGCCGACCTCAAGGCCGAGCAGGGGCGCAACACCGTCAGCGTGGGGGGGCTGGGGATCTCCTGGGACCGGCGGGACAACCGCTTCGACCCGACCCGCGGCCTGTTCCTGTTCAGCTCGGTCGACCTGGCGGGCGGGCTCTTCGGGGCCGACAAGGACTTCTTCCGGTGGCAGGCGGGGGGGAGCCACTACCTGCCCCACTGGGATCGCCTGGTGTTCGAATCGCGCCTGCGCGCCGGGATCGTCGACGCCTATTCGGGCACGTCAGAGGTCCCCATCTTCGAGCGGTTCTTCGGCGGAGGCTCCGGCACCATCCGGGGCTTTGAGGAGCGCCGCGTCGGGCCGCGTGATCCGTCGTCGAGCGATCCCATCGGCGGCGAGGCGCTGTTCGTGGCGACGGTGGAGGAGGTCGCGACGCTGCTGAGCGACGAGCGGGGCCGCCCCATCCTGCGGGGGTCCGGCTTCCTGGACGTCGGCAACGTCTGGCGGCGGGTCAATGAGTTCGGCGAGTCGTTCAAGGCGGGGGCCGGCGTGGGGGCGCGCGTGAACACGCCCATCGGGCCGCTGCGGCTGGACTTCGGGATGCCGGTCAGCCACCTGGACCCCGGCGAGAAACGCAAACTGCAGGTCCACTTCAACATCAGCCGCAGCTTCTGAGACAGGAGACAGGAGACATGAGACAGGTGATCTTGCACGGGTGGTCCCGCAGCGCAGTCCTCGCGCTGAGTGTCCTGGCGACGTGTCCCCTGTCCCCTGTCCCCTGTCCCACGGTGAGCGCGGAACCGGAGCTGAAGATCGGCTACGTGAACATGGCCAAGGTGTTCGACGGCTACGTGAAGACGCAGGCCTCCGACGCCGCGCTGGAGAAGAAGGGCAAGCAGAAGGAGGCGGAGCTCAAGGGCCGCATGGAGGAGCTCCAGAAGATGCGCCAGAGCCTGGAGCTGCTGAGCGCGGAGGCCCGCGAGGCCAAGGCCCGGGAGATCGAGGAGCGGGCGGAGGAGCTGCAGCGGTTCCGCACCCACACGGCGCGTGACCTGCGCCGGGAGCGCGACGTGGTGGCCAAGGGGCTGCTGGAGGAGATCCAGAAGGCGCTGCAGGAGTTCGCCAAAGCCAACGGCTTCTCGCTCATCCTGGACGGGCAGGCCATGGTCTACGGCCAGGACGCGTACGACGTCACCGATGAGGTCCTCGCGATGCTGAACGGCCGCGCGAAAGGATCCCCCTGACCCGCATGGGCGAATCGCAGCGGACCGTCGCCCGCGACGTGCTCATCAACGGCCTGGGCATCCACACAGGCCTGCCGGTGTCCCTTCGGGTGCTGCCGGCCCCGCCGGACACCGGGATCGTGTTCATCCGGACCGACCTGCCGCATCGGCCCGCCATCCCCGTGAGATCCACCAAGGTCGTGGACGTCGAGAAGAGCGTGCGACGCACCACGCTCTCCAAGGACGGGGTGGAGGTCCAGACGGTCGAGCACTTCATGGCCTCGCTCTGGGGCGTGGGCATCGACAACGCCTACGTCGAGGTGACGAATGTCGAGCTGCCCGGCCTGGACGGCTCCGCCGTCCAGTTCGTCCAGCAGCTCAAGGCGGCTGGGACCGTCGAGCAGCCCACGCCCCGCCGCTACTTCGCGCTGCGCGAGCCGGTCTTCGTGCAGGAGGGGGACTCCTCCATCGTCGTCTTCCCCGACCGCACGCTGCGGATCTCGTACCTGCTCAGCTACCCGCACCCCCTCCTCAAATCCCAGTTCGTGTCGTACGTCCAGAACGGGGCCGCCTCGTTCGAAGAGGCCATCGCGCCCGCCCGGACCTTCTGCCTCCAGGAGGAGGCGGAGACGCTCCGGGCGGCCGGCCTCGGCAAGGGGGCGAGCGTCGAGAACACGCTGGTCCTCGGCGAGGAGGGCGTGCTGGACAACGCCCTGCGGTTCGAGGACGAGTTCGCGCGCCACAAGATCCTGGACCTCCTGGGCGACCTCTACCTGCTCGGGGCGCGCCTCCAGGCCCAGGTCATCGCGGTGAAGAGCGGCCATCCGCTGAACGTGAAGCTGCTGAAGAAGCTCGACCAGGCGATGGAGCAGTGGAAGCTGGGCGCCCTCCAGTCCGCGACGTCCGAGGTCATGGTGGGGCCGCAGCTCGACATCACGCAGATCGAGAAGATCCTCCCGCACCGCTACCCGTTCCTCCTGGTGGACCGGGTGAGCGAGCTGACCGAGACGCGGGCGGTGGGGCTCAAGTGCGTGACCATCAACGACTACTTCTTCCGGGGCCACTTCCCGGGCCGGCCGGTCATGCCGGGCGTCCTCATCGTGGAGGCCATGGCGCAGGTGGCGGGGATCATCATCCTGAACAAGCGGGAGCACCACGGGAAGCTCGCGTACTTCATGGCGGTGGACAAGGTCAAGTTCCGAAAGCCCGTGGTCCCCGGCGACGTCCTGATCCTCGAGGCGGAGCTGGGCAAGCTGCGCTCGCGCACCGGGGCGGTGTCGGCCCGGGCGCTGGTGGACGGCAGGCTCGTCTGTGAGGCGGAGCTGATGTTCGCGCTGGTCGAGTGAGCGGCCCATGATGGCGCGCGTGCGGACCCAGCCGGCCCCGGCGGATGCCCCTCCGGCGGTCCATCCGACGGCCCTCGTGCATCCCGAGGCGAGGCTCGGCGAGGGGGTCTCGGTGGGACCCTACACGGTCCTCGGCGCGCATGTGACCGTCGGGCCGCGGACCGTCATCGGGGCGCACTGCGTGCTCGAGGGCCGAACGACCATCGGCGCGGACTGCGAGCTGTTCACCGGGGCGGTGATCGGGAGCATCCCCCAGGACCTCAAATACCAGGGGGAAGCCAGCCAGCTTGTCATCGGCGACCGCAACAAGATCCGGGAGTACGTGACGATCAACGTGGGGACCGCGGGCGGCGGAGGGAAGACGGTCATCGGCTCGGACTGCCTCCTCATGGCCTACGCCCACGTGGCCCATGACTGCGTGGTGGGCCACCACGTGGTCATCGCCAACAGCGCGGCCCTGGCCGGCCACATCACGGTCGAAGACCGGGCCGTCATCGGGGGGCTGGTCGGCGTGCACCAGTTCGTGCGCGTGGGGACGCTCTCCATCATCGGGGGCTGCTCGCGCGTCGTGCAGGACATCCCGCCGTATGCGACCTGCGTGGGCTATCCCGCCGCCGTCTTCGGGCTCAACAACGAGGGGCTGCGGCGGGCCGGCGTGTCGCCCGAGGTCAAGCGGCGCCTCCATCGCGCGTTCCGGGTCCTGTTCCACTCCAAGCTCTCCATGAGCCACGCCCTCGCGCAGGTCGAACGGGACGCCGAGCGCTGTCCGGAGCTTGCGCACCTGCTCGCCTTCATCCGGGCCTCGAAGCGCGGCGTGGCCCGCAGCGCCTGATCCGCACCCCGCAATGGCCGAGCACCCGCTCGCCGTGATCGCCGGGGCGGGACAGTTCCCGTTCCATGTGGCCCGTGAGGCGAAGCGCCAGGGACGGCGCGTCATCGCCGTCGGCATTCGGGGCTGGGCGGACCCCGCCCTCGCCGGGGAAGCCGACGTGTACGAGGAGCTGGCGGTCGGGCAGCTCGCCCAGCTCATCGAGCGCCTCCAGGCGCACGGCGTGCGCGAGGCGATCATGGCCGGCCAGGTGACCAAGGCGGTCCTGCTGGATCCACGGCACGCCTTCGACGCGGACACCCGCGACGTGCTGCGGCAGGCCGCCGAACGCTCCGCGGGGGCGCTGCTGGGGGCGATCGGCCAGCGGCTGGCCGGCGCCGGCATCACCCTGCTGGATTCCTCCACCTTCCTCCGCGCCGCGCTGTGTCCCTCCGGCCCGCTGACCCCGATGGCGCCGACGGCCGCCCAGCGGGAGGACATCGCCGTGGGGCTGCGCGTCGCGCGCGCGCTCGCCGCGCTCGACGTCGGGCAGACGGTGGTCGTGAAGGACCGCGTGGTGGTGGCGGTGGAGGCGCTGGAGGGCACCGATGCCGCCATCCGGCGGGCGCACGCGCTGGCCGGCGGAGGGCTCGTCGTCGTGAAGACGGCGGCCCCCCACCAGGACCGGCGCTTCGACCTGCCGGTCGTCGGCCCCGACACGCTCACCACGCTCAAGGAGGCCGGGGTCGCGTGCCTGGCGCTCGAGGCGGGCACGACGATCCTCCTGGAGCGCGAGGCGCTCATCGCCTGCGCCGGCGCCGCGGGGATCTGCCTGGTCGGGGTGGGATGATCCCCCTCCGTGACAACATCCCATCCCGCCGCGTCGCCTGGGTGACGCGGCTGCTGCTCGTGGCGAACGTCGCCGCCTTCCTGCTGGAGCTCGGGCAAGGGGCCGCCATCGAGCCGTTCCTGTATCGCTTTGGCGTCGTGCCCGCCCACTGGATGGTGGCGAGCCCCAGCGACTTCCTGGACTGGCCGCGCCTCTTCCTGACGCTGCTGACCTTCCAGTTCCTCCACGGGGGGCTCTTCCATCTGGGTTCGAACATGCTCTACCTCTGGATCTTCGCGGACAACGTCGAGGACCGGCTCGGGCACGCCCGGTTCCTCCTCCTCTATCTCGGCGGCGGGGTGGCCTCCGCCGTCATCCAGCTGCTCATGACACCCGCCTCGTCCGTGCCCATGGTGGGGGCCAGCGGCGCGATCGCCGCGGTGCTGGGCGCCTACCTCCTGCTCTTCCCCTCCGCGCGCATCGTGACGCTGGTGCCGCTCTGGCTGTTCTGGGAGCAGGTGGAGCTGCCGGCCTTCCTCTTTCTCGGCCTCTGGTTCCTGCTGCAGTGGGTGCAGGGGTTGACGGCGTTGGGCCAGGTCGCCGACGTCGGCGGGATCGCGTTCTGGGCCCATATCGGCGGGTTCATCAGCGGGATGCTGGGCATCCTGCTCCTGCGCCCGCGCCGGCGCTGGTGAACGGATGCGTCCTGAGCAGCTGTTGGTTCAGGAGAAGGCCGCGTACGCGCGCGTGGACCCGCCCTGCCCCTATTTCGGGACGTGCGGGGGCTGCACCCTGCAGGATCTGGCCTATCCCGATCAGCTGGCGCTGAAACGCGACCGGATCCGCCGCGCGCTCGCGGCGCTGGGCGAGGCGCCGCCGGTGGAGCTGATCGGGCTGGAGGACCCCTGGCGGTACCGCAACAAGGCCGAGTTCACCTTCGGGGAGTGGGACGGCCGGCTGGCGCTGGGCTACCACGCCGCGCGCTCCTTCTGGCGCGTGGTGGACCTCGACGACTGTTTGCTCTTGCCGGAGCCGGTGACCCGGGTGCTGCGCGATGTCCGGGACGCGGCCGTCCGGACAGGGCTGCCGCCCTACCATCCCCGGACCCATCAGGGATTCTTCCGGTACCTCCTCGTGCGCAGCAGCCGCGCGACGGGCCGCATCCTCGTGTGCCTGATGACCTCACCCGGATCCGCCGACGGGACGGCGGGGAATGGCGCGGCCGTGCGCGCGGTGGTGGAGGGGATGGCCCATGACGTGGTGGCGCGCCATCCCGCGGTCGAAAGCTTCTACTGGGGCCTGACGGGCCGCGTGGCGGACGTGGCCGTCCCGGAGCAATTAATCCTGCTGGAGGGCGCACCCCACCTGGAGGAGCGGCTGGGGCCGTTCCGGATCAAGCTGCACCCGTTGAGCTTCCTGCAGCCGACGAGCGTCCAGGCGGACCGGCTGTACACGACGGTGTGCGGGCGCCTGCGCCCCGGCGCGGACGGGGTGGCGTGGGACCTCTACTGCGGGCTGGGGCTCATCGCGTTCTATCTCGCCTCACGGGTGCGGAAGGTCTACGGGATTGACGGGGAGCCGCACCACTTGGAGCTGGCGGCGCTGAACGCGTCGCTGAACGGGGTGCGCAACGTGGAGTTCCGGGCCGGACGGGTGGAGGCGCTGCTCCTGGACCGACGGTTCTGGCTCCAGGAGGCGAAGCCGGACGTCGTCGTGGTGGATCCCCCGCGCGCCGGCCTGCATCCTCGGGCGATCGCATCGATTCTGGCCGCCCGGCCCGCCCAGATCGCCTACCTCTCCTGCAACATCCAGTCGCTCGTCCGCGACCTGGGGGCGTTGCGCACGGGCTTCCCCCGCTACCGGCTCGCCGCGGTCCAGGCGTTCGACATGTTCCCGCAGACCAACCACCTGGAGACCTTCGCCCTCCTGGAGCGGTGAGGAGCCTCACCGTCCGCTTCGGTTCAGCAGCCGCAGCAGGTCGCGGTGGATGTGGCCGTTCGTGGCGACGAGGCGGCCGCGCTCTAAGACCGGGGGCCGCCCGGCCACGTCCGTGACGGTCCCGCCCGCCTCCGCCACGAGCAGCATCCCCGCCGCCATATCCCACGGCCAGAGGTCCCGCTCGTAGAACCCCTCCAGGCGGCCGGCCGCCACGGCCGCCAGGCACCAGACGGTCGAGCCGATGCGCCGCACCCCGTGCGAATGGCGCTGCAGCGTCCGGAACCAGCCGAGGTAGGGCTCGCTGCGGGTGAGGAACTTGGACGAGAACCCGGTGGAGAGCAGGCTGCGGCTGAGCGCGCGCGTCGCCGAGACGCGGATGCGGCGGCCGTTCAGGAACGCCCCGCCGCCCTTCGTCGCGGTGAACAGCTCCCGGCGGATGGGGTCGTAGATCACGCCCACGAGCATCGTGCCGTCGCCCTGCAGCCCGATGGAGACGCCGAAGAGAGGCAGGCCGTGCACGAAATTGTTCGTCCCGTCCAGCGGATCGACGATCCATCGGTAGGGCGCCGTCCCGCCCCGCGCCCCGCGCTCTTCGCCCAGGAAGCCGAACCGCGGCGCGATGCGCTGGAGGGCGCGGCGGATGAGCTGCTCGGCGGCCCGGTCCACCTTGGTCACGAGGTCGGTCGCGCTGCGCTTGGTCTCGACCGCGCCGTGGCGTCCCAGGTGGCGGATGAGCAGCGCGCCCGCGGCCTTCGCGGCGCGCGCCGACGCCTCGGCATAGCGTTGCAACGCGTCGCGCGACATCATGGCTCGCATTATAACATAGGCGACGGTGTATACTTGTAGCCGCATGGGCTCGACAGGGAAGGGCGTGATTCTGGCGATCGACCAGGGCACGACGGGCACCACCGTCCTGGTGGTGGACCGGCGCGCCCGCGTGGTGGCCTCCGCCTACGCGGAGCTGCCGCAGCACTACCCGCGCCCCGGCTGGGTGGAGCACCGTCCGCAGGAGATCCTCCGGGTGACCTGGTCGGTCATCCGTCGGGCGCTGGCCGCCGGGGGGGTGAGCGGCCGCCGGGTCCAGGCGGTCGGCATCACGAACCAGCGCGAGACGACGATCGTCTGGGACCGCCGCACCGGCCGGCCGATCGCCAACGCGATTGTCTGGCAGTGCCGCCGCACGGCCGAGCTGTGCGAGCGGCTCAAGCGGCGAGGCGACGAACCGGCCCTCCGGCGCAAGACGGGCCTGGTCCTCGACGCGTACTTTTCCGGCACGAAGATCCGGTGGCTCCTGGACCATGTGCCCGGCGCGCGGCGGCGGGCCGAGCGCGGCTCACTCGCGTTCGGGACGGTGGATAGCTGGCTCCTCTGGCACCTGAGCGGCGGCGAGGTCCATGCCACGGACGAGACGAACGCCTCCCGCACGCTGCTCTACAACATCCGGACCGGCCGGTGGGACCCGTCGCTGGCGCGGCTCCTCGGGGTGCCGGCGTCGCTGCTCCCGCAGGTCCTGCCCTCCAGCGCTCGCTTCGGCGTGACGGCGGGAGCCGGCCCGCTGCCCTCCGGCATCCCCATCGCCGGCGTCGCCGGGGACCAGCAGGCCTCCATGGTGGGGCACGGGTGCCTGTCGCCCGGCACCGCGAAGAACACGTACGGCACCGGCTGCTTCCTCCTGCTGAACACCGGCTCGCGGATGGCGCCGAGCCGCCACGGCCTGATCACCACCCTCGTCTACGGCGGAGGGAGGCGCCCCGCCTACGCGCTGGAGGGCAGCGTGTTCATTGCCGGGGCGGCCATCCAGTGGCTGCGGGATGAGCTGCGCCTGATCCGCCGGGCCGCGGAGACCGAGGCGATCGCCCGCGCGGTGCCGGACACCGGCGGCGTGTACGTCGTGCCGGCATTCGTCGGGCTGGGCGCGCCGTATTGGGACATGGGCGCGCGCGGGGCCATCGTCGGGCTCACGCGGGGATCCAACCGCCACATCCTCGTGCGGGCGACGCTGGAGTCGCTCGCCTACCAGACGCGGGATGTCGTCGAGGCGATGGAGCGGGACAGCGGCATCCGTCTGAGCGAGCTGCGCGTGGATGGGGGAGCGGCGCACAACGGCTGGCTCATGCAGTTCCAGGCCGACCTCCTCGGGATCCCGGTCGTGCGGCCCGCCTCGGTCGCCAATACCGGGAAGGGCGCCGCGCTGCTGGCGGGGATCGGGATCGGCTGGTGGGCGCCGCGGGATCTGTCGCGGTTCGTGGGCCGCCCCGAGCGGGCGTTCCATCCGCGCATGCGCCCATCCGAGCGCGCGCGGCGCTATGCGGGGTGGCGGGAGGCCGTGGCCCGGGTGCGGTCGGCTCGAGGATCCGCATGATCAGCCAGCGCGAGGCGGGGCTGGCCCGGCTGCGGGCGAGGACGTTCGACGTGCTCGTCATCGGCGGCGGGATCGTGGGCGCCGGCATCGCGCGGGATGCCGCGATGCGCGGGCTCTCCGTCGCGCTCGTCGAGCAAGGCGATTTCGCCAGCGGCACGAGCTCCAAGACCTCCAAGCTGATCCACGGCGGCTTGCGGTATCTCGAGCACGGGCGCCTGCGCCTCGTGTTCGAGAGCCTGCGCGAGCGCAGCGCCCTGCGCGCCATCGCACCGGGGCTGGTCCATCCGCTCTCCCTGCTGCTGCCGGTGTACGCGGGCGACCGGCGGCCGGTGTGGAAGATCCGCGCCGGCCTGTGGCTCTACGACCTGCTGGCCGTTGGGCGGAACATCAGGCCCCACGACCTGCTCTCCGCCCGGCGCGCGGTCTCACGTGAGCCCGGCCTGCGGCTCGACGGGCTGCGGGCGGGGGGCCTCTTCGCCGACTGCCAGATGGACGACGCGCGGATGTGCCTGGCCAACATCCTCCAGGCGGTCAGCCTGGGGGCCGCCTGCGCCAACTACGTCCGGGTGCGCGCCCTGCTCAAGACGGACCATCGCGTCTGCGGCGGCGCCGTCGAGGATCTCCTGACCGGCCGCACGTTTGACGTCCAGGCGCGGATCGTCGTCAACGCGGCCGGGCCATGGGCGGATGCCATCCGTCAGATGAGTGTCGCCGGCACTCCCGCTCGCCTCGCGCCCACCAAAGGGATCCACCTCGTCCTCCCGCGCCTCGCGCGGCAGGCGCTCTTGGTGCAGGGGCGCGCCGATGCGCGGATGCTCTTCATCCTGCCGTGGGGCGATTACTCGCTGGTCGGGACGACGGAGGGCCCGGTGCGCGGCCCGCTGGAGGCGCTGGCCGCAGGTGCCGAGGAGGTCGGCTACCTGCTCGACGGGGTCAACCGGGTGCTGCCCGGGCTCCATCTGGATGCGGATGACGTCATCGCTACGTTCGCCGGCGCCCGGCCGCTCCTGGCGTTCGCCGGCGCCGCGACGAGCGCCTCGCGCGGGCACGCGGTCAATGTGGACCCATGGGGCCTCGTGAGCGTCATGGGCGGGAAGTTCACGACGTACCGCCGCATGGCGCAAGACGCGGTGGACCTGCTGGTGACCCGGCTCCGGGTCCAGGCGGACCGGTGCCTGACGGACCAGGTGAGCCTGCTGGAGACCGTGGGGGAGGCCTCGCCGGCGCTCTGGCAGGAGCTGACGCGCGCCGTGGATCCGGAGGTGCTGGCCCGGTTGCTCGTCCGGTATGGGATCGGCGCCCTGCACGTCCTGCGGCTGATCGACCGCGAGCCGTCGCTCGCGCAGCCGGTCTGCCCGCATCACGACTATCTCGAGGCGGAGCTGGCCCATGCCATCACGCGGGAGCTCGCCTGCACGGTGACTGATGTGCTGGCCAGGCGGACGCGGATCGCCTGGAGCTCCTGCCAGGGACTGGACGCGCTCTCGACGGTGACGGGGCTGTTTCAGCGGTACGCGGGAACCGCCGGCGCCCCGCCGGAGCTGCAGGCGGAGGCGTATCGCCGGTTCCTCGCGCGTGGCTTCGCCTTCCGGGGCGGCCCGGCCCGCGCCCCGGCAGCGGTCGCATGACCGACACGGACACGGCGGCGCGGGCCTACGCGCGCATCCGGTACCGGCTGCTGTTCCTCAACCTCGCGGCGGCCCTGGCGTCCCTGGCGGCCTTCCAGTGGTCCGGCGCCTCGCGGCAGCTCGCCCGGTGGTGGGCGGACCGCGTCGCATCGGAGCCGCTGCGGCTCCTGGGCTACCTCGCGGTGTTCGGGCTGGCCTACTCCCTCGTCATGCTGCCGCTTGAGTTCTACGGCTCGTTCCGCCTGGAGCATCGGTTCGGGCTCTCCCGGATGACCCTCAAGGCGTGGGGCGTCCGGCAGGCGAAGGCGCTCGGGGTCAGCGCGGTCCTGGGCGCGGTGGTCCTCGAGGCGCTCTATGCGCTGTTGCGCCATGCCCCCGCGAGCTGGCCGCTGTGGGCGGCTGCGGCCTGGGTCGGCTTCAGCATCGTGATGGCCCGGGCGTTCCCCACGGTGCTCCTGCCGATCTTCTACAAGACAGCACCCCTGCAGGATGAGGACCTGGCCCGCCGGCTGCTGGCGCTCTGCCGGCGCGCCGGCCTCTCCGCCCTGGGGGTGTTCCGGTTCAATCTCGGCGCCGAGACCCGGAAGGCGAACGCCGCGCTGGCCGGACTGGGGAAGACCCGGCGCGTCCTGCTCGCCGATACGCTGCTCGCGGAGTTCCCGCCGGAGGAGATCGAGGGGGTCCTGGCGCATGAGCTGGCGCACCATCGCTACCACCACGTCACCGCGCTGCTGATCGTCAGCGCGATCGGCTCCTGGCTCGCCTTCTGGCTCACCGACCTGGTCGGGCAGCGCGGGATGGCGGCCTTGGGCCTGCGCGGGCTCGACGACATCGCGGGACTGCCAGCGCTCCTGCTCTGGTTCTCGGTGTTGGGGCTGGCGAGCCTGCCCCTGCAGAACGGGCTCTCGCGGCACTTCGAATGGCAGGCGGACCGCTTCGCCGTCGACGTGACGGCGTCACCCGCCGCGTATGCCGCGGCGCTGCGCCGGCTCGGTGCGCTGAACCTCGCCGACCCGAACCCCCCGCGCTGGATTGAGCTGGTCTTCTACGACCATCCCCGGATCAGCGAGCGGATTCGAGTCGCGGAGCGGGCAGCCGCGTGATGGGTGACGGAACGATGGGGCGCGATCCGGTGTCTCATCAACCAGGAGGCCAGGCGCCGCCGGGCGGCGACCCCGGGGAGGCGACGCTCATCGACCAGGCGCGACGCGGAGACCTCGGCGCGTTCGACCGGCTCGTCCTGCGCCATCAGCGGATGGTGTTCAGCGTCGCGCTGCGGATGCTGGGCGACGGGCACGAAGCGGAGGAGGTGGCCCAGGACGCCTTCGTCCGCGCGTTTCGGTCGCTTGGCGCCTTCCGGCAAGAGGCCAAATTGTCAACGTGGCTCGTGTCGATTACGATGAACCTGTGCCGGAACCGCCGCCGCTGGTGGGCCAGGCGGCGACGCCTGATCGCCGTCTCGCTGGACGACCCTGTGGCCGGAGGGGAGGGGGACATCGCTCGTGAGGTCGCGGACCCCTCACCAACCCCGGTGCACGCGGCTGCGGCGCGTGAACAGCAGCGGTTCGTGTTGGAGGCGCTGCAGTCGCTGGATGCGGCCTCCCGGACCATCGTCATCCTTCGGGATCTGCAGGGGCACTCCTATGAGGAGATCGCCCAGGTGTTGCGGTGTCGTGTCGGCACGGTCAAGTCGCGGCTGAACCGCGCCAGGCTGCGGCTGCGTGCCCTCTTGGACGGAAAACTCTGATGCAGTGCGTTGACTATCGCCGGTGGTTGTCCCCCTATGTGGATGAGCGGCTCACATCTGAGCAGCGCGCTCAGCTGGAGGCGCACCTGAGCGGGTGTGCCGGCTGTCGCGGCGAGCTGGTGTCGCTTCGCCAGATGCTGCAGGCGCTACGGACCCTGGGATCCCCTGCGGTGCCGGACCTGCTGCCTGGTATCCACGGGAAGTTACAGCATCCGCCGTGGTGGCGCGCCGCCGTCCAACGGTTCCTGGCGCCCTGGCCAGCCGGCCTGCCCCTCCATGGTGCTGCGCTTGCCGCCACCGCGATGCTGGTGATCGTGGTCGTGCATCTCTCTGGACCGGTCCGCCGGGACAACGCGGCACAGCCTCTGCTGCAGCTTGCGACGGGCCGTTCCTACCATCAGGATGCCTTGGAGGACAAGGTGGCTCGCATGAAAACCATCCAGGACGCGCGGGGTCAACGCGCCGCCGTCCAAGCGGAGCGCGTCGAGGCCGACCAGGAGGCCGAGGTCGCTGAGGGGTTCTTCAAGGACCTGCCGGTTCCAACCAGCCGAGAACTCGACCAACCGCGCAACGAGGTGGCCGGTCAGACGGCGCTGATGAGTCAGCATGAAGCGTCCGGCCCGGGCGCCGCCACCGCGGTGACGGGGCTAGCGGGTCCTCTGCCAGCCAACGCTGCCCAGCCAACCCCTCTGTCCGTCTCGTCCGTCCAGGCACCGCCAGCCGCATCTCGTGAAGCGCCAGTCCTGCTCCAGGTGCGGTGGCGGGTCACCAATGTGGCCACGGCGATGATCCAGGTGACCGAATGGGTGCGCGCACAGAACGGATGGGCCGTCGCCACCAGCGACCATCACCTCTCCATCACGCTGCCTGCCGCAGAGGTCCCGCAGCTCCTCCAGCACTTCTCCAGCGAGGCCGGCCAACCGATAGCCCCCGCGCTGCCCGCACCAGGTACCCCATCCCCCTGGGTGCCCATCTCGCTCGAGCTCGTCCCGTCAGAGTAGCGCTCGTCCTCTCGAACCCTGCATGGCCTCAGAGGTGGTGGAACTTTTCCCGCCTCCGGTGTCGTATGAGGCGAGGGAGGCAGAGGAACGACATGGGCAGCAGGACCGATCACCACGGGAGGTGGCTGATGGGACGCATCGGGCGAAGCGCGGTGGGGATCTTGGTGGGATGCTTGGCGTGGGCGCCGGCGGCGTTCGCGACGCGAATCCCCATGCCGGGGGAGGGGGTCCCCTGGGTCATCGAGTCAGCGGCGTATGCTGGGGAACTCAAGGAACAGATTGCCCGCATGGAGGCTCGCTACACCATTCGCGTGCTGCAGGATGGGTGGACCGACGTACCGCTGGCCATCCAGGGGGCGGCCGTCACCGAGATCGCCATCGAGAAGAAATCCGGCGAGGCGCACATCGTCCCCCACGGTGACTCCTACGTGCTGGCGGCGCTGCGCAAAGGGCGCTACACCGTCGTCGTGAAGTTTTCCCATCTCCTCGCGCAGGACAGCCAGTTTGAGGGCATCCAGCTTGGCATTCCGCGGGCGACGTTCTCCACGATGACGTTCCTCGTGCCGCGCCGGGAGGTCGAGCTCCGTCAGGCGGATCAGCTCTATGTCGAGAGCCAGCCGGACGGCCCGCGCAACGGCGTGAAGCTGACCGCGCGTCTGGGGGCGGCGAACCGGATCGACCTGCGGTGGCGAACCAAACCGGCGGCACCGGTCCACGTGGAGCCGGTGCTCTACGGCGAGGTCCAGACGCTGGTCACCGTGGAAGAGCAGCTGGCCCGTGTCACGTCGATCATCGGGTACCGGATCGCGCAGGGCCAGACGAACGCGTTGCTCCTGCATCTGCCGTCTGACCTGAACGTGCTCAACGTCCGCGGCTCCGGGATTGACGATTGGCAGGTGACCGAGGCGGCGGGCAAGAAGACGCTGCGCATCACGTTAGGCGTTCCCCTCAAGGAGACGGTCTACCAGCTCGTCGTGGAAGGCGAACAGACGATCGCAGCCCAGCACGAGGCCTACACCGTGCCGGCGATCCGGCTGGAAGGGGTGCAGCAGGAGCGCGGGTATCTGGCGGTGTCACGGGAGGGCAGCATTGAGCTCTCGCCCCAGTCGGTCGAAGGCATCAACCGCATCGATGTCAAAGAGCTCCCGGAGGCCTTGAGGCGATTCGCCGGATCGGCCGTGACGTTGGCGTTCAAGTACCACCAGCATCCGTATCGCGCAGTGCTCACGCTGACCCGCCATGAGGATCACCCGGTGTTGGCGGCGATCGCGGAGCAGGCGGAATTGGTGACCGTTCTCTCGCAGCAAGGGGAGCTGCTGACCCGCGCGTCGTACCTCATCAAAGCCAACAAGAAGCAGTTCGTCGAGGTGACCCTGCCGGATGGGGCCACCCTTTGGAGCTGCCTCGTCAACGGGAAATCGGTGAAGCCCGCCCAAGGGACGGGGAAGGCGCTCCTCGTTCCCTTGGACGTCATGACGGACGCCGCGGACACGGTGCCGGTGGAACTGGTGTATTTTGAGCAGCGGCCGGCGCTGGTCCGCATCGGGCAGATGAGCCTTCACGGGCCGGTGCTGGATGTGCCGACGACGGTGGCCAACTGGTTCCTCTATGCGCCGCATGCCATCAAGTTCCTCCGCATGAGCGGCAACCTCGAGCGGGGGGCTGCGGCCTTTGAGTTCCTTGAGGAGCCGTTTCACCAGCCGCTCGCGCTGGCCGCCACGCCTCCGATGTCCGGCTCCCCCTCGTCAATCGAGGCCCTGCTCGATGACCGATCTCGGCAGCGCGATCGAGAAGCGCGGGTCGGCCATAACGCCGCCACAGAGTCAGACGAGGGCAAGGGGTTCTCCAGGACGGTGGCACCCAAGAGCATGGCGTCGTTCGGGCGACCCGATGACCCCGAGCAGTTTGAGGCGGCGGTCGGAGCGCTCGCCGACCGTCTGCAGGAGACCGGCATCCTGCCGCTCAAGGTCCGGTTGCCGAAATCCGGCACGGTCTATCGGTTCAACCGGCTGATGACCGCGCAGGAACCGCTGACGCTGGAGGCCACCTTCGTCCACCTGCGCCTGCCCTGGGTGCCGGTTGCGGCACTGGGGTTCATCTTCCTGCCAGTTGGCGGATTGATGGCAGGTCGGTGGCTGCTCGGGTGACGCGCCGAGCGCCCTCAGGCCCCGTCTCCACGTCGGTGGGGGCGGGGCTTTTGTTTTGACGTGATGGGGGCAGCTTGGTATAGTGGTGCACAGGAGGTGGTCCCGCATGCTCGCTGAGTTTGAGATCATCCCGATTGGGACCAACAGCGCCAGCCTCAGCGCGCAGCTGGCCGAGATCGCGAGGCTCATCGACCACAGCGGCCTGGACTACCGCGTCGGCCCCATGGGCACCGTCGTGGAAGGGGAGTGGGACCGCATCATGACGCTCGCCAAGCAGTGCCATCAGGCGATGCTGGGATCGAGCAGCCGGGTCATGACGACGATCCGTATCGACGACCGCAAGGACAAGCCCGGGCCCGGCCGCATCACCCAGAAGGTCCAGTCGCTTGAGGCCAAGGTCGGCCAGCCGCTCAGGAAGTAGCCTTCTGCTGCTCTGTCGAAGACCTGGCTGGGAAAAAGTGCCTGGCTCTTTTTCCAGCGGCGTGGCCGGTCGAGAAAAAGTGCCTGGCACTTTTTCCCGTCGGCCAAAAGAGCCAGGCACTTTGCCTGAAGGGATTCGCCGCTCGCAAAGTGCCAGGCACTTTTGGCCGCCACGAGGTCTTCGACAGAGCAGCCTTCTGCTTGTCTTGGCCCGCCGTCTTCATCTCGTATCATTGCTGGGCGCCCTTGTCCTCGCCGCGTCGAGCTGCGGCCCTGCCTGCCGCGCCGAAACGGCTGCTGCTGAGCGCGGCGCAGGCAGGTCGTCGCTACCGGAGCGCTCGACGGTCCGGCGGGTGGTGGACGGGGACACGGTGGAGCTGGCCGATGGACGGCTCGTGCGGTACATCGGGATCGATGCGCCG
>JAHFGZ010000007.1:21518-31546 GCA_023247155.1 Candidatus Omnitrophota bacterium
TGAGCGCGGCGCAGGCAGGTCGTCGCTACCGGAGCGCTCGACGGTCCGGCGGGTGGTGGACGGGGACACGGTGGAGCTGGCCGATGGACGGCTCGTGCGGTACATCGGGATCGATGCGCCGGAGGTGCGCCGGCGGGAGGGCGCGGGGTGGGTCGAGGATCCCGAACCGATGGGGCGCGAGGCGGCGGACTTCAACCGCCGCCTCGTCGAAGGCAAGCCGGTGCGCTTGGAGTACGACGTCCAGACGCACGACCGGTTCGGCCGGCTCCTCGCCTACGTCTACGTGTCCGCGTCCGCCGAAGGCGGGTCTCCCCCCGACGGACACGAGGTGATGGCGAACGTCGAGCTCCTGCGGGCGGGCCTGGCGCAGCCGCTGACCATCCCGCCCAACGCGCGGCATGCGGAGCGCTTCCGCGCGCTGGCCGAGGCGGCGCGCCGGGACCGGCGCGGCCTGTGGAAGAAGGATTAAGCGGTGGGCGGCGCCGAGCCGGTGCCGGGCGGGGCCTGCGGCGTTTTCGCCGCAGTCGTCGAGGCGAACGATTCGAGGAAGTGACGGTACTGCTGGGATTGGCGCAGGTTCACCAGATCCGGGTCCTGCTGCAGGTGGCGCACGTCCGTGTAGCCGAGCTCGAACGACCGCCGCAGCGCGGTCAGGGCATCATCCACCCGCTTCAGCAGGGCATAGCTGCAGGCGAGGTTATACCACGTCAGCGGGTCGTCCCCGCGCAGGCGCGTCAGCGTGAGGTCGACGGACAGCCCCTTCTCGTGGAGGCCGCGCCGCGTGTAGGCGGTGCCCAGCGGGAGGAGGACATCGACGAAGTCGGGGTAGGCCTGGAGGAGCTTCTCGTAGAAGGAGATCTCGAACTCGAGGAGCTCGGTGGATTTGGAACGTCGCGGCATGAATGATGACGATTGCACACTGGATGATTGATACTATTCTGCCAGACGCGCCTGGGATGTCAAGCGGTTCTTCGCAGGCCGATGCGTGACATCCCGCCCGCGCTCACGGCGACGCTGACCCGCGTGCAGGCGTTCGCCCGGTCGCGCGGCACGCCGTGGTATCTCGTCGGGGGATTCCTGCGCGACCAGTGCCTTGCGCGCGCGCGGCGGGGCCTGAACGTGGACCTGGCGGTGCCGTCGGGCGCACTCGCCCTGGCGCGCGCGCTCGCCGCGCAGCTGCGCGGGGCGTTCGTGCCGCTGGATGAGACGTGGGGCACGGCGCGGGTCGTCGTGACGGCCGACGGGACGCGCATCGAGCTGGACGTGAGCGAGTTCCGCGGCTCGACGCTGGAGGCGGACCTGCGCCGGCGGGACTTCACGATCAATGCGATGGCCGCGCGGCTGGAGGACTGGCTGCGGGCCCCGCAGGCGCCACCGCTCATCGATCCGCTCGACGGCCGCGCGGCGCTCGCCGCGCGGCGGCTCCTGCCGTGTTTTCCCGAGACGTTTGCGGAAGATCCTGTGCGCATCCTGCGGGCGTTCCGGTTCGTCGCGGAGCTGGACTTCATCCTGGATCCCGCCGCGACCCCGCTGATGGGCAGCGCCCTGCCGGGGCTGTCGCGCGTGTCCGGCGAACGGGTGCGGGACGAGCTGCTGGCCATCCTCGAGACCGACCGCGCCGCCGTCGCCATCCGCGCGCTGAACGAGCTCGGGGCGCTCGACGTCCTGTTTCCGGAGCTGGTGCCCGGCCGCGGGCTGGACCAGGGGACGTTCCATCACCTGGACGTCCTCGGGCATCAGCTGGAGACGGTCGCGCAGGCGGACCGGTTCCTCGTGGCGTTCGAGGAGTTCTCGGCGCCGCTGCGCGGGCCGCTGACGCGGTATTGCGCTGAGGAACTGGTGGAGCGGCGCTCGCGCAAGGGGCTGATCAAGCTGGCCGGGCTGCTGCACGACGTCGGCAAGCCCGCCCGCCGCACGGTGGAGGCGGATGGGGAGATCTGGTTCCGCGGCCATGAGCAGACCGGCGCTGCGCTGGCCGTCGACATGGTCAAGCGGCTGCGCCTGTCCAACCGCGAGGCGGACCTCGTGTGCCAGGTGGTGCTCCACCACCTGCGCCCCGGCTTCCTGAGCCGGGAGCCGCAGCTCACGCGCCGCGCCACCTACCGGTTCTTCAAGGAGCTGGGGGAGCACGGCCCCGCCTGCCTGCTCACCTGGTGGGCCGACCGGCTGGCGACGCGGGGCTCCAAATCTCGCGTCGATCAGATCGACCTGCAGCGCAGCCGGCTGGAGGAGATCCTGAACGCCTACTTCTTCCGGGCGGAGGAGGTCGTGAGACCGCCGCGCCTGGTGACCGGCCACGAGCTGATGCAGACCTTCCGCCTCCCGTCCGGCCCGCGCATCGGCGCGCTGCTCGGGGCGATCGAGGAGGCCCAGGCGGAGGGGCGCATCCGCACCGCGGAGGAGGCGCTGGGGCTCGCGCGGGAGCTGCTGGACGCGTCCGGGGACGCTGCGTAGCCATGCGTCCGGTGCCTGGCTCCATTTCGCCCTCGATACGAAACATAGCGAAATGGTGCCTGGCACCGGGACTGTTGCTGGCCGCCGTCGCGTGGACCGAGCCGGGCGCGCGGGCGGCGGACGAGGTGCTGGCCGGCGCCGCGCGCGAGCCGTTCGTCCTCCCCGCCAAGGTCCCGCTCGCCGGCTACAGCCGTCGGAAGGGAAAACCCTCCACCGGCGTCCATGACCCGGTCGGGGCGCGGGCGCTGGTCCTCCAGGACCGCGACACCACGGCGGCGCTCGTCAGCTGCGACCTGCTCATCGTCGACGAGCGGCTCGTTGACGCCGTGCGCAGACGCCTCGCGGCGCAGGGGCTGCCGGAGCGCCTGACGCTGCTCCTCGCGGCGACCCACACGCACTCCGGCCCCGGGGCGTACGGGGCGAGGTTCCTCGAAAAGCTCTCGATGGGTCACTATGATCCCGCGGTCTTCGAGGAGCTGGTGCGGGCCATCGCGCAGGCGGTGGTCCGGGCGCACGAGGCGGTGGAGCCGGTGCGCCTGGTCTCCCTCGCGGGGCCCACCGAGGGGCTGGTGCGCAACCGCGTCGATCCAAGCGGCCCGGTGGATGCGGAGCTCACCGTGGTCGGGGTGCTCAGGGAGCAGACCCGCGAGCCGCTGGCGGTGCTGGTGAGCTTCGCGGCGCATCCGACCACCCTGGGGTCGTGGAACAGGCAGGTCTCGGCGGATTATCCGGGCGTCGCCGTCAACGAGCTTGAGCGGCGGTTCCCGGGGGCGGTCGGCCTCTTTTTCGCCGGCGCCGTCGCCGATCAGGGGCCGGTGAAGGCGGGCGAGGGGTTTGAGCCGGCTGAACGGATCGGCCGTTCGCTGGCCGAACAGGCGGGCGCCCTCCTGCTCCTGGCGAGGACGGTCATGGAGCTGCCGCACGACGTCGGGGCGGCTCAGCAGGTCGTGGCGCTTCCGCCGGCCGAGGTCCGTCTGGGGCGGCTGACGCTGCCGCGCGGGATCGGACAGCGGCTCGTCGACGATGACGCGACGCTCTCAGTGGTGACGGTGGGCGGGACCGCGTTCGTCGGGGCGCCGTGCGACCTCAGCGCCGAGCTGGGGATGCGGCTCAAGCGCGCCGCGCAGGCCAATGGGTTCCGGCCCATGCTCATCGGGTTTGCCAGCGACTACATCGGCTACTGCGTCCCCGAAGCGCTCTATCGCGCGAAGCGGTACGAATCGTCCATGGCGTTCAACGGCCCCCGGACGGGCGAGCTGGTGGTCGAGCGGCTCATCGAGATGCTCGGCCGGCTCAAGCCGGAGGCTCGATGACGCGCTCCACGAGAGAGGCCACGCCTCCGCTCCGCCTCCGTGTCGTGCTGGCGGCGATCGCCGCCTGGCTCGTCGCGGCACCCGGTCTCGCCGTCGAGGCGGAGTCGATCGGCGGCCTGCGCGTCGTCCGGCTGGCGGGCGGGCCGTACGAGCTGGGCCGCCGGCACGGGGAGGCGCTGCGCGAGGAGGTCCACGCATCCCTGCGGCACGTGCTGGGCTTCTTCCGCGGCTACCTCAAGGTCCCGTGGGTGAGCGCGATGGCGGTGAACTGGTGGCTGGACAGCGCGTGGGCCCTGGCCGTTCCCTTCGTGCCGGCCGACGCCCTGCAGGAGCTTCGCGGGCTGGCCGACGGCTCCGGGGTGCCGCTCCGCGAGCTGTTCCGGCTCCACGCCATCCCGGACCGCACCTACTCCTGCTCCAACTTCGCCGCCTGGGGCCGGGCGACCGCCGGCGGCCGGCTCATCCACGTCCGCAACCTCGACTGGGACATCGAGGCGGGCGTCCAGCGGTTCCCGGTCGTCTTCGTGGTGCGGCCGAGCGGGAAGCGGGCGTTTGTGAACGTCGGGTGGGCGGGGTTCATCGGCGTCCTCACCGGCATCAACGAGACGGGGCTCTCCATCGGCCAGATCGGGGCCGAGACCGCGGACGCGACCTTCCGCGGCGAGCCGATGGTCTTCGTGATGCGGCGCGTCCTCGAGGAGGCGAGCACCCTGGAGGAGGCCGCGTCGCTGATCCGGCAGGCGCGCCGGACGGTGGGGGTCAACTACGTCGTGGCGGATGCGAAGGCGAAGCGCGCGGTGGCCATCGAGACGACGCGCCGCCACGCCCGCGTGTTTGAGGCGGATGACCCGGCGGAGCACCGGGTGCCCTATGCGCGGCCGATGGCGGATGCGGTGTTCCGCGCGGACACCGCGATGGACCCGGGGATCCGCGAGCGCCAGATTGCGTCCGGAGGGGATCCGCGGCGGCCGGGGCTGGAGGTTCCGTCAGGCTCCGCCTACGAGGTGCGCTACCTCGGCCAGGCGGCTGGGCTCCACGCGCAGTTCGGCGCGCTGGACGCCGAGGCGGCCCGGGCGATCGCGCGGGCGGTCGCGCCGCGCTCCAACATCCAGAGCGTCGTGTTCGCCTGGCCGGACGCGTGGATCGCCAACGCCCGAGGCCTGACCCCGGCCGCGCAGACGACGTACCACCGCATCAACCTTGAGCAATTGCTGCAGCAGGACCGATGAGAGTGTGGATTGTTGATTGTGGATTTTAGATTCCCAGCGGCCTACCATCAGTCGCCGATGATCTTCACCACGACCCGTTTCTTGCGCCGGCCGTCGAATTCGGCGTAGAACACCTGCTCCCACGGGCCGAGGTCCAGCTGGCCCTTCGTGATCGGCAGCAGCGCCTGGTGGCCGACGAGCGTGCGCTTCAGATGCGCGTCCCCGTTATCCTCCCCCGTCAGGTGATGTTGGTAATCTTTCCCTGACGGGGCAAGCCGCTCCAGCAGCTCCCAGAAATCCTTCCACAGCCCCTCCTCGTCGTCGTTGACCCAGATGCTCGCCGTGATGTGCATCGCCGACACGAGGCAGAGCCCCTCGCGTACGCCGCTGCGTGTCACGAGGGTCTCCACCGTGTCGGTGATGTTGATGAGCTCGCGGCGCTGCTTGGTGTGGAACCAGAGGTATTCGGTGAGGGAGGTCAGGTTGCGCCCGTCAGTTCCGCGGGGAGGCCGAAGCTAACGTCTTCGCGCACGAGCTCCCACTCTTCCACCTGCGAGGCGCCGAGGCGCTTGAGCGCGTCCACGACCTCCCGGACCAGGTGCTCGGGCGCCGAGGCCCCGGACGTCACGCCGACGCACCGCACCCCCTCGAACCAGGCGGGGGAGATCTCGCTTGCGTCGTTGATGAGGTGGGCCCGTCGGCCCGCATCCTCGGCGACTTCCGTGAGCCGGATGGAGTTGGAGCTGTTCGTGGCGCCGATGACGAGGACCACCTCGACCGCCCGCGCGATCGCCTTGACGGCGTTCTGCCGGTTCTGCGTGGCGTAGCAGATGTCGTCCTTGCGCGGCGCCACGAGCCTGGGGAAGCGGGCCTTCAGCACCTCGATGATCGCTCGGGTGTCGTCGACGCTCAGCGTGGTCTGCGTGATGACGGCGACCTTCTCGGGATTCGGCACCGTGACGGTGCGGGCGTCCTCGACCGTCTGGATGAGGCGGATGGCCTCCGGCGCCTCCCCCATGGTCCCCTCGACCTCCTCATGGCCCTGGTGGCCGATGAGGAGGAGGGCGTAGCCCTCCCGCGCGAACCGCGCCGCCTCGACGTGGACCTTGGTGACGAGCGGGCAGGTGGCGTCCACCACGTTGAGCCGGCGCGCCTTGGCCGCGGCGTGGACCGCCGGGGAGACGCCGTGGGCGCTGAAGATGGCGGTCGCGCCCTCCGGGACGTCGGTCAGCTCCTCGACGAAGACCGCGCCTTTCTGCCGCAGCGCGTTGACGACATGGCGGTTGTGGACGATCTCCTTGCGGACGTAGACCGGCCCGGGGAAGCGGTCCAGGGCCTGCTCGACGACCTCGATGGCCCGCTCCACCCCGGCGCAGAAGCCGCGGGGTTTGGCCAGGATGACCTTCTCGAGTGGCATGGGACCATTATAGAGGAGGGGGGTCGTCGGCTTCAAGCGGCAGGCGCGAGGCGCGCGCGGAAGAAGCGGAGGCTGGCGGACTTCAGATAGGGGAGCGCGAGGTAGGCGGTGTAGTGGCCGAGGGGGAGGAAGGTCACTCGGGGCCGTCCCAGCGCCCGCCAGAGCCGGAGGGCGTTTTCCCGCCCGATGGTGCGGTCGAAGACCGCGATGACCATGAACAGGTCCTCCGCGTCCACGTGCGGGGCCAGGCGTAGCGGGTCCGTGCGCACCTCCTGCCGCAGCCGCGCCTCCAGGGTCGCCAGGTCCAGGCGGTTGCGCGCCAGGTACTGCGCGCGGGGCTTGGCCAGCAGCCGGTCGGGCGACGCGACGAGGATGTCCGGGACGCTGCCGCCGGCGAGGGCGACGACGTGCGCGCGCAGGCGCGGCTCGACGGCGGCGGCCACCACGCTGGCGATGCCGCCCATGCTGATGCCGAAGCTGCCCAGCCGGTCCGGATCGACCCGCTCATGCGCGGCCATCCAGTCGACCACCTGCCGGATGCGCAGCACCCCCTGGCGGAGCAGGAGCTCGATATGCCCCACCGGGTGCTCCGGCGAGAGCTTGAGCGTCTTGCGGTGCACCAGGGCGACGTGGAACCCGTGGGCCGCCAGGAAGCGGCAGATCCCGCGCTCGAGCGGGTAGTCGCCCCCGAGGATGGGGTTGAAGAGGATGGCGGGCCGCCGGCCCGGCGCCTTCGACTCGAACCACTCGCACTCGACCACCGGCTCCGTGGGCGCCAGGTCCTCCGCCGCCAGCGGGAACCGCACCAGGAACTCGCGAAAACCGGGGTGCTCGCCGAGGAGCAACACGGTCGTCCCGTGCGCGCGGCGGGGGTAGTCGTAGTACGATGACAGCTCGGCCGGGAGCGGCGGGGGCCGGGCGGGCTGGCCGTGCATCGGCAGCGACGCGCAGCCGCCGGTGACGAGCAGCAGGCTGCTCGTCGCGATCAGCCGAACGATAGTCCCGGGGACAGGTCCATTTTTGCCCCCCTCATCCGCCGGCAAAAATAGACCAGTCCTCCTCATTTGTGCACATAGATGGGGTTCGAGAAGATCCACGGCGTGTTGTGCCGCGTCGCCTCGAGGCGGTACGCGCCGGGCTGCGTGACGGGGATCTCCCACGCCGCGCCCGTCGTCAACGCGATGCGCCGGCCGTCCTTGAACAGCGAGAGCTGGGCGGGGGCGGGCAGCGAGGCGACGAGGCGCAGGTCGGGCGCCAGGGCGACCTCATCGCCCATGATCCCGACCACCTTCCCATCGGCCGTCGCCGCGAACTGGAACCCCTTCGCCGGAACGGCCAGCTCAATGGAGAGGTACGCGTGCCCCTGGCGGAGCGCCGCGTAGACCGCCTCGGCGGTCAGCTCCCCCGGCGGGGTCAGGACGTGCGTGCGGGCCATTTGGAACATGACCGCGTAGGGCGCGAACGTGAGCCCCGCGAGATGAAACTCGTGGGCGTCGGCCGACCCGATACCCACGATCCGGCCGCGCCGGCGGATGAGTTCGTCCCAGGTCGCCAGCGGGTCGTAGGGCCGGTCGAGGAGGGAGAGGTAGAAGGGCTCGGCCGCCGCGGTGAGCGTCCAGAGGGCGAGCCGCAGCCGGTTCTCGTCGAGCGTGTCGTGGGCGACGTTGTAGACCTCGATGCCGGTGAACCCCGTCACCGACCAATCCTTCCACCGACCCCTCTTGAAGTACGGGTGGGCGATGAAACCAACCCCCCCTTGTCGGTTGACCTCATCGATGACCTGCTGGGTGGTGAGCTGGTGGCGGTCGATCTCCTCCGTCACGTTCAGTGCCAGGTAGTGGCCGTCGCGCGTCGAGATTTCCATTCCGATGAGCGCCAGGACCGACCCGTGCCAGCCCTGGCGCCCCTCCCGGAGCGGCTGGAGCGTGTTGTGCTCCGTGAAGATGAGGTAGTCCAGCCCCTGGGCGTTGGCGACGCGGATCGCGTCCTCGAACCGCCCGTGCGCGTCATGCGAGTAGGTCGTGTGGATATGGATGACGCCCGCGTGGTCGTCATAGCCGTCATCGAGCGCCTGCGCCGGCTTCTGGCCGAGCGGGTCGCCCACCCGCGGGAGGTGGGTGAGCACTGCGCACCCCGCCAAGGCGAGCAGCGGGAGCAGCGCCGCGATCAGCCGCATCGCGATAGTCCCGGGGACAGGTCCATTTTTGCTCCCCTCATTCGCCGGCAAAAATAGACCAGTCCTCCTCATTTGTCGGAGCGGCCGGTGAACCGGAACGCGGCGAGGTGGAGCGCCGGCAGGACCGCGCAGCCCAGCTCTTGGCTGGGGTCGGCGACGAGCCGGCGCTCCCGGGAAACACCCCGGACGCGGCTGAACGCTTCGAGCAGCCCCTGGGTGAACCGGAGGGTCGCAACCGGCGCGGTCACGCGGCCGTCCTCGATGAGGAACGCCCCTTCGCGCGTGAGGCCGGTCATCAGCGCCTCCCGCGGGTTGAGCAGCCCGTTGACGTAGTGGAAGCGGGGGATCAGCAGGCCGCGTGCGCAGGCGCGGATCATGCGGGCGACGGTGGTCCGGCCCGGCGCGAGGCAAAGGTGCAGCGGCAGCGGCCCCTCGGTTTCATCGTAGGGCATGGCGTGGCCGGTCGAGGAACGTCCGAACCGCGCGCCATAGGCTGAGTCGTACACCACGCCGGAGGCGCATCCGCGGTCGATGAGCACGGTGCGCTGTTTGGGCGTGCCCTCGAAGTCGAACGGCATCCGCAAGGCCTCCGGGTCGTTGCCATCGTCGTAGATGGTGAGCTGCCGGTCGCAGACCTGCTCTCCCAGGCGCCCGGCGAGGAAGCTGGTCCGCTCCGCCAGGCTCTTCGCCCCGAAGGCGATCGAGCCGAGCCACGCCATCAGCTCGGCGACCGCCTCCGGCTCCAGGATCACTTCGTAGGACCCAAGCGGGGGCGTCACCGGCTCCCGGCGGTGGAGCGATTGGCTGAGCGACCGCTGGAGGAGCGTGTCGAGGTCGAGCCGGCGCACGTCCCGGTGCACCCCGCTGGCGTAGCCGGAGAGCCGGCCGTACATCGTGACGAGCTTGGCGCCGGCGACGGTGGACGCGGCGTAGCAGCGGACCCCGGCGGAGTTGGCCACGGCGAACTCGTCGTCGCCGAGCACGAACGACCCGGCCAGTGACGCCCCGGCGCCCTGGCAGAGGCGGAAGAGCCGCTTGAGCGAGGCGACGGCGGCCTCCGGCGCGAGGCGGACGGTTGCCGGCACATGGTCGGCCCTCGTCGTGATGCGGTGCCGCGCCGGCAGGGGGGCGAGGCTCTCCTGCGGCGGCGCATACCGGGCGATCCGCTCGGCGGCGCGCACGCACCGCGCCAGCCCCTGCGGCTCCAGCGTGTCGGCGCTGGCCACCCCCACCCGGCGGTCCCGGGCGACCTTCACGATGACGTTGACGCGCTCCTGGACGAGGGTTTGGTGGATCGCGTCGTAGGCGAATCGGACCACCCGGCGGGTCGTCGCGTGGGCGCACACGCTGACCCCGTCGGCCTTCGTCCGCTTCACCACCTTCGCGAGCGCCGCCAGCAACCGCGAGTCGCCAATCATGCCCGGTGAGGCCTCATTGTGCAGGCGCCACGGTCGCCCCAT
>JAHFGZ010000048.1 GCA_023247155.1 Candidatus Omnitrophota bacterium
ATGCGCCGTCAACGGAGGAGGGGATCACTGTACCACATCGCCGGCCCGCAGAGAAACGGAAACGGCCCTCGGGTTCCCGGAGGGCCGTGGCCTCATCTGGCGGGGGCGACGGGGCGATCTAAGGACTGATTCCGAGACTTGGCGGGCGTTCCTGGAGGAATTCCAGATATGGTGTCAGTCACAAGAGGTCCGACTTGGTCCACCTGCTTCCTAATACTGGCGGTGTCTTATTGCATGCCCCACAAGCCTCGCCCTTCTCGCTGCGCCCCTTTCTCGATGCCAAGTAAGTACTCTATGTCCGGATTACTTGTTGGCACCTTTTGAGGAACAAACCCTTCGACCTGCTGAGCGTTGCGGTTAGCCGTCTCGATCTCAGCCCTCACTACCCAAGGCACTTCGGCTAGATGCGCTGTGTCCACGCGAGCGAATCCCTGCGCAACAAGTTCGGCGTTGAGGTCAACTGTCTCGGTCCACTTGAACCATGTCCGACCTAAAGAATCCCTGGCCACCAGCGGGTGAAATCCTATCCCGCTTGAACAGAGAATCCGGCCTAGGGTCGTCCCGTCAGGCAGCTCATCTCTTCCCCAGAAGCTCACGGTTTTTCCTTCAAGCAATCTCTTGCTGAGGCGTAACCCCTTTTCGTAAATTGCCGGCGGCACTCCTTCCAGGGAAACGCCGTCCAACGCAATAGACAATCCATCCGCCAAGATGGCTTTCGCTGGAGTTACCACCTTCCGTACTGTAACAGAAAATGGAAAATTATTTACTCCGGTGAACTTCCCGTCGGTTGTCACCACTGGACGGGATACATACTTGCCATTCCTCGCCTCACTGGTCGCAGGCGTAAAGCTGCAGGCTATCATCACGACGAAAAACAGCACCCAGAAATCTCTGGACGCTGTCGTCTTCCCTCGCGCAAGCTGCGGAGGCCCCATGCAACAGATTGTACTACAACAAATTAAAAAAAGAAACGGGGGCGGCGGGGCGATCGGAGAACTTCTGAAGAGGCGTGGAGCCGGTTTCTAGTGGAGTTCAGGGGGTGGTTGCTCAGCTCAGCGCTGCATCTCGCTTATGGTCTCGTCGGTCCCAGGAGTTGTCGCAACACGATGGCGTTGTTATGGTGCTCGTCCCGAGCGGCGTACACCAGCGTGACCACCCGATGTGTTCGCACGAGCGCTCGAAGGCTGCTCAACGCTGACGGCTGTTGGCGCAGCTCGCGCCTATACCGCCGTATAAATTCTGTCCACTTCTCCGGATCGTGCCCAAACCATCGCCGCAGTTCCGGGCTGGGTGCCACCGCCTTCAACCAGCCGCTGATCTGGGCTCGCTGCCTTGAAACGCCGCGAGGCCAGATGCGGTCCACCAGCACCCGGCACCCATCCTCGCGCGCGGCGGGGGCATAGATGCGTTTCGTCCGGATCATGGTGCACCCATTGTAGGCCAAACGAGCCGGTCGCGGCAACACGGGGAATTCCGGTGACACAAACCTATTTCGAGGCTCGCAGAACGGAGCCAGGCATATTCTAGGGCGGGGGCGGCCGAAGCTCGCAGCAACATTGAGCTCGCTTCGGCACTCCGCGAGCCGGCCATCGCCGGCTCGCTCCGGGGGCTCGAACGTCGCTCGGCCTTCGGCCTCGCTCCATAGGAGGGAACCCTGCGGTTTCCCTCCTATCGCCCCGCCTGCGGCGGGGCTGGTCTCCCTTCCCTCCAAGTCGGACACCATGATCTGGGGGAAACTCGCAGTTTCCCCCAGACCCCCTTCGCGGGTTCTCGCCCCGTCGCTCGGCGTGCTGGAACCAAAAGCCCCTCCCGCTACATCGGGAGGGGCTTGCTGGTAAGAAACGGGGGCGACGGGGCTCGAACCCGCGGCCTATGGCTTGACAAGCCATCGCTCTAACCAGACTGAGCTACGCCCCCAAAGCTGAAGCGCGCGTGAGGGAGGCCTGGGAACGGCGGGCTAGATGCCGCCGACCTGCTGGGCGGCGAGCTCGCCGACGACCGGCAGCTTGAACCACTCCCCCTGATAGGCCTTGACCATGCAGACGATCCACAGGGCCAGCCCCAGCAGGTCGAGGAGGATCATGAGCAGGTTCAGGATGGGGATGAATCTCAAGACCAGCCCCAGGACAAAGAGTCCACCCGAGAGACAGACAGACTGCATGGCATGGAACTTCACGAACTTGCTCTCTTTCTCAATGAGAAAGAACACGAGCCCGCTGACGAACCCCACCAGGTAGGCGAGCAGGGCCGCGACGTTCGGCTGCAGTCCGGTGGAGCTCTTGCCGAGGTCCGCCATTCCTTCTCCTCTCTGTGTGAGCGTCCAGCGATGACGTGGGCGATCCTGGATTCGAACCAGGGACCTACGGAATGTAAATCCGTCGCTCTAACCGGCTGAGCTAATCGCCCCTCGCGCGAGCGTCCATCGTCGAGGGGATCACGCGTGCCATTATTATACCCGACGCGGTCCATGGGCTCAAGGCGCGCTTCGGGCTTCACCGGCCCCCGGGGTTCTGCTATGATTGGAGCGGCTGGGGCCGTGTGGCGCGATCGCAACCTCGGAGGGGGCAGCATGGGCGAGGAAGGGCAGGGGACGCAAGAGACGAAGGAGCAGAAGTTCGCGAGGTTGGCGACGAAGCGCACCCAGGCGGCCATGGGAAAAATTCGGCTCCTGGGCAACCTCGCCTCCTCCAGCTACCGGTACACGCCGGAGCAGGCGGCGAAGATTCTCGGGGCGCTGCGGCAGGCGGTGACCGAGGTTGAAAACAAATTCAATCGGGTCCGGGGGGCCGGCGGCTCCGAGCAGGCGTTTTCCCTCTGACGAGCGGCGGGACGAGCCGGAGGCGCGATGGCTGATCGGCGCGGCCTGCGTGCCGCAGCGCTGACGGTGCTGCTGCTGGCGGCGGCGGGCGCCCCCGCGCGGGCGGCCGAGCCGGGGGAGGAGGCCGACGGGTTGACGGTGGCGCTGGCGCCGGCGGACGCCGTGTGGCCGGCCGGCACGGCGATGGCGTTCGACGCGACGCTGCGCAACGTCAGCGACCGCGCCTTCCTCATCGATCTCTTCGGCGACCTGGACGAGCTCTACCAGGGCAAGCGCCGCGGCCACGTCGTCACGAGCTGCTGGGCGCTCGCCTGGCAGGGCGGTCCGGTCGCTCCGGCTGGCCCCCGGCGCGGGCGCTACACCCTGACGCGGGAGCAGTTCCTGCGCCTTTCGCCCGGCGAATCCCACACGACGCGGCTCTCCAGGGCGCTGCCGGCTGACACGCCGCCCGGCACGTACCGGCTGCGCCTGGCCTACGTCCCCCGCGCGGCGACCGCGTCCTTCAGCTTCCCCGACCGGTGGCAGGAGCAGCACGAGCTGCGCGAGCCGATGTGGCTGGGCATGGCGTTCTCGAACGAGGTGACGGTGGAGGTCGTCGCCGCCCAGCCGGTTGCCCGCTGAGGCGCTAGAGCAGGATGCCGTGGAGGATGACCGAGGCGACGGTGAAGTAGATGACCAGGCCCGTCACGTCGACGAGCGTGGCGACGAATGGCGCGGAGGCGACCGCCGGGTCGAAGCCCAGCTTGCGCAGGATGAAGGGCAGCAGCGACCCGACGAGCGTCCCGAACATCACGACCCCCACCAGCGAGGTCCCCACCGTGAAGGCGACGATCAGGTAGTGCTCCCCATAGACGTGCACGCGCGTGGGCCACAGGGCGATGCGCACGAATGCGATGAGCCCCAGGGTCGATCCCAGCAGCAGCCCGGCAAGCAGCTCGCGCCGGGCCACGCGGAACCAGTCCTTGAGGCGGAGCTGCTGGAGCGCCATGGCGCGGATGATGAGCGTCGTCGCCTGGGAGCCTGAGTTGCCGCCGCTGCTGATGATGAGCGGGATGAACAGCGCCAGGACGACGGCGCGCGCGATCGCCTCCGAGTAGAACGCCATCGCGGTCGCCGTCAGCATCTCGCCGAGGAACAGCGCGCACAGCCACCCGGCGCGCCGCCGGACCATGTGCCACAGCCCCACCTGCAGGTACGGCCCGCCGAGCATCGCGGTCCCACCGACCTTCACGATGTCCTCGGTCGACTCCTCCCGGACGATGTCCACCAGGTCGTCGGCGGTGACGATGCCGACAAGCGCCCCTTGCTGGTCCACGACGGGCAGCGCGGGCCGACCGGACCGCTGGAAGAGGCGCACCGCGATCTCCTGGTGGTCCCGCGTCTTGAGCGGCGTCACCTGGCGGTTGAGCAGGCCGGCGATCGGCGCCGAGGGCTCGGCCAGCACGACGTCGCGCAGCCGCACGTCCCCCCGCAGCCGCCCGGACTCGTCGGTGACGAACAGCACGTCCACCGTCTCCGGCTTCCGCGCGACCTTCCGCACGTGCTCCAGCGTCTGGACGGCGGTCCAGCCCGGACGCGCCACGGCGAACTCCGGGGTCATGCGGCGGCCGACGGAGTCCCGCGGGTAGCTGAGGAGCGTGGCGGCGATCTGGTACTGCTCGGGCGAGAGGACGCCGAGCAGCTGCTTCGCGACGGGCCTGGGCAGGTCCTCGAGGAGGGCGGTCCGGTCGTCCGGCGTCATCTCGTTGAGGATGGCGGCGACCTGCTCCTGCCCGAGGCCGCGCAGGAGGCGGCGCTGGCGCCGGGCGTCCATGCGCTCGAAGACGTCGGCCGCGACCCCCGTCGGCAGCAGCCGGAAGATGATCGCCTGGTCCTCCCGCGGCACGTCGGCGAGCAGCTCGGCGATGTCGGCGGGCAGCAGCTCGAGCAGCGCCTCGCGCAGCTCCGAGAACTGGCGGCGCTGGATGAGCTCTTCGATTTCAGGACGCAGGACGATACCAAGCATCGAGCCGCCACATCATACCAAACTTGGCGCACATCTTCGAGGACGAATACGCCTCATCCCGTCGTGACGCACAGGGCGGTTCTGCTTTCGGCGTCGGTATGCTACAATTGCGTCATGCGCCGATTCCCCCTCGCGTGCGCGGCGTGGTGCATCGCCGCGGGCGCCGCGCAGGCCGGCCAACAGACCTCCGCGACCAAGACCTGGACCTGGGGCTTCGAGGGAGACCGCGTCAATCGGGCCCCGACGGGCTTCTCGTTCGGGCGGACGGGCGACGGGCGGCCTGGGCGGTGGGTGGTGTGGCCCCATCCGGACGCGCCGAGCCGGCCCAACGTCCTGGCCCAGGTGGACGGGGACAGCGTGGACTTCCGTTTCCCGATGGCGGTCGCCGACGGCCCGCGCCTCGCCGACGTGCGGCTCTCCGTGCGCTGCAAGCCGATGGCGGGGGTGCTCGAGCAGTCCTGCGGCCTCGTCTTCCGCTACCAGGACGGGCAGAACTACTACGTCGCGCGCGCCAACGCCCTGGAGCGGAACGTCCGGCTCTACAAGGTGGTGGGCGGGCACAGGCGGCAGCTCGGGGACTGGCGGGGGCCGGTGACCAACGAGACGTGGCACCTGCTGCAGGTCGAGGCGCGCGGCGAGGCGGTCACCGTCTCCTGGGACGGCGAGGCGGTGATCGACCTTCGCGACCGGACCTTCCAGGGACCGGGGCAGGTCGGCGTGTGGACGAAGGCCGACTCGGTGGTCTACTTCGATGACTTCCGGGTCGAATCGCTTGAATGAGCGGCGATGGCGCGTGACCGCAGGACGCTGTGGTTCGGCGGCGCGGGGGTGCTCGTGGCGGGGGTCGTCGCGCTGCAGCTCAGCCAGCGGCCCAGCCATCCGCTTGGGCCTGCCTCATCGATGCGCCAGGGGGCCGCGCCGGCGACGAACCGGGCGCTGACGGTGCGCCGCCCGTCCGACCAGCCGATGCAGCGGGCCATCGTGGTCGCCCCCCAGCAGCGGGAGGCTGACATCTGGTTCGGGAAGGGGACGGCCGCGCTCTCGGCGGGCCGCACCGACGAGGCGATCGCGGCATTCCAGAAGGCGACACGCCTGGAGCCGGACTGGGCGCGGGCGCACCACAACCTGGGCTTCGCGTACGACAAGGCGGGCCGGGATGAAGAGGCGGCAGGCTCCTATCGGCTCGCCATCCTGCTGGACCCCTCGGAACCTGAGACGCACAACAACCTCGGCGGCGTCTACGTGAAGCTGGACCGGTACGAGGACGCGGTGAAGGAGTTTCAGCAGGCCATCGCCCTCAAGCGGGAGCACGCCGAGGCGCACCTGAATCTGGGCATTGCGTACCTGCTGCTGGGCGACGCCGACCGGGCACAGGACACCGCCGCCAAGCTCGCCCGTCTCAACCGGGCCATGGCGGAGGAGCTGGAGCGGTTGATCCGGCAGGCGGAAGCGCGCTGACCGCCCCACAACGCATTGACGCCTCCGCGCCCGGTCAGGCATACTTACGGGCATGAGGCGGTTCCCCCTGCTGCTGACCGTGGCGGCCGCTGCCGCGCTGGCCGTCGGCCAGCCCCTGCCCGCGTGGGCGGCGGAGGCGGATGCGACGGAGCACAAGAAACCGTGCGGCTGTCCGGTCATGCCCGAGGAGCGCATCCTCCTGCCCTGCAAGAGCACCGTCCGGCCGGAGGCCTGCGGCGCCTGTTCCGTCCTCACCGCCGAGGGCAAGCGCACCGGGCGGCCCTGCGTGACCCTCCCCTACGAACCGGTGCGCTGACCGCGCCGGCCGCTGAAAAAACGTTCAGCCGTTCCCTCCGGCGTGTTACAATATCGGCCATGGAACAGACCCTCGAGGCCCTCGCCCGCCACCTCAAGGGGCGGCTCATCGGCGACGGGCGCTTGCGCGTCCGTGGGGTCAACAGCATCGACGGCGTCCAGGCCGGCGAGCTGACCTTTGCGGAGGACGCCCGCCGGCTGGCCCAGGCGCTGTCGACGCGCGCCGCGGCGGTCATCGTCTCCTCGGATGTCCGGGAGCTCGGCGGCAAATCGGGCATCAGCGTCGAGAACCCGAAGCTCGCCTTCGCGCTCGTCCTGGAGCTCTTCCATCCCGCGCCGCTGTCGGCGGGCGGCGTCCACCCCACCGCGGTGCTGGGGGAGCGCGTCCAGCTCGGCGAGGGCGTGTCCATCCGCGCCCATGCGGTGGTGGGCGACGACGTCAACCTCGGCCGCGGCACCGTCATCGAGTCGGGCGTCCATCTCGGCGACGGCGTCACGGTGGGCGCACAGTGCCTCATCGGCCCCAACGTCGTCATCTACCGCCAGACGCACCTCGGCGACCGGGTGCGGATCCACGGCGGCTCGGTCATCGGCGGCGATGGCTTCGGCTACGTCCTCCACGAGGGGCGGCGCGTCAAGGTGCCGCAGGTGGGCAACGTCGTCATCGAGGACGACGTGGAGATCGGCTGCAACGTCTGCATCGACCGCGCCACCATCGGCTCGACGCTGGTCAAGCGCGGCACCAAGATCGACAACCTGGTCCAGATCGCGCACAACGACCGCATCGGGCAGCACGTCCTCATGGCCGGGCAGGTGGGGCTGTCCGGCAGCGTGACCGTCGGCAACTACGC
>JAHFGZ010000049.1 GCA_023247155.1 Candidatus Omnitrophota bacterium
GGTGGCGGTGGTGTCGCTGATGGCGTTCGTGTCGCAGGACGTGCTGAGCCGGTTCGTGGAGATCCCGAAGTGGCTCTCGAACGTGTTCGCGGCGATGGTCATCGCGGCGGTGTACGGGCCGCTGCGCAACCGGTTGGTGAACGTGACGGACCGCTACCTCTTCCAGAAGAAGTACGACTACAAGGAGCTGCTGAAGCGCTTCACGGATGAGGTCATGGTGATGGTGGACCTGCGGCAGCTGGTCCAGATGACGGTGAACACGCTCTCGGAGACGGTGAAGCTGGACGGGGCAAGCCTGCTGTTGCTCGACAAGGACAAGCGGACCTACGAGCTGGTGGCATCGCGCGGCTTGAACGGGCGGCAGGTGTCGTTTGGCGAGCAGGAGCAGTTCATCCGGTTCCTGCGGGAGACGCACGAGCCGATCGGGCTGGACGGACCGCTGGGGAAGGTGCGGTTTCCGGGGAGCGTGCACCTGTGCCTGAAGCAGCTCAACGCGCGGCTGTGCCTGCCGATGCACCTGCACGATGACCTGATCGGGGTGCTGTGCCTGGGGAAGAAGAAGTCGGACGAGGAGTTCACGAAGGACGATCTGGACATCCTGACGCCCCTGGCGCGGACGCTGGCGATCGCGGTGAGCAACGCGGAGCTGTTCGAGGAGCTGGCGAAGACGCAGGCGGAGGCGGCGCAGAAGGAGAAGTTGGCCGTCATCGGGACGCTGTCGGCCGGGATCAACCACGAGATCTGCAACCCGCTGGGGATCGTGAAGGCGCAGTGCGAGGCGTTCCTCCTGGACGTGGAGGACGGCATCCTGGTGGGGAAGTCGGCGGGGGAGCTGATGGACCGCACGACCGCCATCATGCGGGGGGCGCTGAAGCAGATCGACCGGGCGACCGCCATCACGCAGAAGCTCTCGAACTTCGCCAAGCCCATCAAGGAGCCGACCGCGCAGCCGGTGTCGGTGGCGCAGGAGGTGGACGAGGTGCTGCTGCTCGTCGGCCACGACCTGAAACTCGAGAAGATCGCGGTGGAGCAGGACATCGCGCCGGACCTGCCGCCCATCGTCGCGGACCGGCGGCAGCTGCAGGAGGTCCTCTTCAACCTCATCCGAAACGCCGGCCAGGCCATCCAGCCGCCCGGCACCATCCGGGTGCGCGCGCGCCGCAACGGCGAGTCGCAGGTGCGCATCGAGATCGCCGACACGGGGAGCGGGATCCCGCCGGACAAGCTGGAGAAGATCTACGATCCCTTCTTCACGACGAAGGAGCCAGGGAAGGGGACGGGCCTTGGGCTCTTCATCGTGCGCCAGATCGTGGAGCGGAACAAGGGGCGCATCTCGGTCGAGAGCGCGGTGGGCCAGGGGACGACCTTCTTCCTGGACTTCCCGGCGGCACGAGCCGCCGCGGCGGTGGCGTGAGCGCCGGCGCCGGATGATGGCCTTCGCGTCATAGGGATGGCGGAGCGGACGCGCCTCGTGGCGATCGACGACGAGGCGGAGTTCACGAAGGCGATCGACGACTTTTTCAGCGCGCGGGGCTACGAGGTCCACGTGGCGCTGACCGGGCCGTCGGGGTTGGAGCTGGTCGATGCCCACCGCCCGCCGGTGGTGCTGGTGGACCTGAAGCTGCCCGGGATGGACGGGGACGAGCTGCTCCAGCGCATCCGGCGCAGCCATCCCGCAACGCGCGTCATCGTCATCACCGCCTACAATGACGGGGGCAAGACCCGCGACCGGTTGCTGGGCCTCGGGGCGTTCGCGCACTTCGACAAGCCGCTGACGTCGCTGCGGGATCTGGCGGAGACGATCAAGCGCGCCGTGGCAGATAGCGAACAATAGACCCGGTCCCATTTTTTGAATGAATGCGTTTGCGTGGTCGGGGCTGCTGACCGGGGTGTCGTTCACGGTCACGGCGGGGCTGGTGTTCTTCAGCAACTTCACCAGCCGCGTGAACCGGCTCTGGACCGTCTTCTGCCTGGCGGTGAGCGTCTGGGGCTTCGGCGCCCTGCTCATTGGCGTGACACTCGACCCGGCCATCGCGCGCGGGTGGTGGCGGATCGCCCACATCGGGGCCATCGCCATCCCGGTCCTGTTCTACCACTTCGTCGTCGCGTTCGTGGGGCTGCGCCGGCCTCGGACCCTCTCCCTGGTCTATTGGGTCGGCGGAGCCTTCCTGGCGCTCGACGCGACCCCCTGGTTCATCAATGACGTCCGGCAGGTGTTCGGGCAGTTCTACTACGACTCCCCGCCGCCGCCGCTCTACGTCCTCTTCGTCCTGGGCTTCGTCGGGCTCACGCTCATCAGCCACATCGAGCTCTGGCGCGCCCTGCGGGGGGCGATGGGCAGGGCCCAGCGGTCGATCCTCCGGTGGTTCCTGATCGGGACCGCGGTCGGCTATCTGGGCGGGGCCACGTGCTTCCTGCCTGTCTTCGGCATCGACCTCTATCCCTATGGGAACTTCGCGCTGCCGTTCTTCCCGCTCCTCATGGCGGTCGCGTTCATACGCCATCCCCTGATGGACGTCCGGGCCTCGCTCGTCCGCGGGGCGACGTTCCTCCTCATCTACACGCTCGTGGTGGGGCTGCCGTTCTTCGTGGGGGCGCGGTTTCAGGGCGTCTGGCAGGCGGCGCTGGGGGCGTGGTGGTGGGTGGCGCCGGTGGCGCTCATGGGCCTCCTGGCGTCGGTCAGCCCGCTCCTCTTCCTCCTCATGGTCCAGCGGCTCGAGCGGCGGCTGTGGCAGGCGCAGCGGCGCTACCACCGGACGCTCATCACCGCGTCGAGCGGCATGACCCGCGTCAAGGAGATCGGGCGGCTCTGCCAGCTCATTGCCTACATGGTGAACCGCACGGTGGGCCTCGTGAACACGGCGCTCTTCCTCTATGACCAGAAGGAGCAGCGCTATTTCCTCCGGGCGGCGCGGTACCGCTCGCTGATCCCGCCGAAGCTCTCGGTCGGGCAGGGCGAGCCGCTCATCGAGCTCCTGCAGTCGAAGAAGGACCTCGTGGTGCTGGAGGAGCTTGAAGCCGAGTTGCAGGGAAAGCGCAGCGATGAGCGCGCCCGGCGGCTTGAGCCGGCCTACACCTGGATGCGGCAGCTTGAGGCGCGGCTCATCGTGCCCAGCTTCTCGGACGACCGGCTGCTCGCGTTCCTCGTGCTGGGCGCCAAGCGCTCCGGGGAGCCGTACACGACCGACGACATCGCCATTTTCTCCGGCCTGGCCAACCAGGCGGCCCTCGCCATCGAGAACGCGATGGTCTTCGAGGAGCTGCGCGCCAACGAAGCGTACATGGTCCAGTCGGAGAAGCTGGCCAGCATCGGGCAGCTCGCCTCCGGGATGGCGCACGAGATCCACAACCCGCTGACCATCATCTCCGGGGAGGCGCAGCTCTACCTCGAGCGGTTCCGGAACCGGGACGCGAAGGTGGACCAGCTCCTGCAGAGCATCATCGAGGAGTGCAAGCGGGCGGCGGACATCACCCGGCGGATCCTGCGCTTCGCGAAGCCCGCCCCGGCCGACGTGAGCGCGGTGGACCTGAAGGCGGTGGTGGAGGAGAGCCTCACCCTGGCCGGCTACCAGGTGCGCCTGGAGCGGGTGGAGCGCGTCGTCAACGTCCCCGACGGCCTGCCCAAGGTCCGGAGCAACCAGAACCAGCTCCAGGAGGTGCTGCTCAACCTCATCCTCAACGCCTGCCAGGCGATGGGGGAGAAGGGCGGCAGGCTCATGGTGTCGGCCGCCGCCAACGGCTCCTCGGTGACGCTGACGGTCGAGGACACCGGGCCCGGCATCCCGATGAACATCCAGCGGCGCATCTTCGACCCGTTCTACACGACCAAGCCGACCGGCACGGGCCTTGGGCTCTTCGTGACCCAGCGGATCCTCAAGTCCCACGGCGGCTCGATCGAGCTGAAGTCGGAAGAGGGGCGGGGGGCGCGCTTCACCATCCAGCTGCCGGTCTGGCGCGACGGCGACTCCGCGTAAATGGTCAAGCTCCTCGTCGCCGACGACGAACGGAAGATCTGCCGGCTGCTTGAGCTGTTCTTCTCCGAGCGGGGGTACAGCGTCCTGCTGGCCCACGACGGCCCCTCCGCGCTGGCCTGCATCCGCGCCGAGCGGCCCCACCTGGTCTTCCTCGATCTGCACATGCCCGGCCTGGACGGATTGGACATCCTCAAGGAGGCGCGGGAGGTGGACGAGACCATCAAGATCATCGTCATCACCGGGGTGGAGGATGAGCAGACGATCCAGCGGGTGAAGGCGCTGGGGGCCGCCGACTACGTCATCAAGCCCTTCAGCCTGGAGTACCTGCAGGAGGAGGTGTTGGCCAAGGTGAGCACCTCGCTCTACGAGGACCTCCGGACGGCCAACCAGGGGCTGAAGAAGTCGCTGGAGGAGCTGCGGCAGGTGGCGCGGGGGATCGTCGCCGCCTTCTCCCTGGTCATCTCGAAGATCGATCCCCACTATACCCACGAGCACGTCTCGCGCAGCGTGGAGTACGCCGGGAAGATCCTCACGAAGCTGCGCGAGATGGGGGTCTCGCTCGGCGGGATGTCGGATGAGCTGCTGCTGGCCGGCATCCTGCTCCACGATGTGGGCAAGATCTTCACGCCCAAGGAGATCCTCTTCAAGCCCGGGCCGCTCTCCAATGAGGAGTGGCGGATCATGCGCCGCCATCCGGTGGACGGCGCCGAGATCCTGGAGCAGATCACCGGGCTGAAGGAGATGGCCAAGATCGTCCGCTACCACCAGGAGGCGTACGACGGCTCCGGCTACCCGGAGGGGCTCAAGGGCGAGCAGGTCCCCATCGGGGCGCGCATCGCCACGGTGGTGGACGCCTTTGACGCGATGATCACCGACCGCCCCTACCGCAAGGGGATGCCGGTCGAGCGGGCGATCGAGGAGCTGAAGCGCAACCGGGGCGTCCAGTTCGATCCCCAGGTGGTGGACGCCCTCGTCAGCCTCTATGAGGAAGGGAACCTGAAGCCCGCCCATCTGCCCGAGCCGGCCGCCCCCCGCAACCAGCCGGAGACGGCCGGGGCGCCTAAGCCCAAGCGGCCCCGGAAGGCCAAGCGGCCTCCCTCAACCGAAAAAAAATAGAACCGGTCCCACTTTTCGCGTACAATACGCCGCATCGCCATGACGACGACCCCCTCCACCCTGCCGCAGGCCCGCCCTGACGCCTCCGCCAAGCCGCTGACCGACCAGGTCGCCATCGTGACCGGGGGCGCCCGGGGGATCGGGCGGGAGATCGCCCTGGTGTTCGCAAAGGCCGGGGCGGACATCGCGCTCTTTGACGTGAACGCCGAGCTGCTGGGCGAGACCGCCAAGGAGCTGCGCGCCCTGGGCCGGCGGGCCGAGGGGGTGGCCGTCGACGTCACCGACGGAAAACAGGTCGACGAGGGCGTGGCAAAAGTGCTTGACAAGCTGGGGAGAATCGATATACTCATCAACAACGCCGGCATCACCAAGGATGGCTTGCTCATCCGCATGGATGATGCGCAGTGGGATCGGGTGCTCGCCATCAACCTGACAGGCACCTTCCTCTGCACCCGGGCCGTGGCGAAGCAGATGCTGAAGCAGCGGCGGGGCCGGATCGTCAGCATCGCCTCCATCGTGGGGCTGATTGGCAATCCAGGGCAGGCGAACTACGCCGCGTCCAAGGCCGGCATCATCGGCCTGACCAAGGCGGTGGCCAAGGAGCTGGCCAGCCGCGGGATCACCTGCAACGCCATCGCGCCTGGGTTCATCAAGACCGAGATGACCGAGGCGCTGCCGGAGCAGGCGAGGCAGCGGCTCCTTGAAGCGATCCCGATGGGGACGTTGGGCGAGCCGCTGGACGTGGCGCGCGCCGCGCTCTTCTTAGTCAGCGACGCCGCGCGGTACATCACCGGCCACGTGCTGGTGGTGGACGGCGGCCTCGCGATGTAAGGGCCGAGAACAAGGAGGATTGTATGGCAGAGGCTGTCGCGGATCGGGTGCGGGCGATCATCGCCGAGCAGCTGGGCGTCAAGCTGGAAGAGGTCACGGATGCCGCCTCCTTCATCGAGGACCTCGGGGCGGACTCGCTCGACACGGTCGAGCTCGTCATGGCGCTGGAGGAGGAGTTCGGCATCGAGATCCCCGACGAGGACGCCGAGAAGATGAGCTCGGTGGGCGAGGCCATCAAGTACATCGAGTCGAAGACTGCCAGCGCGAAATAGCCAGCCGTACAATTGGTATGAGGTGTTCGGACGTCCCGCCAGCGGCGGGACGTTCGGCTTTTAGAGAGGTGCGATGAAACGCGTGGTGGTGACGGGGCTTGGCGCGGTGACGCCGGTGGGCAACGACGTGCCCGCCATGTGGCGGGCGCTCTGTGCCGGTGAGAGCGGGGTCGGCCGGATCACCAGCTTCGACGCCGGCGGGCACGAGTCCCAAATCGCGGCGGAGGTCAAGGGATTCGACCCCGCCCTCTACCTGAACCCCAAAGAGGTGAAGCGCACGGAGCGGTTCGTGCAGTTCGCCATCGCCGCCGGCAAGCAGGCGGCGGCGGACGCGGGCCTGTCCGGCGCGCCCGCGGACCCGTTTCGGTTCGGGGTCGTCATCGGCACCGGCATCGGGAGCATGCACCTCATCGAGCAGCAGCACAGCACCATCGTGGCGAAGGGGCCCAAGCGGCTCAGCCCGTTCATGATCCCGATGCTCATCTGCAACATGGCGCCGGGCCAGATGGCGATAGACCTGGGGTGGAAGGGCCCGAACTTCTGCACGACGACCGCCTGCGCCTCTGGCGCGCACGGGATCGGGGAGGCGTTCCGGGTCATCCAGCGCGGCCTGGCCGACGTCATGCTGGGCGGCGGCACCGAAAGCTGCATCACGCCCCTGACGGTCGGCGGCTTCTGCGCCCTCATGGCGCTCTCCCGCCGCAATGACGCGCCGGCCAAGGCGAGCCGCCCCTTCGACAAGGAGCGGGACGGCTTCGTCATGGGCGAGGGCGCCGGCGTTCTCGTCCTGGAGGAGCTGGGGCACGCCAAGCGCCGGGGGGCGCGGATCTACGCCGAGATGGTCGGCTACGGGGCGACGGCGGACGCCTTCCACATGACGGCGCCCGACCCGGAGGGGGCGGGGGCGGCCAAGGCGATGGCGCTGGCGCTGGAGGACGCGCGGATGAGCCCCGGCCAGGTGACCTACCTCAACGCGCACGGGACCTCCACCCAGCTCAACGACAAGATCGAGACGCTGGCCATCAAGGCGACGTTCAAGGATGCCGCCAAGCGGGTGGCGGTCTCGTCCACGAAATCGATGACGGGGCACCTCATCGGAGGGGCCGGCGGGGTCGAGGGGGTCATCTCCGTGCTCGCCATCCGGGACGGCGTGATGCCGCCGACGATCAACTACGAGCACCCGGACCC
>JAHFGZ010000008.1 GCA_023247155.1 Candidatus Omnitrophota bacterium
CGTGATCTCCGGGCAGCGCTTCGCGAACTCGATCGTGTGGGCGATGAGCGGCAGCCCGAGAAACGGCCGGATGTTCTTGCCCGGCAGCCCCGTCGAGCCGCCGCGCGCCGGAATCACCCCGAGGATCCTCGGCTCGGTCTGCGTGGGCTGTCCGCTCATCGCGACATCACGAGCGGTTCGCCGCTCGCCTCGGGCTCGGCACGGTCCAGCGCATCCGAGCCTGCCCCCACGAACCGGCCGCCGAGCCGCACCGCGGTCCCGGCCGGCGCCTCATCCCAGCCGGTCCGGACGGTCAGCAGCCGCAGCAGCCGGCCGCCCGCCACGACGTCCACGCTGCCCTCCGGCCCGTACCGCACCGGCACGCCGTTGCTGAAAGGATGGAATCGCCGCGCGTCATCGACCACCAGACCGCAGCGGGCAAGAGGCACGGCCGCCGTGTGGCCGCGGCTGTCGCGGAACCAGCCAAAGGCGCCCGCGTACGGCCACCCGAAGGCGCGCACGAACGTCTCCACCGCCTCAGGCGCCCAGTCCCAGCGGAGGAGGCCGTCGCGCTCGCCGTGGATGGAGGGAAAGTAGAGCTTGGCGTCGGCGCCGGGATCCGCGCAGGGGATCCGGCCGGTCCGCAGGAGCGCTGCGAACTCGGCCAGCAGCGGCGGGTAGGCCTGAAACTGCGATGCCATGATGTCGATGGGATAACAGCCGGCCGGCCACGCGTACGGTCGCTCCGCGACGACCCGGCCGGCGTCGATCGCCGGCGCCGCCCAGTGCAGCACCACCCGGTCAGCCTGCAGGCCGTTCAGGATGGCCCACGAGAGGCCGGCCCGCCCGCGATAGACGGCCGACCCGTGGATGTTGAAGACGAACCCCGAAAACGCCTGCAGGAACTGCGCCCGCAGCACCGGCGCCGACACGGACAGGATGAGGTTGACCCCGCCGGCCTTGAGCGCCCGCACGCTGTCGTCCGAGTTGAGATCAGGCGTCCGCAGGAACCGGGCGCCCATCCGTTGGGCCGCCTCGTCGAGGTCCCGGTACCAGCCGCGCTGCCGATAGCCCTGCAGCTCCTGGCTCTCCGTTTCCTCGCGGGCCGAGCGGTCCGTCGCCACCGCCGCGACCGGGACGCCGAGCGCCTGCAGCGTGACGAGCGCCTGATAGCACACGGCCCCTGAGCCCGCCACGCCGAGCCTGACGTCGGCGGGCGGAAACGGCACGGTCATGCTGGAGGCGATCGTCATCATGTCAACCGTTGGAACCCCGGCTGCCGCACCGGGCCGCGCAGCGAGACCTCCACCGTCCCCTGCTCGATGGCGCGGGCGAGGCGCGCGAAGACCTGGTCCGCCGCGTCCAGATACCGCGTGACATCCTCATCGCGGTGGGCGTAGCAGACATAGCAGTGGCCCGATGCCAGGATCCCCTGATCGAGCATCCATTGCGTGAAGAGCGTTTCAAGCGCCGCGGCCGGCTGCCCCTCGAACACCAGGTGGCCGAGCGGCGGGATCCCTTCGACGTGCGCCGGAAGGTGATGGCGGCGCGCCGCCTCGGTCCAGCCGTGCTGAATGCGCTCGCCCACCGCGATGAGCCGCTGGCTCACGTTGAGCCGCTGGAACTTGCTGATGGTCGCCAGGGCGGCCGCCGGCCCGATGCGTTCGCTCCATGGCGTGCTGCTGATGAAGGAGGTCTGGGCCGCCTGCATGATTGGCTCCACCCCCATGACCGCCGCGATGGGGTAGCCGTTGCCGAGCGCCTTGGCGAACACCGCGACGTCGGGCTGCACCCCGTACCGGAGGTGAACGCCCCCGTTGGTCATGCGCCACCCGGCGGTGACCTCATCGAAGATGAACACCGCCCCGGCGCGCCTGGCCGCCTCCCGGACGCCCTCCAGAAACCCCGGCGCGGGTTCGGTGCTTCGCACCGGCTCCAGGACGATCGCGGCGAGCTGACCGGGGTGCTCCGCGACAATCGCCTGCAGGTCCTCCAGCACGTTGTACCGGAATGGGATCGCCGTCCCCCGCAGGCCTCTCGGGATGCCCGCCGGTTTCAGCCCAGGCAGACAATGTCCGTCAAGCGCTTCCGTATCCGCCAGGTTGGCCGCGAGGTACCAGTCACCCCACCCGTGGTAGCCGCAGAACGCGATGCGGTCCCGCCCGGTGAAGGCCCGCGCGATCCGTACGGCCATCGCCATGGCCTCTCCGCCCCCCCTGGCCAACCGGACCATGCGCGCCCAGGGATGCAGCTCGAGGAGCCGCTCGGACAGCTCGACCTCCTCAGGACAGTTCAGCGTGCACATGGAGCCGGCCTGGACGGCATCGCTCACGGCCCGGTTCACGTCGTCATCCGCGTAGCCCAGCACGCAGGCGCCGACGCCCATCGAGCCCATGTCCAGGTACTCGCGGCCGTCCAGATCCCACACCGTGGCGCCTTTGGCCCGCGAGTAGTACGCCGGCCACAGGTCCGGCAGGAACCGCTCAGGGCGCTTGGACAATAACTGGGTGCCTCCGGGGATCAGACGACGCGCCTTCTGATACAGCGCCTGGCCTGTGCTCATGGTGTCGGGTGCGATCCTGGACGTCATGGTCCAGGGTCCCCCGCCGCGGCCGGCACCGCCTCCCGCCGCGCCCGCGTGGCCCGCCGGTCGGCGGCCGCTGCCAGCAGGTCGCAGACCGCCAGGAGCCAGATGTGATGCGTCATCTCGACGATGTTGTAGGCCCGGCTGTCCACCCACAGGTTGAGCCGCCCCAGCGCGCGCAGCGGATTGTCCGGCGCAAAACCCGTGAGCGTCACGACGGTCAAGCCCTTGTCGGCCGCGGCCCGCGCAGCGTTGAGCATGTTCGATGACTTGCCGCTGGCGCTGATGAGGATCGCAACATCCTCCGGATCCGCGTAATACTCGATCGCGCGCTCAAGCCAGTGCTCGTAGCCGTAGTCGTTGGCGAAGCACGTGATCAGGTCCGCCTCGTTGAAATTGATGCTCCGGACCCGCGCGGCCTTGGTGAAGTCCACCGCGCAATGGCTGGCGATGGCGGCGCTTCCCCCGTTCCCCGCCAAGATCACCTTGCGCCCCGTCGCGCGCGCGCCTTCGAGGAGTCCTGCGAGCCGACGCAACTGCTCGCACACGTCCAGCTGGAACAGGAGGGCCTGGTACTGCTCAAAGTAGGCGCGCAACCACTGGTCATCGCCGCAGCGTTGGGGATCGGCCATCGGGCTCACCGGGACACCGCCTCCACCGTGTGGAGATGCTGCATCCGCATCATGCGACTGAAGACCTTGCCGCGCTCGACGAGCTCATCGCGCGTCCCCTCCTCAACAATCCGGCCCCGCTCCAGCACGTAGATGCGGTCCGCGTTGACGATCGTCGAGAGTCGATGCGCAATGACGATGACCGTCGTGTCCTTCGCCACCTTCTCCGTGGCCTCTTGGATCAGGCGCTCAGAATGCGTGTCAAGCGAACTCGTGGCCTCATCGAGCATCAGCAGCTCCGGCTTGCGGAGGATCGCGCGGGCGAGGGCGATGCGTTGGCACTGCCCCCCGGAGAGGCGGACCCCGCGGTCTCCCACGACGGTCTCGTACCGCTCGGGGAACCGCTCGATGAACTCATCCGCATGGGCCTGCCGGCACGCCTCCTCGATCTCTGCATCGGTCGCGAGCTCATGGGCCCAACGGAGGTTCTCCCGGATGGTCGCATTGAACAGCACGCTCTCCTGTGGCACGTATCCAATGCGGCTGCGGTAGGAGTCAATGTCGAACTCGCCAAGCGGCGTGCCATCGATGGTGACCTGTCCCGACGTCGGCGGCAGCAGTCCCATCACCACATCGACGAGTGTGGTCTTCCCGGACCCTGACTCGCCCACCAACGCCACCATCTGGCCTTTCGGCACGACGAGGGTGACCTCGTGAAGGGCCTGTGGTCGGCCAGGGTAGGCGAAGCTGAGTCGCTCGATGGCGATCTCCCGCTGGAATCCGCGGAATGGGCGGGGCCCCGACGGCTGCCTGAACTCCCGCGCGCGCGCCCTGAGCTGCCGGATCTGCTCGTAGCTGGGCACGAAATTCATGAGCGTGTTCTTCTGCACCGTCACCTCTCCCAGCAGGGGGATACAGTTCCGCAAGGCCCAGAGGAGCATGGCCCCCTCCGACAGGGAGATGCCGAAGTGCCGCCCGGCGAACGCCGTCACCACCAACACCAGGACGCCCCAGGGCTCATACATGAGCGGGGTGGCCGCCTGGAGGGCCATGAATCGGCACGTGATGCGTCCCTGGGCGTCATAGAGTCGGTTCAGTTCCTGGACGCTCTTGTGGTAGTTGCCAAACCCCAAGATCGTCTTGGCCATCCCGAGACCCTGCTGGAACGACGCGGTTAACGCGTTGGTGATCGCCGAGCTCTGCTTTCCCAAGCGGTAGTTGACCTTCCCGAAGAGGTGAAACGGCACGGTCAGCAGCAAGGCGACCGCAAGACTGATCGACGTCACCTGCCAGGAGATGTAGAACGGCACCACCAGGTAACAGCCCACCTGGACCACACTGGCGAGCAGCAGCGTCATCGCGCCGACCGCGCCCCACACCACACTCATCTCCCGAAGGAAGATGTTCAGGATGGTGCCGTGCTGCGTCTGGCTGAAGAACGTCCATCGGGTCCGGAAACAGTCCTCGAACGTGTCCATCAGGAGGTTCCGAACCACCGTGTGCCGGGTCCAGAGGAGACGGTGTCGGACGAAGATGGCGAACCCGCTCTTGATGAGCTGCAGGGCTAACAAGACCGCCAGGAAGCCGCCCAGCGTCGTCGGGATGCTCAGGCGTCGCATCACCCCCGCCATCTGGTTGGTGAGGACGCTCGCGCGCTCGGGATCGGCCGCCAGGAAGGCATCCACGACCGGCACGACGCTCACGATGGCGATCGTCCCGAGCGCCCCCTCCACCACGACGAGCAGCGTATCGCGCACCAGCAGCCACCGGAATTTCCCAAACACCTCCGCCATGAACACCAGCAGCGCCTTCATGCGGTCAGCCCACCATCTGCGCATCGTCGAGCGAGGCGCCTGCCGCCTGCGGCATCAGCTCCTGGTGCCGCCTGATGAAGCTGACGCAGATGTTGGACCGCGTCCCATAGCCCAGGTACGCAGGCGGAAAGAGTCGCGTGAAGGCGCGCTGATCCCGCACGTCCTCGGTCGCATAGCCGGGGTCCCCGAGCGCCGCTCGATGCAGTTCCTGGGTCGCCTCCAGGATGTCCTCCGGCGAGTTGTCATGGACTGCGAGACCGGCGGCGACGTACTGCTGCGTCCGATGGAATTGGCCGAGGCCCCGGTCGATCACCTCGGGAAAGCTCAGATGGCGCCGCTCCGGCACGCTGTAGACCAGTTTCGGGATCCAGAGGCACCGGCGGCTCCATGAGGCCGTCTCAACGGGGACCGCGTTCGTCAGGAGGTACCATTTGCTGAAGAGGTAGGCCACGTTCGCCAGCCCCGAGCTGCTGCCGATGTAGAACTCGCATTCGGCCACCAGGATGATGTCCAGCGCATCGGATTTGAGCGGAGAGCGGGCGTAATCGATCACCTGCGCCATGGGGGGCAGCGGCTTCACCGTGGCTTCCCCCATCCGGACGACCCAGAAGCCCTGCCCGACCAGGTAGTCGATGGCCGCGCGATGCGTGAGGATGTCGGCGTTGCGGAACGTATTATGCCCGTCCTGCTGGAGCCGGAAATGCGCCTTGAAGCCTTCTTCGCGCACCTGGATGCACACGAACTTCGCGTCCCGAGGCAGCCCGAGGCGCTCCATCAGCACGCGGGCCCGCGCCCGCTCCGCCGCCGGGAGGTGGCGCTCGAGATGGAAGTTGTAGCGCTCGTTGAGGTCGTGGTAATCCTGCGGGTGCTGCGAGAACGTCGCCGTCGGCCCCGCATAGAAGAGCTGTCGCTCCAGGGGCGCGAGCAGCAGGCAGAGGAACCGGCTCATGACGAAGCGGACGCGTCTGCTGCCGAACACCCTGGCCTGCAATCGGGCCAGGTAGGGGTTGGCGATGTGCGGTTTGTTCACGAGGTACACCGACACCGCCTGCGCGTTCAGGTGGCGCTTCCGTTTCAAGTAGTACTCGACCGCCGTCACCATTTCGCCGATGGCGTGGCTGGTGCCGAAGAACTCCACCCTGCCGCGCAGGGCCCACACCCACACCCGCAGGCACACCGGATTAAACAAGGCCGCGCGCAGCAGGATGACGATCCCGTGGTACGCGGCTTTCTTCACGAAGCGCGCCGGGCGGATCATGGCGCCTGGGGGGCGGGCGCCGCCAGCTCGGCGGGCGCCTGGGGCATCAGCTCCGGGTGGTTCCTGATGAAGCTCGCGCAGATCCTGGAGCGCGTGCCATAGCCGATGTAATGGGGCGGAAAGAGGTCGGTGAACGCGCGCTGCGCCCGCACATCCTCCTCGGAATAGCCCGGATCGCCGAGGTACCACCGGTGCAGCTCCTGGGTCCCGTCCAGGATGTCCTTCGCAGGGGTGTCGTGGACGTCGAGCTGGCGCGCCACATAGGATTGCGCGCGGTGGAAGGCCCCGATCCCCCTGGCCGCGGGCTCGGGATAGATGACATAGGAGGTCGCCCGGCGGAAACGCCGGGTGTCGGAGGCCAGGAGCTCCGGATACGTCAGGTAGCGCTGCTCCCGCCGGCTGTAGATCAATTTCGGGAGCCAGAATGTCCGGCTGCCCCAGCCCACGGACTCCAGCGGCAAGGTGTTCGCCATCAGCATGAACTTGTTGAAGATGGTGGCGAGGTGGGACAGGCCGGAGCTTGACCCGACGAAGAACTCGCACTCCGCGATGAGGAGGACGTCCAGGAACGCCGACTTCGCCGGGCTCCGCGCGTAATCGATCACGCGGTCCATGGGCGGCAGCGGCTTCACGCCGGCCTCGCCCAGCCGGACGACCCAGAAGCCCTGGCGCACCAGGTACTCGATGGCCGGCACATACGTCATGACGTCGGCGCTGCGGATCGTATTGTTGCCGTCGGCGCGCGTCACCGGGGCGTGAAACGCCACGTCGCGCACGTGCACGCAGACGAACGTGGCGTCGCGCGGCAGCCCGAACGGCTCCATGATCGTCCGGGCCCGCTGGCGATCCGCCGCCGGGATGTGGCGCTCGAGATGCAGGTTGTGCCGCTCCGTGAAGTCGTGGTAGTCCGGAGGATGCGGGGTGTACGCCTGGTGGACCCCGGTGAAGAAGAGCTGGTGTTCCAGGGGCTGCAGCACCTGGCACAGGAAGCGGTTCATGACGAAGAGGGTCCGTGGGCTCCCAAAGGCCCGCGCCTGCACCTTGGCCAGGTAGGCGTTGGCCACGCGCGGCTTGTTGATGAGGTGGACCGAGACCACCCGCGACTTCAGGTGGAGCTTCCGCTTCAGATAGTAATCGACTGCGATGGCCATCTCGCCGATGACGTGGCTTGCGCCGAAGAACTCCACGCGGCCCTTCAACAGCCAGACCCAGAAGCGCAGCGCCACCGGATTGAAGAGGAGGATCTGCAGCAGCCGCACCGCCCCGCCCACCGCGAGGAGCTTCGCATAGGCCCACAACCGCCTCCAGCGTGCAGGCCCCCTGACCTGGAACGCCTCCGCGACGGTGTGCCGCGTCCGCTGCCGAAGCGTCAGCACCGCCTCAGGAGGGACAAACGGGGTCCAGCGCCTGACGCACACCGCACAGTTCCCCCAGGGGCGGACGTGCGGGACGAACCAGCCCCGGACGCGGTGGCGCTGCACCGTCATTGCGCAGCGGCCGGCGCCTGGCCGTCCTCGGTGACGATGCCCGCCGCCGCCTCGCCCGTGAGGATCGCGGATGCGGGCGGGCGGGTCTTGTAGCAGGACTGGCACACCTGAGGGATCCTGCCGCTCAGATGCAGCCGGCGAAACGCCGCCATGCGCGCGCCGTTCCATGCGGCGGCGAGGTCCCGGGCGTCGCCCAGGTCCACGATCTCCGGATTGGCGATCATGCAGCAGGGCACCACGCGCATGTCGGATGAGACGTACGCCCGCTCGAACGGCCACTGGCACAGATGGCGCGGGTCATCCACGTCGTATTTTTCATCGATGAACCAGTACGTCACCTCCACCCCCTGCCGGGCGCCCAGGTCGATGAGGCGCCGGGCCAGCTCCAAATCGAACCGCCGGTGCATGTCCACCTGGTCGTTGACCGACCGCCAGCGGTCCTGGCCCCAGTCGTTGAGGTCCAGCGAAAAGGTCAGCCGCTCAAAGCCGAGGTCAGCGGCCAGCGTCGGAAACCGCTCGAGCTCGTCGAAGTTGTCCCGCTGCACCACGGCCCACATCCGGGTCCGCCGCCGCCCCGCGTCGCGGCAGTAGCGGTTCAGCAGGCGGCAGTTCTCCAGCACCCGCTCGAACCGGCCGCCGCGGCGGATCGCCTCATAGGTGGGCTTGGTCGCGCCGTCGATGGACACCTGAAACTCGCAGATGTCGGCGTCAATGACCCGCTTGTAGTGCTCGCGCAGGTGGAGCAGCGAACCGTTCGTCGTCGAGCGCACCCAGAGGTGCCGGGCCCGCGCGTGCGCGACCATCTCGACGTAGCAGCCGCCCAACAGCGGCTCGCCCATCCCCTGCAGCTTGATCTCGATGAGGCCCTCCTGGCCGTCGAGGAGTGATGTGAAGTCGCCCAGCGACATGTCCCCGGCGCGCTTGAAGCCAGGCCAATCGCTGACCTGGCACATGGTGCAGTGGTAGTTGCAGCGGCTGACGTTCTCGATGTCCAGGCGGATCGGCAGGTAGTCCGCCCGCTCGCCCCGCCGGGCCGCCTGGTACCGCAGGTAGTTGTCCCGTCGGCGCGGAAAGGCCTGGAATCCCGCCTCCAGCGTCGCCTGGTACATCGCCCGATCAGGCGAGGGCCGCGGCAGGCCTCTCAGGTGCTCCATGTCACGGGGCCCCCATCGCGACCGGCTCCGACGTGGGCTGGATCCGCCGGATGAATTGGAGCGACTGGAGGACGATGTCGTCGATATCCACATAGCGGTAACTGCCCATTCGCCCGAGGGAGAACACATGATCCGGCAGGCGGCTGAGGTAGCGCTGCGCCTTGTCCACCTCCGCACGGATCATCGTGGGGTACAGCTTGTTCTTCAGGGACGGGATTTCGATCCCCAAGAGGGTGTGCGGGGACTTGTGGAGCGTGAACTTCTTGTACTCCACCACCCGCGTCTGGGTCTCATTGGCGTTGGGGTAGTACACGAAATAGACATCCTCCGGCAGGGCGAACTCGATCGGCAGCACCACCTTGAGGAACTCGCGGCCGACGTACTTCAGCTCCCCTTCGTCGCAGTCGAACAGGGTGTCCGGCGAGATCGTGCTCACCAGGATGTCCCCGGTGATCCGCTCGCCATCGCTGAGCGCCACCTCGCCCTTGGCGAGATCGAACCCCGTGATGGTCGCGTTGAGCACGACGCGGCACCCCTCCAGGGCGAGGTCGAAAAACCGGTTGTAGCCGTCGTGGGCGATGGGGTAACAGTTGAACCAGTCCCGGTACTCGTAGCGGTCGCCGGTCTCCAAGGGCTTGCGCTTCACCGTCGCCTCAAACCCGGTGTCCATCTCCGTGTTCGAGCGGAGCATCCAGGCCTTCCGGTTGTACTCCTTCACGAACTTCCGGTACAGGGTGTCCCCGACCCGCTGGATCCAGAACTCCTCGAAGTTGCGCGCGAGCGCCTCGTCGGGCCGGGCCGCCAGCTCCCGCTGGATCTGCTCCGCCTCCCGCATGCGCGCGATGTCGTCGGCGTGGATGGGATACGTGTAGAAGGTGTGGTCGCCCTCCACAAACGTGAAGTTGATCTTCTTGATGGGCCGCATCGGCACGTAGCGGACGAGAAACTCGTAGGCCTCCGGATAGGGGGAAAGGAAATGGCGCGGGCCATAGGTGTACGGGTGGCCGCCGTGGAAGAACGTCCGGACCCCTCCGCCCACGATCCCCGCCTGGTCAATCACCGTGACCGCCCACCCCCGCTGCCGCAGCAGCAGGGCCGGCGTGCAGCCGGCAAACCCCGCCCCGATGATCACCGCGCGTTTCATCCGTCAGGCCATCCGGAGGTCGACGTCGCCCGCATACTGGGGGGCCACCCGCTCCGCATCCGGGGATTCGTCCCACACGTTGCAGGACTCGCAGAGGCTGAGGCACGCCTTCTGGCCGCTGAGATGGAGCTGGCGCCGTTCGTGCATGACCTTCGAGCGCCACAGCTCGGCGATCGAATGGTCCCGGACGTTGCCCGTCGGGAACTTGTTGTTGTAATCCACGTTGCACAGCGGCACATCCCCGTTGGTGAAAATCACCAGCAGGGACCACAGGGCGACGCAGGGCAGGTTCGGCTCGAAGCTCCTCGCGATCGGCTTGAATCCCTGGAGCTGCCCGCCCCAATTGAAGATGTTGTGGAAATAGACCCGGTCGCGGGCCGAGAGCCGTTCGCGCCAGTAGCGCTCGTAGGCCGGCCACTCGTGCTCGTTGCTCTCCTGCCGGATCATCCGCATCCAGATCCGGGTTTCCGGGCGGAGGCGGTTGCGCAGCTCAATGAACCGCAGGGCGTTCTCCAGGACCTCCTCGAACACCAGGCGCAGCCGGATGCGCTCGTAGACCTCCTTCTGGAGGCTGTCGATCGACATGATGATGATGTCGAGGCCCGCCTTCAGCAGGTCCCGGGCCCTGGCCTCGTTCAACAGCGAGACGTTCGTGCTGATCGCGATGTTCCCGACCCCGCCCTCCTTGAGCGTCGCGACCCGGCCGGCCAGCTTCTTGTCGATGAGCGGCTCCCCGTCCCGGTAGAGGCTGACCCGCTTGATCTCGGGCGCATGCTGGATGACCTCTGCGGCGATTTTCGTGAAGAGCTCATCGGTCATCGGCCGGCCGCCGCGCTCCCAGTCTTCGATCGTGCACATCGGGCATCTGGCGTTGCAGACGTTCACCGTTTCGATCTCGAGGTACCGCGGAAAGGCCAGCAGGTCCTCGTAGCGCTCCTGCGGGCTGATCCGCCTCACGAGATACTCCCTGGCCTCCTGCCCCTCCATCGCCCCCCTCATTGGTGAAGCGCGTCCAGCGCGCTCCGCAAACGCTCCGTGTACGCGATGACCGCCTGGGCGTCGCGCCCGTCCGGGGCCCAGTCGGGATAGACGCTGTCCCCTTCCCCCAGAAAGGGGCCGACCTTGGACTCATGGTAGATGATTGGAGAGGAGAGGGGCAGCACGGCGTGGTACGTGCCCGCCCCCACGCGGTAGATCACCGTGCCCTCGGGGCTCAGCCGGCAGGCGTCGACCAGCCGGCCCTCGTCATCGAAGATCAAGACGCCCATCGAGCCCTCGATGACGTGGTAGGATTCCCCCTTCGCCGGATGCTTGTGGGGGCGGTAATAGCGGCCGGGGTGCTCCAGGATGATCATGTCATGGAAGGATGCCCCGGGGGCCTCGTGCAGGCACAGCCGCACGTTCCGGCCCTCGCCTTCCCCCGCCAGCCGTTTCAGCTCCTCCAGCAGCGGCCGATCGACCCTCACCGGCAGGCGGCGGCAGAACCAGGCCTGCGTTTTGGCCTGCGGATCCTGCCACACGGAATCCAGATCCCCCAGCCGGACCATCGAGATGGATCGGCCGGCCTCGCGAGCCGGGAAGCTCGGACTCAGGGGGGGCATCGCCGTATCCTTCAAGGGTCCTCCGCCGGGCTCCCCGGCGCGGTCGCCGGCATCTCGTCGGCGCCGGATCTGAGCTGCTGGGGCTTCCGCTCAAAGCCGGCATACTCATAGGCATCGGTCGTCTTGAACTCCCGGTGGGGACGCTTGATGATCGCAGATTGCAGCTTCGATTCCTGGTTGTGGCGGTACTTCAGCCAGACGTTCCGCCGAATCTCCTCCAGCTCCTCCCGGGTGGTATCCGGGAGCTTGATGTTGGCCACCGAGTAGCGCAGGTTGTTGACATCGAAGTCCTCGTAGAGCAGCCCCCGCCGGACGCACTCGTCGTACAGGGGGGTCCCGGGCAGCGGGGTGCAGACCGAGATGTAGAAATCGTCCACGTCGACGGTCATGGCCAACTGCACGGTCCGGTCGATTTGCGCTCGCGTCTCATCGGGAAACCCGATCATGAACAGCGCCTGCGTCCGCAGACCCTTGCTGCGGATGTAGCTGACGATCTCCGGCACCCGGTCCAGCTTCACGTGCTTGTCGACCCGGGCGGCCTGCACCGCCGGATCCCCCGCCTCGATGGCCAGGGTGACCTTGTGAAAATTGGCCTGCGCCAACAAGTCGATGACCTCGAAGTCGAGGGCGTTGACCTCCGTGCCGGCCGGCACGCTGAAGACCATCGAAGGGAACTCCTCCGCGAGCACCTTGAGCAGCCGCTTGACCCTGGGCTTGCTGACGAAGAAGTTGTCATCCAGGAACATGATCTCCTCGACCCCGAAGCGCTCGCGGAGCCAGCGAATCTCCTTCACCACATCCTCGTTCGTCCGCATGCGGTACCCTTTGTATCCGCCCATGAGGGGCGAGGTGCAGAAGTCGCAGGTGTGGGGGCAGCCCCGGGTGCTCACCATGACGGCGAACCGCTCCCGCATGATGTCCCCGCCCCCCACCCGCACCTCGGAATGCCAGTACGCCTCCATGGGAAACAGGTGCCAGGCCGGGAACGCCAGATCGCCGAGCTCCCTGGGGTTGGCGAAGTCTTTCAGGTAGAAGTAGTTCCACCCGTCACCGGCGACCGCGGGCTTGTCGCATGAGATCGTCGTGGCGACCTCCCCGTCCTTCCGGTAGTACAGGCCCGGCACGCCGTCCAGCGGGCCCTGACCGTTCAGGGCATACGCGAGCTGCGTGAACGAGGTGTCGGCCTCGCCGATCATGACGAAATCGACTTCGGGGTGCTTCATCACCTCGAGCGGCACGCCAGAGGGATGCTGTCCGCCCATGACGATCGAGACCTCGGGGAGCGCCCGCTTGATGGCGCCGGCGAGCTGCAGGCTTTCCTTGGCCCGGTTGGAGAACAGCACGCTGATCCCAATGAGGTCCGGCTGCGCCTCCCGCACGCGCTCCACGCTTTCCGCGATGCTCAGGCCGTAGGTGATGAAGGGGTCTTCGAACTGCTGCTGGTGGTAGCCCTCGGCCAGGATGTCGAGGATCTCCACTTCAAACTCGTGCTTCAGCAGATTGGCCGCCAGGTAGGCCAGGCCCAGCGGAGGCGTGCAGTGCTTGCGCTCGCCGAGGCTGCCGTCTTTCCGCAGGTAGCACTTGCCCGGCGGATTGATGAGCAAGACCTTCTGGACGCGCGCCCGCTGATTCATCCCGTTGCTCCTCCTTGTTCCGGCACGGCGGCGCACGGCGCCGCGCCGCCGCCGGCCCCCTTCGCAAAGATCAGGTTCGTCGCCGGGTGCTCCTGCTCGCGCACCCGATTGGCGCGGGAGTCCCAGTTGGACCGCTCCGAGACGCACTGGTAGCCAAGCGCGGTGAGCTGCCCCCGCAAGTTGTCGTGCGCGGGATCCCCGCGCTGGATCTCGATGAGCACGCTCACGCACCGCGGGTCGCCCAGCACCCGCAGCCCTCCCGCGATGATGTCAGGCTCGTTGCCGTCCACGTCGATCTTGACGTGGGTCGGCTGCGGGAACCGGAACCCCGCCACCAGATCGTCCATGGAGACCCCCATCTGGACCGGCGTGATCGGCCCCGACGCCGGATCCGCGGACCCTCCCTGCTGCGGCGCGCCGTCGGCCGGGCGGAATTGGTTGTAGGCGCCGCCCTTTGTGATCGCGTGGACATGCAGCCGTCCCAGGCCGGTCGCGCGGGTGACGGCCACGTTCGTCGCCTCGATGCGCGACCGTACCCCATTGAGCACGAGGTTCTCCAGGAGCAAGGCGTAGTTCTGGGCCTCCGGTTCAAACGCCACGACCGCGCACCGTGCGAGCTTCGCGGCGTAGAGGGCGTAGAGGCCGACGTTCGACCCAATGTCCCAGAGGACGGCTCCCGCGGGCAGCGCGTCCAGCCACCTGATGGTTTCTGGCTCCTCGGTATAGAAGGTCCGCGCCCTCCAGCGCAGCCGGCCATGACCCCCGACGCAGCGGATCGGCCCGCCCCGCGTCGGAATGACACAGATCGGGCGGATCTGCTGGACGATCTCGGTGGCGAGGAAGCCTGGGCGGTTGAGCCCAAAGGCGCCCACCACCAGCCTGGCCCACCTGCGCGCCAGGGCCTGCGCCGGGCTGCGCGCGATGTCTGAGCCGATCGCCGAGGCGTCGTACGGTCTCATGTGGCGCTCCGGTCGGCGCTCGGATGCAGCGCCGCGGCCCTCCGGGCCGCCTCCGGCTCCGCGCGCGGGACCACCCCCTCGGGCCTCTCCGGCCCGGCGGGCGCGTGCGCCGCCACATACCGCTGCAAGATCTCCTGCGTCGTCGAGGGAACGAATCCCAGGCGCTCCCGCAGCCGGGCCGTGCGAATGACGAACGACCGCTTCACGGCGCGATCCACCACGATGATCTCTGCGCGGGATCCGGTCAGCGACCGGATGAGCGCCGCGACCTCCCGGATGCGCATCGGCTCGGACGCCGCGAGGTTGACCAGCTCGCACCCGCGGACCCCGCGGCCGATGAGATGCGCGATGAACCGCCGGATCTCTTGCAAATCGACGATGTTGTTGAAGAGCGCGTCGGGGTTGTAGATGCGCAGCGGCTCCTGCCGGATCGCCGCGCGCAGCAGTGTGCCGATCCACGGCGTAAAGTAGCCGCGGCCCACGACGCCGGGCAGCCGAACGCACAGCGCCGGGAACGTCCCTCCGGCCTCGCGCGCGATGAGTTCGGCGAGGTACTTCGACGCGCCGTACAGCTCGGGCCGGTTCAGCGCCGTCTCTTCATCGAGCTCCTCCACCGCGACCTCCCCATAGACCGACATCGTCGAGAAACAGATGACCGCCTTCGGCCGCACGGCCCGCGCGTACTCCATGAGGTGGAGCGTCCCCAGGACGTTCGACCGGACGTAGTCCCACGCGGTCGAGCCGGGGATGAGATGCGTGTGGGCCGCCGCGTGGATCACGACATCGACCGGCTCCAGGCCGCGCACGGGCCGGGAGAGATCCAGGCGGACCGTCCGCAGGCGATCCGACGCCGCAAGCGCCGGCGGGCTCGTGCGGTAGGCGGCCACGACCACGTGGCCGTCGGCCAGCAGGGCCTCGGTGAGCGACTGGCCGATCAGCCCCCCGCTGCCCGTGACCAGGATCTTCATCTGTGGACCACGAGGTCCGTCATGGCCTCACCGGCTGAGCGCATGCGCGCGCTGCGCGAACTCCTCGCAGCCACTCCGCACGTCCCTGAAGGTCAGCCCCGTCGCGCCGAGCAGCTTGGCGGGGTCCAGCGAGAGGTCGCGCGGCCGGTGGTCGAGGAACCGCAGGTCCTCCAAACGGCAGGGGATCACCCGCCCCTCCATGCCGAGGCGCTCCATCAGGAGCCGGAGCATCCCAAGCCGGCTCCAGGCTTCGGGGGTGGCGAGGTGGAACACGCCGCGCAGGTTGCGCCGGATCACCGCCTCGACCGCGGCCACGACGTCCCGCACCTCGATCGGGGAGAACACCTGATCTGTGGCCGCGTCGATCGTCTCGCCGTCGCGGAGTTGCCGGCACCATCCTGAGAGGATCGTCTCCTCCTCGGGGTCCACACTGAACACCTTGGCCAGCCGCAGCACCACGAAGTCCGCGGTCCGCCGCGCCAGATGGCGCTCGACCTCCAGCTTCTGGCCGCCGTACACGGTCGTCGGGTTGGGGGGGTCCTCCTCGGTGTAGCCGCCCCTCCTCCCGTCGAACACGTATTCCGTCGACAGGAACACCGGCGTGATCCCCCGGTCGAGGAGCTCGTCGATCGCGGCGATCGCCGCGCGCACATTCAGTGCGTCCGAGCGTTGACGATCGGCCTTGCAGGCGTCGATCTTGGGCTCGGCGAAACAGAGGACCGCGTGGCTGACGGCGGCGTCCCGCGGCACCACGTCGGCGAGGCGCATGCGCGTCGCGTCAAAGAACCGGCCGTCCGCCACCGGGCGGCCGCAGTAGGTCCCGATCGCCCGGGCCGGGCCATAGGCCCTGAAGAGATGCCGGCCGATGAAGCTCGAGGCGCCCAGGATCAGGATCATCGTCACGGGCAGATCACCCAGCGGCACCCGACGCCCTGCCGCATCTGCGCCACCGCGGTGTTGATGTCCCGGAGGCGAACCCGGTGCGTCACCTGCTCCGCCAGCTTCAGCTTCCCGAGCCGGAACAAGCGGAGGTAGCGCGGGATGTCCGCGTCCGGCTTCGTGCCGCCGCCATGCACGCCCGTGATCTCGCGGCCGAAATGGAGCGGGAACGAATCGATCGTCATGGGCTCGTTGGAGGCGGGGACGCCCGCGAAGATCGTTTTGCCGCGGGCGCTGGTCACCTGGTAGGCCGCCTCCCGAACCGCCCTGAGGCCGGTGAGATCGACCGCCACATCGACCCCGGCGCGACCCGCGATCCCCGACAGCGCCGTCGCCGGATCCGTGCGGCTCGCATTGATGGTATGCGTCGCGCCGAACGCGATGGCCTGCTTGAGCCTGGCGTCATGGCGGTCGATGGCGATAATGGGATGGGCGTTGACGAGCGAGGCCCCCTGGATCACGTTGACACCCACCCCGCCGGCGCCGAACACCGCGATCGATTGCCCCGGCCGCAGCGCCGCGTCGTTGAAGACGATCCCGAGCCCTGTCGTCGCCGCGCACCCCAGCAAGGACGCGACGTCGAACGACACGTCATCCGGGATCGAGGTCACGCGATTCTCCGAGGCAATGGTGTACTCGCTGAACGTGGTCACCCATCCTGCGCTGATCGTCGTGCCGTTGCGCAAAAACCGCGGGGCCGCGCATTCCATGCCGGAGCCCTTCATCCAGTGCAAGACGACGTGGTCCCCCGGCTTCACCTTCCGCACCCCTGGCCCGGTCTCCACGACGATCCCGGCGCCTTCATGGCCCAAGAGGTGGGGGAGAAACGGGTCGGCGCCCTGCCGGCCGCTGATCTCATCAAGCTGCTTGCCGCAGATCCCGCTCGCCTTCACCTGCACCAGCACCTGCCCCACCCCCAGGTCGGGGAGTTGGACCGTGGCCACCTCAAGTGGGGCGCGCTGCGTGACGAGGATCGCCGCGGTCATCCGACGCACCCGCCCGGATCGGCGGGGGCGCGGGGATCGGCGTGGACGTGCGGGCGCGCTGGCCGTCGTCATGCGAACACGATGTAGGAATAATCGCCCGTGTAGCCGCTCTGCTGGAACATCCACTCCCATTCCTTGGGGGTGTAGAACGAGCGGCAGGTGAGCTGCCAGTACAGCAGGTTCGCCTTCTCCCGCTCGTTGCGGTAGCTCTCGACGATCACGTGCTTGTTCGCCCTCCCCACCCGCTCGATCTCCTTGAGGGCGCTGGCCAGCTCGTAGTTGTAGAGGTTGTGGAGCGTGGTAATGGAGACGACGAAGTCAAAGGTCCGGTCGGGCCACGGCAGGCTGACCGCGCTGCCCACCTTGAGGAACGGCTTCACCTCGTCCTTGGCGTGGTCGATCGCATACTGGGAGATGTCGAGGCCCGCGACCTCCACGCCGGGCAGGACCTGGGTCAACTCATACAGCAGAAAGCCCTTGCCGCATCCCACATCCAGGATCCGGTCGCGCGGCGTCAGGCCGTAGTGCGTCGCCATGGCCTCCGCGATCGGGCGCCAGCGGCCGTCATACCGGTACCCGCCGTAGCCGTACCGGCGATCCCCGTCCCAGTAGTCCTCGCCGAATCGGGTGGCCACCTCGGCGCACGCCGCCTTGTCATGGCTGACGACGCGCGCGACGTAGTCGCGCGCGGTGCTGTTGTGCAGCTTCATGACGAAATCGACGTAGGCCATCACGGCTCCAGTGTCATCGACGGCGCACCTTCCCGAAGGGCGCCGCTCAAGAGCCCGGTCACCGTGGCCGCCGCGTGCTCCGCGGTGATCCCGTACCGCCGCATCAGGCTCGCCTGGGACCCGTACTGGTCCGGGAAGACGTCCGGGATCCCGATCCGCTTGAGGCGCTTGGCCGGGGCCAGGCCCGCCTCGGCGAGCGCCTCCACCACGGCGCTGCCCAAGCCCCCCATCAGCGTGTGCTCCTCCACGGTCACGATCGCCGGCACCTCGGCGGCGTGGCGGATGAGCGTGCCGGCGTCCAGCGGCTTGACCGTCGGCAGGTGGAGCACGGCCGCCTCCACGCCCTGCTCGCGCAACAGCGCCGCCGCCGCCAGCGCGACCTGCAGGGTCACCCCCGTGGTGACGAGGAGCGCGTCGGCGCCCTCCCGCATCAGCACCGCCCTGCCGATCGTAAACGGCTCCGTGTCGGAGGTCACGATCGGATCGCCCCCTTTCGCGAGCCGGATGTAGAGGGGCCCCTGGTGGGTGAGCGTCGCGCGCATGCAGCGGCGCATCTCGTTGGCATCGGCCGGCGCCACGATGGTCATGTTGGGCAGCGCCCGCAGGATGGCGAGGTCGTCGATGGCCAGGTGCGTCGGCCCCAGCGGCGCGTACACGAGGCCGCCGCCGTTGCCGATGAGCCGGACGTTGGCGTTGTGGAGGCACAGGTCCACCGCGATCTGCTCGAAGCACCGGCGGGTGAGGAAGGTCGCGATGGTGTTGACGTACGGGATCTTGCCCTCCAGCGCCAGGCCCGCCGCGATCCCGATGACGGTGGCCTCGCTGACCCCCTCCATGAAGAACCGCTCCGGCATCTCTCGCTTGAACGAGTCCAGCGTCCCGGCCCCTAGATCCGAGCCGATGAAGAAAACCCGGGGGTCCTGTTTGGCCAGCTCGTAGACCATGTCCAGGCAGACCTTGCGCATCAGGCCGTCTCCAGGGCCGCCAGGAGCCCCTGCGCGTCTTCCTCGGTGAGCTTGCTCTTGTGGTGCCACTCAGGATTCCCCTCGGCAACCGGGATCCCCTTGCCTTTCGTCGTATGGCAGATGATGGCGCTGGGCCGGCGCGGATCCAGCGGGACCCGGCCCAGGACCGACCGCAGCGCGTCCAGCGAATGGCCGTCCGCCTCCTCGACCGAAAACCCAAACGCCCGCCATTTGTCCGCGAACGGCTCCAGGTCGCACACCTCGGCGGTCGGGCCGTACGACTGCTGCTTGTTGTAATCGATCAGCACCGTGAGGTGGCTCAGGCGGTGCTTGGCGGCGCACAGGGCCGCCTCCCAGACCGAGCCCTCGTTCGCCTCCCCGTCGCTCATGATGACCACGACCCGGTGGCCGGCCCGCTCATGCCGCGCGTGCAGCGCGAACCCGATGCCGATGGCCAGCCCATGGCCCAGGCTGCCGGTCGACGCCTCCACCCCCGGGACCTTCCCGTGCTCCGGGTGGCCGCCGAGGATCCCGTCCGCGCGGCAGAACTTCCACAGCTCCTCCGTCGGGAAAAATCCCTTGTCGGCCAGGATGGCGTAGAGCGCCAGGCACCCATGGCCCTTGCTGAGGATGCACCGGTCCCGCAGCGGCCAGCGCGGGTTGGCCGGGTCATACCGCAGGACCTCGTCATAGAGCACCCGGAGGATCTCCACCAGCGAGCAGGCCGACCCCAGGTGGCCCCGCTTGCCGGCGGCCATCATCCGGATGATCGTCCGGCGCAGCGCGAGGGAGCGCGCATCCAGTCCGCCGGGTTGTGGCGCGGGCTCAGAGGTCATAGGGAAAGCGGCCATGCTCCTTCAGGACCCGCCGGAGGCACTGGCGGGATTTGGCCAACTGGGCGTCGTAGACCTCGCGACGCTCCCCGGCCGTCGGTTTCGCAAAGCCTCGCCGGAGCCAGTCCACCGGGACAAACTCGTTCAAGAGGATCAGGCACCACTTCAGGCCCCAGAGGGGATAGACCACCTCCAGCCGGCGCGCCAAGGCTTCGGGATCGTCCACGCGACGCAGGAGCCGGGTCACAAAGCGCTGCCTGAGCCCGTCGGAGAGCGACATGGCCGGGTGCCATAGCACATCCGCGATCGTCTTCGCCGGATCGTCCCATCCGAAGTATTCAAAGTCGACAAACACCAGCCGGCCATCGGGACGCTGGATGGCGTTGTGAAACCCAAAGTCTGACGGGCTGAGGGTCTTCTCCTCATCGCGCAACGCCCGCGCCAGCGGAGGGCCCGACCGCTCCCCCTGCGCCATGCACCAGGCGCGGACCGTGCGCCATGCCGGGAGGAGCTCCCCCCGCAGAAAGGCGTGCAGGGCCTGGAGGTGTGGCTGGGTCCGGTCATCGGGGGGAAACCGGCCCATCCGCTCCTGGAGATGATCGAGGATGGCTTGAATGGAAAAACAGGCCTCGGCGGCGATGGGACACTGACGGCTGGCCGGATCGCGCGCGAGCCCCCGCAGGGTCTCAAGAAAGCCCACGGCCGCATCAATCTCAGCGGCCGTCACCTGCCCGGCCGGCACGCGTCGTCCCTCGATGAATTCGTACAGGGCCCAGCGGGCCGCCCCATCCATGGCAATCGGCCGGGGGATGTCCCGCACCCCATGGCTCCAGAGAAACTGCAGGGCGGAAAACTCCACGGCCAGCCGGTCCCTCGCATCCAGATCATGATGGAAATATCGTTTCGCGACGTAGGCCTGCCCATCCTCGCTGCGCACGGTATAGGTGCGGCTGTTCCGCCCGGTCCCCAGCCGCTCCCACCCCGCGAGCGGCTTGCCGGCCAATCGGGCGAGCGCCTCCGGGATGTCGCGCCGTGCGGCCACGTCAAGGACCGGCATCGAAGAGCCCCTCCATGATGTCCCGCCAGCTGGCCGCGATCCGCACGCCGGGCAGATGGGTGGACGGGCCGACGGTCGCATAGAGGATCTTCTGGATCCCCTCGGGAAACCCCGGCTCAAGAAACGTCTCTTCCAGGTCATCGATGAAATGGGTGCAGTCGAGGCGGCTGATGCGGGCGATCTTTCCCGCGCGGGTGGGCTCGAAATAGACATGCTGCGGGGAGAGCCCAAAGCCCTCCATCTCAAAAAACCGGTGTGAGCGCATCCACGCCATCGCGGCATCCCAGAGATCGACCGCCTGGTCGTCCAAGGCGGCGTACCGGGTCTTGTGGCTGACAATGAAGACCTCGACCGCATGACGCCTGCAACAGGCAAAGAACTCCGCAACCCCCGGAGCCGGCGTGGCCTCCTGGATCTTCGCCCCGTACATGAGCGCCTGGAGCCGCTGCCACTCCCGCTCCCCCTCCGGCAGGCGGCGGATCCAGTCTCGAACCTCGCGCTTGCACGTCATCGCCTTCGGGGGGAGCAACCCCCGCCGCTTGGCTTCACGCAGGAGGAGCTCATCGTAGCGCACCACCGTGTTATCAAAATCGACACCGAGCCGGCGCCGTCCGCTGGCGACGCGCATGGCCTCACTTCAGCAGAGAGATAACGCTTTTCATGACGGAGACCTGGTCAACCGCGAGCCGATTCCCCAGGCTGGCCACCTTTTGCGCCCCGACCACGTTCCCGACAAAGCCGACGATCTCCCACGGCGCCGACTGGACGACCAGCAACGAGGTCACCGCGAGGACCGCGTCCCCCGCCCCAACCCGATCGGTGACCCGGGCCGCCAGGGCCGGGACCTCGACGAACGAGCCGCCGACCTCGTAATGGAGGCTGCCCTCCTTGCCCTGCGTCACCGTAAAGCGGGGACAATCAATGCGCTTGGTCACCTCGAGAATGAGGTCTCGCTCATCGGCGTGCCGCATCCGAGTTTCGAGGGCGACTTCGTGGCCGGCCAGGCACACATAATCGGCGCGCGCGTATTTGGAAATCGTGTTGAATCCTCGGTTGCCCGCGTTCGCCTGCGTGTTGACCGCCAGGAACCGCGAGGCGCGGCAGAGCTGCTGGATGGCGGGGGGGGTGAGCATGCCATGACCGTAGTCCGCCACCACGACCAGATCGTAGCCCCCGACGACCCCCTCCAGCTGGCGCAGGAACGCTTCTTCGGCCGCCCCCGCCAGCGGGGCATCCTCCATGAGATAGAGCTCAAACATCCGGGCGTTCGTGTGGGTGTCCACGAACCGCCGCTTGTGGATCGTCGGGGCGTCGCGACGGATGACGAACTGCGGCTTGATGTTCGGCCGCAGGGCCTGCCGCACAAACGCCTCGTCCCCGCTCCCCTCTCCCAGCGTCGTCACCAACCCCACCTCGCGGCAGAAGCCCGCGAGGTGGTTCGCGACCGCCAGGCTCCCCCCCGCGTACGTCTCGGTGGACCGGTACCGAAACGCCAAGACGGGGTCTTTCGTCGATTTGCCCAGCCCGTCGCAGAACACATACTCGTCGATGATCGCCTCGCCGATGACCAGCACCTTGAGCGCGGCGGCCTGCCGGAGGAACCCGATGACCTCTTCAGCCGCGTGGCGCTTCTTGAAGGCGCTCAGCCACTGCTCCGTCTTCGGAGGGAAGGCGGCGAAATGCTCGTTCAGCAGTTGGGACGAACTGAAGGTGAGGTCGTCCGTCAGGTGCAGGCGCCCCCCGACCGACCGGATCGCCTCCTCCTCTTCCGCGATCTTCCCGGTCACATCCTGCCCGGGCTTGGCATATTCGCTGCCTTTGACATAGACGTCAGGGCGCAACCGGTGGATGGTTTCCACCGCCGTGGGCCATTCGTTGATCCCCACGTAATCCACGCACTCCAGGGCGGCGAGCGACTCCGCCCGCAGCTGCTGAAAGAATGCGGGCCGGCCGGGGCCTTTATTCACGTAGGCGTCCGGCGTCACTGTCACGACGAGGAGATCGCCTTCCTGGCGGGCCCGCATCAAATGGCGGATGTGGCCCACATGGAGGAGGTCGAAGACGCCGTGGCAGTGGATGACGCGCTTCCCCTCCGCTTTCGCGTGCGAGACGATCTCGCTCAACTCGTCGAGCGGCTTGATCTTGAGGGACGGCGGCCGTCCTCGTTCGGCGGCGACGGCCTCCCGCTGGCTGTCCACGCTGTTCATGGGCGAGCCCCGACCTGCGCCAGGTACTGGAACCATGGCGCCGTGGCCTCAGTGATCAGCTCGGCGTCCCACACCGGCGCGCCTCGCCAGAACTCGATGTGCTCCAGCATCCGTCTCACGCCCTCCTCGAAGGATACGCGCGGCCCCCAGCCCAACCGCTGCCTGATCTTCGTGATGTCCGCCCAGGTGCAATCGGGCTCGCCCGGGCGTTTGGGAACATGCACCACCTCTCCGCCCATCAGCTCCACGAGCCGGTTGATGGACTGGGGCTGCCCCGCCCCCACGTTGAACATCGCTTGCCCGCAGTCAGATTCCGCCGCGAGCAAAAACGCGCGGACAAGATCGGTCACAAAGATGAAATCGCGGCGTTGGCTCCCATCGCCGACCACGGTGAAGGGTTTTCGGGCGAGCTTCTGCGCCAGAAAGACGCCAAAGACCGCTCCGTAGGCTCCCGTCGTCCTCGAGCGCGGGCCGTACGCGTTGAAGATGCGGAGCGACACGACCGGTAGACGATACACCGTGCCCCAGTGCATCACCGCGAGCTCCCCGAGATGCTTGCTGAGCGCGTAGGGGTACTGCGGGCTGATGGGCGCCCGCTCCGTGGTCGGCAGCTCCGTCGCCAGCCCGTAGCAGGACGACGAGGCGGCATAGACGAACTTCGCCACGCCGGCCGCCCGCGCCGCCTCCAGCGCGCACACGGTGCCCATGACGTTGGCGGAGAGGTAGTCCACGGGCCGCTCGATGGACGGCACGATATCGCCGATCCCAGCAAAATGGAACACGTACCGCGCGCCGGCAAACAGCGGGTCGTCCGGCGCCAGGCTCCGGACATCCCTGACCTCGAAGGCCAGCGCCGGGTTCCCTTCGTGATGGGCGAGGTGCTCCCGCCGGCCGCCGCTGAGGTTGTCGATGCCCCGCACGCGGTAGCCGTGCTCAAGGAGCAGGTCGACCATGTGGCTGCCGATGAAGCCGGCCGCCCCGGTGACGACCGCCACGGGTGGCTTCGCCATCACCGCACCGCCTCCAGGAGCAGCCGCGGGGTCATCGCCTGGACTGTCTTGACGTTGACGTACCGCTCGTCGGTCAGGCTGTTGGGCAGCTTGCCCGCCCGGAACGCCGCGCAGAGATCGCTGACCGCGTCCTGGACGGACCGCGTCGGCGCGTAGCCCAGCCGCTCGGCGATGCGCCTTGAGCAGATGTGGTACGAGCGCAGGTCGTCGGTGGGGCTGGTCCGGATCCCGATGGGCTCGCCCGGCATCTCGCGCTCCACGATAGCGCGCACCAGCTCCGCCAGGCGCGCCACGGGATGGTTCTCCCGCCCGACGTTGAAGATCCCGCCCGCCACCAGCGTGTCCGGCAGCGCAAGGCACCGCAGGTACACCTCGGCCATGTCCTCAATATGAAGGCTCGCGCGCTGCTGGGCGCCGCCGAAGACCGTGATGAGCCGCCGGGTGACGGCGTGGTTGGTGAGGATGTTGACGGTGAGGTCGAAGCGCATCCGCGGGGAGTACCCGCACACCGTCGCCGGCCGCAGGATCACCGTGGTGAACGTCGGCGACTGGTACCGGAGCAGGACCTGCTCGCACAGCCCCTTGTACCTGCTGTAGTCCGTCAGGGGGCGCAGCGGGCAGTCCTCGGTCACCTCGGGCGCGTCGCTGACGCCGTACACCGAGCTGCTGGACGCGTACATGAACCGGCGCACGCCAGCGGCCTTGCACGCGGCCACCAGCGGCTCGAAGCAGTCGTAGTTGATCGTCTTGCTCAGCGCCGGATCCAGCTCGTAGCTCGGGTCGTTCGAGATGCAGGCGAGGTGGATGACGCTGTGAGCCCCCGCGACCGCCGCCGCAAATCGCTCGGTATCCCTGATGTCCCCTCTGACCACGCGCAGGTTCGGATGGACGGGCACCCCCTCCGCGCCGAACAGCATGAGGTCGTACACCACGACCGCGTAGCCGGCCTCCAGGAGCTTCGGCACGAGGACGCAGCCGACGTAGCCGGCCCCGCCGGTGACCAGGACGGGCGACAGGCGGGGAGCGCCTCCGTCCGTGCCCGTCGAGGCAGCTGCCGCCATGTCACGCAGCCGCCGCCTGCGGCAGCGCAAGCGCGAAGCCCGCCTTGACCGCATCCTGCCGGAACATCTGGACCGTCTCGAGCGAGCATGCCAGGAGGTCCTTGCCGACGAGGGAGAGCTTGGCCAAGATCTCGCTCGTCGCCGTGATGATGTGGCAGCCGACCGCCTCGGCCTGAAAGATGTTCAGCAGCTCCCTCGGGCTTGCCCAGATGAGCTCGGCCTTGGGGCGCGCGCGCAGGATCGCAACCGCCTGCGCCATGAGCGGGACCGGGTCGCGACCGGTGTCGGCGATCCGGCCCGCGAAGACCGACACGCAGCTGGGCGTCCCGAGCGCAAGGCATGCGCTCACCGCTTCAACCTGGCTGGGCGTCATGACCGCCGTGATGTTCAGCTTGACCTGGGCGGCCGACAGCCGACGGATCAACGGGCCGGAGGACTCGCCCGCTGTGTTCGTCACCGGGATCTTGACGTAGACGTTGTCGCCCCACGAGGCGATCTCGAACGCCTGCCGCTCCATCTCCGTGAAGTCGTCCGAGAAGACCTCGAACGACACGTGCCGGTCCGGGATGAGCGCCAGGACGTCGCGGGCGAACTGCCGGTAATCCGAGATGCCAGCCTTGCGCATGAGCGTCGGGTTCGTGGTGAACCCCCTGATGAGCGGGTGCTTCGCCAGCTCGGCCATGCCGGCCAGATCCGCCCCATCGGCGAACAGTTTGACCCGGAGGCCTTCAAGCCCTGTCATGGCGTCGCGGCCAGCGCCGGGGGGGTGGAGGACGCGGCGGTGGTGCCGACCACGCTGAGCCCCTCCGGCAATTCGCTCGGCATCCCGGGGATGGGGAGGATGATCAGCCGCTCAGAGGCCACCCCCGACTCGACAAGCCGGTCGAAACCGCCGTCGCCCGCGCGCCATGACGAGACCAGCATCCGGTCGTACGCCGACAGCGGCACGTCGCTGACCCGCCGAACCGGGTAGCCCAGGAACCAGGGACGCTCCGGCGCCAGATCCACCACGCCAACCAGCTCCAGGCCGATCTCCCGCACCGCCAGGAACGCGAGCTCCGCCAGCTCACCCGTCCCGTACAAGAGGACCCGCCGCTGGCCCGTCTGGGCCAGGATCGCCAACTGGACGTGGAGGAATCGGCGTACCCGGCTGTAGAGCGCAAGCGAGTAGTCGATGAACTCATACGTGAGGCGGGACTTCTCGAGGATGCCTTTCGGCGTAATGAGATACCGGATGCGGCTGCGCTTCGTCCCGGCGATCTTGACGTAGCCCTTCTTCAGCAAGCGGCGGAGCATGAGGTTGGTCAGGCCCAGCGCCACCCCGATGCGCTTGGCCACCTCCCGTTGGGTCGTGGCGGGGTGCTGGGAGAGCTCCATGAGCAGATGCATGTCCCGGTACGTCTTGACGTCCATCAGCGGCGGACCCGGTGCGCGGGTACGGCGTTCATGGCGGGCCGCCCGCTCATCGGGATCTCCCCACGCGCGCGGCGATCCTCCGCAGGACCAGGTTCACGAGGGCCCGCGTGGACATGTAGGCGAGCGAGTCATCCGTCACGGGCACGTAGATCCGGCTGAGCGGGTCCGTGAGGCCGTGGACGCGGAAGCCGTAGTGCCCTTGGCGTCTGGCGAGCAGGCCGTCTTGGTACGGGAGCTGGAACGGCCGGTCATGCGGCTTCTGGAAGACGTAGCACAGCCCGATAAACTCCAGGGTGGCCCAGTCCAACGTCCGCAGCATCGCTTCGGTGGGGGCGACGTGGAACTGGTCGTACACCCCCCCGGGCTGCCGATACTTCGGTGTGATGAGGTAGGAGGCGAAGAGCACCCGATACTGGTTCGCCGCCGCCAACCCTTCGTAGAAGGCCGTGTCGAAATTGTAGTAGCCGTTGCCGCCATAGAGGTTCTGCGCGCTCACGATGAAGCCGTGCGGGGCGCACAGGCGGTGCATCGTGCGGAAGACCTCGTCGATGTTGAAGACGTGCTCCGCGCAGCCATGGTCGGTCACCAAGTCGAACTGGCCGCAGGCGGACAGGGTCTCATCGGACAGGGGGGCATTGAGGTCCAACGGGATGGCCCCGTGCTTGGCGTTCACGTCAATACAGGCGTAGCGTTCCGCGCCCAGGAGTTCGTAGAAGGGCTTGGCAGGGCAGCGGCGCCGCCAGTCGTCTGGGTCCTGGTTGAGGTTGGGGAACCGTTCGGGCGTATAGCCGCTGAGCCCCACCCCGGCAAGCCACCGCTCGAAGTCCTGCGGGCGCACCTGGTAGAACTCCTGGGAGCCGAGCTCGATGACCGATTTGACGGACTTGAACACCCCCCGCTGCCAGAGGTCCAGGTAGAGCTGGACCAGCCCATGGGTCAAGGCCATTGGAGTCCAGCCAACCGCCACCGCGTTCTCATCGGTCTCCCTCCAAGTGGTAGGTCCCGGCACGTGTTGGCGTCCATACAGGTACGGATTCGGAGAGTGGCTGCGGCGTTCACGCGCTGAACAACAATGGACACAAAAAAAACGGGCCGCTCACCGCGCAAGGCGGGGAGCAACCCACTTTAGGAAGATGCCACGCGCCGTTCATGCGATGAACAATGGGAAGCAAATGTTGCATAATTTTCTTCTATCGCAGCATACTTGTCAATAAGAAAACGGGGTCCGGAACCACGCGATTGTCCGCGAAAGCCCCGTATCGAGATCGACCGTCGGCTGCCAGCCGAGGAGCCTGCGCGCGCGGGTGATGTCCGGGCAGCGCTGCTTCGGGTCGTCCTGCGGCAGCGGCAAGAACTCGATGCGGCTTGCGCTCTTCGTCAGCGCGATAATCCGCTCCGCGAGCTGCAGGATGGTGTACTCCCCCGGATTGCCCAGGTTGACCGGATCGTGCTCGTCCGACCGGCTGAGCCGCACGATGCCCTCGACGAGGTCGTCCACGTAGCAGAACGAGCGCGTTTGAGCCCCGGTCCCGAACGCCGTCAGCGGCTCCCCGCGCAGCGCCTGGGTGATGAAGGCCGGGATCGCGCGGCCGTCGTCAGGTCTCATCCGTTCGCCGTAGGTGTTGAAAATGCGAACGATGCGGGTGTCCACGCCGTGATAGCGGTGGTAGGCCATCGTCATCGCCTCGGCGAACCGCTTCGCCTCGTCGTACACCCCGCGCGGCCCGACCGGGTTGACGTGGCCCCAGTAGCTCTCGACCTGGGGATGGACCTGCGGGTCGCCGTAGACCTCCGACGTGGAGGCGAGCAGGAACTTCGCGCGCTTCGCCTTGGCGATGCCGAGGGCGTTGAGCGTCCCCAGGGAGCCGACTTTCAGCGTCTGGATGGGCAGCTTGAGGTAGTCGATGGGGCTGGCGGGCGAGGCGAAGTGGAGGATGAGGTCGACCGGGCCGTCGGGCTCCAAGGGCTTGGAGATGTCGTGCGAGATGAGCCGGAAGGCCGGGCGGGCGCGCAGGTGCGCGATGTTGCGCTCGCTGCCGGTCAGGAAGTTGTCGACGCACAGGACCTCGTGGCCGTCGGCCAGGAACCGGTCGCACAGGTGCGAACCGATGAACCCCGCCCCGCCGGTGATCAGGATTTTCATCGCGCCGGCTCCCGCGAGCGGATCTCCGCGAGCAGGGCGGACCATCCGAGACACGCCAGGAGGTAGAGGGCGGGGATGAACGGCGCCCGGTAGCGGGTGTTGATGACGTACCACACCAGCGCAAGGCCGGTGAAGTAGGCGGGGAGCGCGCAGAGCGCCAGGTCCCCTCGCCTGCGCCGCCGGAGGGCGGCCGCGATGCCCGTGACCACCCCGATGGCCATGATGACCGCCAGCGCCGCCCGGTACGGGCCGGCGTGGTTCAGCCCCTGCACCAGATCCATCTGGCCGAAGCCCTGGTGCGTCCACAGCTCGAGGATCTGCGCCCACCAATCCGGGATCATCTCGCGCCAGATCACCGAGGGATCGGCCGCCACGACCGAAAGCCACGGCCCGAATCCGACCGACGCCGGATGCTGGCCCTGGATGCTCCAGGCGTAATTCGCCTGCCAGGACAGCGCGGAGCCTCGGGATACGCCCAGCGACCAGTGCCCCCACGCGATCCGGTGGCGGACGAGCAAGAGGAGCATGGGCGCGGCGAACCCGGCCAGCATCCACCCGCCCTGGGACCTGACCTGGCGCCAGGAGAGCGCCGGGCGCTCCCACAGCAGGAGGAGCGCCAGTGCAAACGGCGCCAGCGCGACGGTGGGACGGCCCAGGGCGGCAACCCCGAACATCGCGCCGGCGGCGCATGCCGCCCGTGCCCGCGCCTTCGGCTGGCGCTCGCCCACGGCGGCCCACAGCCAGAGCGCCCCGTAGAGCGCCGGGATCATGAGCGTTTCGGTGTTCAGCGTCGCCATGAGATGCACCATCACGTGATCGAGGACGACTAGGCCCGCGGCCACGAGCCCGGCGGTCCGGCTGCCCAGCAGCCGCCCCAGCCAGCAGACCGTGACGGCGAGCAGCCCCGCCGCGACCCCCTGCCACACGAGCCACGAGGGCAGATGCGGCCCGGCCAGCCGGAACCACAGCCCCATCAACGGCGGGAAGACGCTGAAGAAGTTCAGGTCCGCCTCCGGGGAGGTCAGGACCCACATCGGATCCTGGGCGACGCGCACGGCGGCGTTGTAGTAGGTGTTGCCGTCGTCGCTGTTCAGGAGATAGTCACCGAGCGCCAGCTGCCCGAGCAGGCGCATCCCGGCCGCCGAGACGACGAGCACGGCGCAGGCGAAGAGCGCCCACGGCGCCGCCTGCCACAGCCGCGCGCGAAGCCGCGGCGTCACCCAGCGCCACGGCTGGGCCACCGCCAGCTCCACGCCGAGCAGCGTGCCCGCGACCGGCCCGGCCCACGACCCACAGGCTGCCCCGCGGAGGATGAGGAGCGCCGGCGCTGCCACCAGCTGCCGGCTCCACGCACCGCTCGGCCACCACGCGGGCGCACGATTGGT
>JAHFGZ010000009.1:0-2190 GCA_023247155.1 Candidatus Omnitrophota bacterium
GAGCGCGGCGTGACGATCAACGTCCACCACGCCGAGTACGAGACCGAGAAGCGCCACTACGCCCACGTCGACTGCCCGGGCCACGCCGACTACATCAAGAACATGATCACCGGCGCCGCGCAGATGGACGGCGGCGTCCTCGTCGTCTCCGCGGTGGACGGCCCGATGCCGCAGACCCGCGAGCACATCCTCCTTGGGCGCCAGGTGGGGCTGCCCACCATGGTCGTCTTCCTCAATAAGGTCGATGCGGTCGAGGACCAGGAGCTCCTCGACCTCGTGGAGCTGGAGGTGCGGGAGCTCCTGACGAAGTACGGCTTCCCCGGCGACAAGACCCCCATCATCCGCGGCAGCGCCCTCCTCGCCGCCCAGGGCGACAAAGGCCCGCTCGGCGAGCAGGCGATCCTCAAGCTCATGGAAGCGATCGACACCTACATCCCGACCCCGACCCGCGACGTCGACAAGCCCTTCCTCATGTCCGTGGAGGACGTCTTCTCGATCACCGGGCGCGGCACGGTCGGCACCGGACGCGTCGAGCGCGGCAAGGTCACCGTCGGGGCCACGGTCGACATCGTGGGCCTGAAGCCCACCCGCCAGTCGGTCGTCACCGGGATCGAGATGTTCCGGAAGCTCCTCGACGAGGGGGTCGCCGGCGACAACCTCGGCGTCCTCCTGCGGGGCATCGAGAAGGCGGACCTCCAACGCGGGATGGTCCTCGCCGCGCCGGGAACGATCACCCCGCACACGACGTTCAAGGCATCGGTCTACTGCCTGACGAAGGAGGAGGGCGGCCGGCACACCCCGTTCTTCAAAGGGTACCGCCCCCAGTTCTACTTCCGGACGACCGACGTGACCGGCGACGTGACGCTCCCCGAAGGGACCGAGATGGTCATGCCCGGCGACAACATCAACGTCACCGTGGCGCTCATCCAGCCCGTCGCGATGGAGAAGGAGCAGCGGTTTGCCATCCGGGAGGGCGGCAAGACGGTCGGCGCCGGGGTCGTCACGGAAGTCATCAAATGAGGAGTCCGGTTCCCTACTTTCCCATCGGAACCACTTTAGGAAACAGGGAACCGGACCCGGGACCATCGCAGTCATGCCTCAGGATCAGGTGACGCTGGCGTGCACCGAATGCCAGCGCCGCAACTACCATACCAGCAAGAACAAGAAGAACGTCCCGGATCGCATGGAGCTGCGCCGGTACTGCAAGTGGTGCCGCACCCACACACCCCACAAAGAGACGAAGTGAAGGCCCTGGGTATCCCGCGCGGAACGTCCGGATGGGTTCCCGGCAGAGGAGCGTCGGTTAACGGCAAACCACCGGTCTCCAAAACCGGGACTGCAGGTTCGACTCCTGCCGCTCCTGTTCTTTGTTCGGCGCTCCCGGCAGGAGCAGCCGAGTTCAAGCCTGGCGCGTCGAATAACCGGCTGCGGCGAGTGGAGGCGCCGACTCCTGCCGCTCCTGCCAATTTCCGTCCGCGATGGCGGACGGCATCGGAACGGTCGAGATGAACGCCGCCGCGCGGTTCGGCCAGTTTCTCGGTGAGGTTCGCCAGGAGCTCACGCAGGTTTCGTGGCCGAGCCGGGACGAGCTGGTCGGCTCGGCCCTGGTGGTCTTCGTCGGGGTGGTGCTGCTGGCCGGCTTCATCACCGTGTGCGATTTCATCCTGTCCAAAGCCGCGCACGTCCTGTTGCGGTGACCCCTCCCGGTTCCATGGCTGACGCGACGAGCACGAAGCAGTGGTACATCATCCACACCCAGACGGGGCAGGAGCTGAAGGTCAAGCAGGCGCTCGAAGGCAAGGTCCAGCAGGGGCTCGCCGGCGGGCTCATCAGTACCGTGCTCGTTCCGACCGAACGGGTGACCGAGGTCCGCGGGGGCAAGAAGCGGATCTCCGAGCGGAAGTTCTTCCCGGGGTACCTCCTCGTCGAGATGGAGATGACCGACGAGAGCTGGCACCTCGTGCGGACCACGCACGGGGTCACCGGGTTCATCGGCGCGGGCCGCCGGCCGGTGTCGCTCTCCCAGGAGGAGGTCGCCGAGATTCTCCGCCAGACGGAAGAGCGGAAAGACAAGCCCACGCCCCGCGTCACGTTCCAGAAGGGCGAGGGGGTCCGGGTCATCGAGGGGCCGTTCACGAACTTCAGCGGGGCCATCGAGGAAGTGAACACCGCCCGCGGGAAGCTGAAGGT
>JAHFGZ010000009.1:2290-12209 GCA_023247155.1 Candidatus Omnitrophota bacterium
CGATGGCGGTCAGAAAGTTGAAGGCGATCATCAAGCTCTACTGCCCGGCGGGCGCCGCCAACCCCGCGCCGCCGGTCGGGCCGGCCCTCGGCCAGCACGGCGTGAACATCATGGAGTTCTGCAAGAAGTTCAACGAGCAGACCAAGGGCAAGGAAGGGCTGGTGCTGCCGGCGGTCATCACGGTGTACGAGGACCGCTCCTTCACGTTCATCATCAAGAGCCCGCCGGTGTCGGTGCTCCTCAAGCAGGCCTGCGGGATCGCCAAGGCCTCTGGGGCGCCGCCGCGGGAGCGGGCGGGGCAGGTCACCCGGAACCAGGTCGCCGAGATCGCCAAGCAGAAGCTGCAGGACCTCAACTCCCACGACCTGGCCGCGGCCTGCCGCATGGTGGAAGGCACCGCCCGCAGCATGGGCATCGAGGTCGTGGGAGATGGCGCCCCGCCGGCCGGCGGGGCGCAGGCCGCCGAGGTCGCCGGATGAGCAGCAAGCGGTTTCGGCAGGCGGCGACGCTCGTCGAGCGCACGAGCCCTTACCCCCTGGATCAGGCGATCGCCCTGCTCCAGCAATTGCCGCCGGTGAAGTTCGACGAAGCGGTAGAGCTCTCCGTTTCGCTCAACATCGATCCCAAAAAGACCGACCAGGTCGTGCGGGGCACCGTGACGCTGCCCCACGGCACGGGCAAGGCCCGCCGGGTCATCGTGTTCTGCCGCGGCGAGAAGGAGCTGCAGGCCAAGGAGGCCGGCGCGGACGCGGTCGGCGCCGCGGACCTGATCGAGAAGGTGCAGGGGGGGTGGCTGGAGTTCGACGTCGCCGTCGCGACCCCGGACCTGATGCGGGACGTCTCGCGCCTGGGAAAGATCCTGGGCCCCCGCGGGCTGATGCCCAACCCCAAGGCCGGCACGGTGGCCGACGACGTGGCCAAGGCGGTCAAGGACGTCAAGCAGGGCAAGGTGGAGTTCAAGATGGACAAGCTGGCGAACATCCACTTCGTCATCGGCAGGCGGTCCTTCCAGCCCCAACAGCTCGTGGAGAACGGCCGCGTGGCCATGGAGGCCATCGCCCGCTCCCGACCCGCATCGGTGAAGGGCCGCCTCGTCAATGGGATCACGCTGTCCAGCACCATGAGCCCCGGCATTCCGCTCAAGACGGAAGGGCTCGAAGCGGACGCCGCCGAGGAGGCCTGACGGATGGCGCGGGTCGGCCGCATGGTCAAGGAAGCCGGCGTCGAGGAGCTCTCGACGGCGCTCTCCTCGCGCCCCAACTTTTTCATCGCGGGGGTGAACCGCCTGGCCGCGTCCGACGCCGACGCCTTCCGCAAGCAGCTGGTCGCGTCGCAGGCGCGGCTGGTCGTGGTGAAGCGGCGGCTCGGCCAGCGCGCGGTCGAGCGGCTCAAGATCGACGGGCTCCTCAGCCTCTTTGAAGGCTCCGTGGGGCTCGTCCTGTCCGGCGGCGACCCGTTGCTGACCGCCAAGCTCATGATGGACTTCCGCAAGGCCCATGAGGAGCGGCTCTCGGTCCGCGGCGCCGTCATTGACGGGCAGCTCCTGGATGCGGCTCGGGTCGAAGAGCTGGCGCAGCTGCCGCCCAAGCCGATGCTGCTGGCGCAGGTCGTCATGACGCTTGAGTCGCCGCTCGCCGACGTCATCTTCACGCTCGAGCGATTGATCGGAGACATCGCCTGGCTGGCCGAACAGGCCGCGGCCGCGACGCCTCCGCCAACCGACCCGCAGAACCCTAACCCACAGGAGGGACCATCGGCATGACCGAGCAGCTCACCAAGCGCGTGCAGGACGCGCTCAAATTGACCGAGGAGATGACCGCGATCGAGCTGGCCAACTACGCCAAGGCCATGCGCGAGAAGTTCGGCATCACCGCCGCCCCGGTCGCGGTCGCGGCCGGTCCCGCAGGGGGCGGGGGCGCCGCCGCAGCGGCCGAGGAGCCGACGATTTTCGACGTCGTCCTGGCCAGCGTCGGCGCGAACAAGATCCAGGTCATCAAGGAGATCCGCACCGTCACGAGCCTCGGCCTCAAGGAGGCCAAGGAGCTGGTGGAATCGGCGCCGAAGCCGGTCAAGACGGGCGTGAAGAAAGAGGAAGCGGACGAGATCAAGAAGAAGCTGGAAGCGGTCGGCGCCAAGGTGGAGTTGAAGTAACCAGCGGACGGTGGGCCAATGAAGCTCGTCAGTTTCGCCAAGCTCACGGAAGGGCTCGCGGCTCCGGACCTCGTCGAGGTGCAGAAGCGGTCCTACTGGGACTTCCTGCAGCTCGACGTGCCGAAGCCGAAGCGGCAGAACGCCGGCCTCCAGGCCGCGTTCCTGGAAACCTTCCCGATTGAAAACCCCGACAAGACCTACCGCCTCGACTACGTCCAGTACACCCTGGGCAAGCCGAAGTACGCCGTGAACGAATGCCTGCGCAACGGCCTCTCCTACGCCGCGCCCCTCAAGGTGAAGCTCCGCCTGGTCGGCCCGAAGGAGACGAAGGAGCAGGAGGTCTACTTCGGCGAGATCCCCCTGATGACCGACGTGGGGACGTTCGTCATCAACGGCGATGAGCGGGTCGTGGTCAGCCAGCTGCACCGCTCCCCCGGCGTCACCTTCGAGGTCACCGTCCACGCGACGGGCAAGCGGCTCTTCTCCGCCCGCATCATCCCCTACCGCGGGGCGTGGGTGGAGCTGGACTTCGACATGACCGACGTGCTCCACGTGTCGATTGACCGCCGGCGCAAGATCGTCGGCACGATCCTGCTGCGGGCGCTCGGCTTCTCGACCGATGAGGACATCCTCAACGCGTTCGGCAAGACGGAGACGGTCAGCTTCAGCGCCGCGGCCGACCTGAAGCCGCTGGTGGGCAGCTTCCTGGGCGAGCGCATCGTGGACGGCTCGACGGGGCGCGTCGTGCTCCGGGCCGGCACCAGGATCAGCGAGGAGTGGCTCGATACGATCTGGCAGAGCGGCAAGCGGGAGCTCAGGCTGGTCAGCGAGGCCCCGGCCGAGATCCTCAAGACGCTCGAAAAAGACCACACCACGAACCGCCAGGAGGCGCTGCTCGACATCTTCCGCCGGCTGCGGCCCGGCGACCTGGTCAACCTGCCCTCCGCGGAGACGCTCATCCAGCGGCTGTTCCTCGACCCGCGCCGGTATGACCTGGGCAGTGTCGGCCGCTTCGTGCTGAACCGGAAGCTGGGCATGCAGGAAGGCCTTGAGGCGCGGCTGTTGAGCGGCCAGACCGTCGTCCAGGTCATCAAGTACCTCCTGGCGCTGCGCCGGGGGGAAGGGGAGATCGACGACATCGACCACCTGGGCAACCGGCGCGTCCGCTCGGTCGGGGAGCTGGTGTACCATCAGTTCCGCATCGGCCTGGAGCGGCTGGAGCGGACGATCCGGGAGCGCATGGCGGTCTACGATCTCGAGAAGGTCATGCCGCACACCCTCGTCAACTTCAAGCTGGTGGCCTCCGTCGTGCGCGACTTCTTCGCCCGCTCCCAGCTGTCCCAGTTCATGGACCAGACCAACCCGCTCGCCGAGCTGACCCACAAGCGCAGGCTGAGCGCGCTCGGCCCCGGTGGCCTCTCGCGCGAGCGCGCCGGGTTCGAGGTCCGCGACGTGCACCCCTCCCACTACGGGCGCATCTGCCCCATCGAGACGCCGGAAGGCCCCAACATCGGGCTCATCTCGAGCCTCACCGTCTTCGCCCGCATCAACGAGCATGGCTTCATCGAGACCCCGTACCGCAAGGTGGAGCACGGCGTGGTGACCAACAAGGTCGACTACCTCACCGCCGACATGGAGGATCGCTACACCATCGCCCAGGCGAGCAGCCCGCTGACCAAGGCCAACCGGTTTGTCGAGCCGTCCGTCAGCTGCCGCCACCAGGGCAACATCGTCCGGATCCCGCCCGACGAGGCGCAGTACATGGACATCTCGCCGAACCAGACGGTGAGCATCGCCGCGGCCCTGATCCCGTTCCTCGAGCACAACGACGCCAACCGCGCCCTCATGGGATCCAACATGCAGCGCCAGGCGGTGCCGTTGATGGCGACGGGGGTGCCGCTCATCCGAACCGGCATCGAGCGCCGCGTGGCCGTCGACTCCGGCGCCTGCGTGCTCAGCCGGGAGGACGGCACCGTCAGCCAGGCGGACGCCCAGCGGATCGTCATCGGCCGCCACACCTACGAGCTGAAGAAGTTCCAGCGGTCCAACGCCAACACGTGCCTGAACCAGCGCGTGCTCGTCAGCCCCGGCGAGAAGGTCAAGGCCGGGGAAGTCATCGCGGACGGCCCGGCGACCGCCGAGGGGGAGCTCGCCCTGGGCCGCGACGTGCTCGTCGCCTTCATGCCGTGGCGGGGCTACAACTTCGAGGACGCCATCCTCATCAGCGAGAAGCTGGTCAAGGAGGACACCTTCACCTCGATCCACATCGAGGAGTTCGAGATCGAGGCCCGCGAGACGCGCCTGGGCAACGAGGAGATCACGCGCGACATCCCCAACATCGGCGAGGAGGCGCTCAAGGACCTCGACGAGCAGGGCATCGTCCGCATCGGGGCGGAGGTCGGCCCCCGCAGCGTCCTCGTGGGCAAGGTGACCCCCAAGAGCGAGACCGAGCTCACCCCTGAGGAGAAGCTGCTCCGCGCGATCTTCGGGGAGAAGGCCGAGGACGTGCGGGACACGAGCCTCCGCGTGCCGGCGGGCGTCGAGGGCATCGTCATCGACGTGAAGATCCTCACCCGGAAGGGCGCCCGGCCGAAGTCCAAGAGCGAGCAGCAGGAGGAGCACGAGCAGATCGAGGCGATCCGCAAGACGTACGGCTCGCAGATCGCCAAGCTGGTCGAGGAGCGGCTGGAGAAGCTCGTCAAGCTCCTGGAGGGGAAGAAGCTGGCGGCCCCCCTGTGCGGACTGGATTCGGACGACACCCTCATCGAGGCGGGCCGGACGGTGAAGCTGAGCGACCTCAAGAAGCTCAGCCGCGCCGACTTCACCGATGTGAAGCTGCACGATGAGGCGGGCCTGGAGGCCGAGATCCGCCGGGTCGCGGAGTTCTTCGATGAGTCGATCCGGGAGCTCCGCGCCGAGGAGGACCTGGAGGTCGACAAGGTCAAGCGCGGGGACGAGCTGCCCCCCGGCGTCCTCAAGCGCGTCGTCGTCCAGGTGGCCTCGAAGCGCAAGGTCCAGGTCGGCGACAAGATGGCCGGCCGCCACGGCAACAAGGGCGTCATCGCGAAGATCCTGCCGGAGGCGGACCTGCCGTTCCTGCCGGACGGGACCCCGGTCGAGGTCGTGCTCAATCCGCTGGGGGTGCCCTCCCGGATGAACGTCGGGCAGCTGCTGGAGACCCACCTGGGGTGGGCCGCGAAGGTGCTGGGCTTCCACGCCATCAGCCCCGTCTTCAACGGCGCCACCGAAGAGGAGATCCGCGGACAGCTGGCGAAGGCGAAGCTGCCCAGCGACGGTAAGATCCGGCTGCGGGACGGGTTCACCGGCGAGCCGTTCGACCAGACGACCGCGGTGGGCTACCTCCAGATGATCAAGCTGGTGCACCTCGTCGATGACAAGATCCACGCGCGCTCCATCGGGCCCTACTCGCTGGTCACCCAGCAGCCGCTCGGCGGCAAGGCCCAGTTCGGCGGCCAGCGCTTCGGGGAGATGGAGGTGTGGGCGCTGGAGGCCTACGGGGCGGCCTACACGCTGCAGGAGCTCCTGACGGTGAAGAGCGACGACGTCGTGGGCCGCACGCGCGTGTACGAGGCGATCGTGAAGGGCGAGCATGCGCTGGCGCCGTCGGTCCCGGAGTCGTTCAACGTGCTGGTCAAGGAGCTCCAGGGGCTCGGGCTGGACGTCCGCCTCGAGCGCAAGGAGCACGTGGTGACCGGCGCCGAGCTCTTCGAGCGGCTCGTCAAGCGGGAGCTGGAGAGCCCCACCGTCCCGGTGGGCATCCTGACTTCCGAGGCCAAGCGATGACCGCACCCTCCGCGCCGGCCACGATGTTCGACGAGGTCAACGTGTTCGATGCCATCACGATCCAGATCGCGTCCCCCGAGGTGATCCGGAACTGGTCGAAGGGAGAGGTGCGGAAGCCGGAGACCATCAACTACCGCACGCTCAAGCCGGAGAAGGACGGGCTCTTCTGCGAGCGGATCTTCGGCCCGACCAAGGACTTCGAGTGCAACTGCGGCAAGTACCGCAAGATCAAGCACAAGGGGATCACCTGCGACCGCTGCGGCGTGGAGGTGACGCACTCCAAGGTCCGCCGCGAGCGGATGGGCCACATCGAGCTCGCCGCCCCGGTCTCGCACATCTGGTTCTTCAAGAGCGTGCCCTCGCGCATGGGGGCGCTGCTCGACATGACGATGCGGGAGCTGGAGCGGGTGCTGTACTACGAGGCCTTCGTCGTCACCGATCCCGGCTCCACCCCCCTCAAGGTGCGGGAGATCCTCACCGAGGACCGGTACCAGGAGGCGCTGAAGACCTACGGCAAAAGCTTCACCGCGAAGATGGGGGCCGAGGCGGTCCACGACCTGCTTGCGACCCTCGACTTGGGCCAGATGGCGCGCACCCTCCACAAGGACCTGCAGCGCCAGAAGCTGGAGCAGGCGCAGAAGCGCATCGCCAGAAATTTGCGCATCATCGAGGCGTTCCGGAAGAGCCACAACCGTCCCGAGTGGATGATCTTCAAGGTCATCCCGGTCATCCCGCCGGACCTGCGGCCGCTGGTGCCGCTCGACGGCGGCCGGTTCGCCACGTCTGATCTCAACGACCTGTACCGGCGCGTCATCAACCGGAACAACCGGCTCAAGAAGCTCATCGAGCTGAAGGCCCCGGAGATCATCATCCGCAACGAGAAGCGGATGCTCCAGGAGGCGGTGGACGCCCTCTTCGACAACGGCCGCCACGGCCGGCCCGTCCTTGGGCCGATGAACCGGCCGCTCAAGTCGCTGGCCGACATGCTCAAGGGCAAGCAGGGGCGGTTCCGCCAGAACCTGCTGGGCAAGCGCGTGGACTACTCGGGGCGCTCCGTCATCGTCATCGGGCCGGAGCTGAAGCTCCACCAGTGCGGGCTGCCCAAGAAGATGGCGCTGGAGCTCTTCGAGCCGTTCATCATCCGGAAGTTCCGCGAGCAGGGCTTCGCGCAGACGATCAAGACCGCCAAGCGGATGGTCGAGAAGGAGCGCGCCGAGGTGTGGGACATCCTCGATGAGGTCATCAAGGACCACCCGGTGCTGCTCAACCGCGCGCCCACGCTGCATCGCCTCGGCATCCAGGCGTTCCAGCCGCAGCTCATCGAGGGCAAGGCGATCCGCGTCCACCCGCTGGTCTGCACGGCGTTCAACGCGGACTTCGACGGCGACCAGATGGCGGTGCACGTGCCGCTCTCCATCGAGGCGCAGCTGGAGGCACGCATCCTGATGCTGGCCTCGAACAACCTCTTCTCCCCGGCGAGCGGCAAGCCCATCGTGACCCCCACCCAGGACATCATCCTCGGCTGCTACTACCTGACGAAATCCCGCGATGGCCTCAAAGGGCAGGGGTTGACCTTCAGCGAGATCGATGAGGCGGTGCTCGCCTACCAGGACCGGCAGGTGGACCTGCACGCCAAGATCAGGCTGCGCTGGGAAGGGCAGATCCTGGACACGACGCCGGGGCGGGTGCTCTTCAATCTCGTCCTGCCGCCGGAGGTCCACTTCGTCAACGAGCTCATCGACAAGAGCCGCCTGAGCACCCTCATCACCAAGGTCTATCGGCTCTGCGGGCACTCCCGCACCGTCTCGCTCCTCGACGATCTCAAGACGCTCGGCTTCGAGTGGGCCACCCTGGCCGGGATGTCCATCGCGATCGCGGACCTCGTCGTCCCGCCGGACAAGGACAAGATCCTCGGCCGGGCGCAGAAAGAGGTGGAGCAGATCGAGGGCCAGTACCGGCGGGGGCTCATCACGGAAGGCGAGCGCTCGAACAAGATCATCGACCTCTGGATGCGGACCACCGAGGAGGTGTCCGACCATGTGATGGAGACCTTTACGCCCTTCAACCCGCTCTTCATGATGGCCGACTCGGGGGCGCGGGGCTCGGAGCAGCAGGTCCGCCAGCTGGCCGGGATGCGGGGGCTCATGGCCAAGCCGTCCGGCGACATCATCGAGAGCCCCATCACCGCCAACTTCCGCGAGGGGCTGACGGTGCACGAGTACTTCATCTCGACCCACGGCGCCCGGAAGGGGCTGGCGGACACCGCGCTGAAGACCGCCGACTCCGGCTACCTGACCAGGCGCCTCGTGGACGTCGCCCAGGAGGTCATCGTGACCGAGGTCGATTGCGGCACGGTCAATGGCATCCTCATGACCCCCATCCGGGAAGGGGACGAGGACATCGTCGCCCTGAAGGAGCGCGTCATCGGGCGCGTCGCGCTCGACAACATCGTCGATGTCGTGAGCGACGAGGTGCTCGTCAAGGCGGGCGAGGAGATCACGGAGGAGATCTCGGAACGGATCGAGGGGGCCGGGATCGAGAAGATCCGGATCCGGAGCGTCCTCACCTGCGAGGCCGACAAGGGGGTCTGCGCCAAGTGCTACGGCCGGAACCTCGCCACCGGATGGATGGCGGAGCTCGGCGAGGCGGTGGGCATCATCGCCGCGCAGTCCATCGGCGAGCCCGGGACCCAGCTCACCATGCGGACGTTCCACATCGGAGGGACGGCGCACCGCGTGGTGGAGCAGTCCCAGATCAAGACGAAGCACAAGGGCCTCGTGAAGTTCCACAACCTGAAGACGGTCAAGACCAAGCCCGACGAGCTGCTCGTCCTCAACCGCAACGGGGAGCTCTCCCTGGTCGACCCGGAGGGCCGCGAGCTCGAGCGGCACCGGATCCCCCAGGGGGGCGTGCTGGCGAAGGGCGACGGCGAGCCGGTGGCCAAGGACGAGCTCATCGTCCGCTGGGACCCGTACACCACCCCCATCCTGACCGAATACGGCGGCGCGGTGCGCTTCGAGGACGTCCGGTCGGGGCTCACGATGCGGGAGGAGGTGGACGAGGCCACCGGCTTGCTCAACCGCATCATCGTCGAGCACAAGGGCGACTACCACCCCCAGGTCGTCATTGAGACGGAGAAGGGCGAGCTGCTGGCCGTGTACGGCCTGCCGATCGGCGCGCACGTGCTCGTCAAGGAGGGGCAGACCGTGAAGACGGGCGACATGATCGCCAAGACGGCCCGCAAGATCAGCCAGACCAAGGACATCACGGGGGGGCTGCCGCGCGTGGCCGAGCTCTTCGAGGCGCGCCGCCCGAAGGATCCGGCGATCATCGCGGAGATCGACGGGATCGTCGACTTCGGCACCGCGAAGAAGGGGCAGCGCCGGATCATCATCAAGAGCGCCTCCGGCATGACGAAGGAGTACCTCATCCCCCACGGCAAGCACCTCAACGTCTATAAAGGGGACTACGCGCAGAGCGGGGCCCCGCTGACGGACGGGCCGATCGTGCCGCAGGACATCCTGCGCGTCATCGGCGAGCGCGGGCTGCAGGAGTACCTCGTCAACGAGATCCAGGAGGTCTACCGGTCGCAGGGCGTGAAGATCAACGACAAGCACGTCGAGGTCATCGTCCGGCAGATGCTCCGCAAGGTGCGCATCGACGACCCCGGGGACACGGAGTTCCTCATCGGCATGCAGGTGGACAAGTGGAAGTTCGCCCAGGAGAACGAACGGGTCAAGGCCAAGGGCGAGAAGCCCGCGCAGGGGGCACCCATCCTGCTGGGCATCACGAAGGCGAGCCTGTCCACGGAGAGCTTCATCGCGGCGGCCAGCTTCCAGGAGACGACCCGCGTCCTGACCGAGGCCGCCACGAGCGGCAAGCGGGACGGGCTGGTCGGCCTCAAGGAGAACGTCATCATGGGCCACCTCGTGCCGGCGGGGACCGGGTTCCACCCCAACCGCCT
>JAHFGZ010000009.1:12309-29687 GCA_023247155.1 Candidatus Omnitrophota bacterium
GATGAGTCGACGACGACGCGTGGCCCGAGAGGAAACGCCGGCCGATCCGCGGTACAACAACCGGCTCGTCCAGAAAGTGATCAACATGCTCATGCAGGACGGGAAGAAATCCATCTCGGAGCGGATCGTGTACGGCGCCTTTGAGGTCCTGAAGAAGTCCGCGGGCACCAACGACGTGCTCCCCGTGTTCCAGAAGGCGATCGAGAACGTCCGCCCCCACGTCGAGCTGAAGGCGCGCCGGGTCGGCGGGGCGACCTACCAGATCCCGATCGAGGTGCGCCACGACCGCGGGATGTCGCTCGCGATCCGCTGGCTGCGCAACGCCGCGCGCTCCCGCCGGGGCGCGCCGATGTCCCGGCGGCTCGCCGATGAGCTCCTCAGCGCCTTCAAAGGGGAGGGCGCGGCGGTCCGCAAGCGGGAAGAGACGCACAAGATGGCGGAGGCCAACCGGGCGTTCGCGCATTATCGCTGGTGACCTGATGGCAACCGATTCGCAGCAACTCAGCAAAGACGCCGTGGAACGGCTGACCTACACCCGGAACTTCGGGATCGTGGCCCACATCGACGCGGGCAAGACCACGACCTCGGAGCGCATCCTGTTCTACACCGGGCGCATCCACAAGATCGGCGAGATCGACGAGGGGACGACCTCGCTGGACTGGATGGCCCAGGAGCGCGAGCGGGGCATCACCATCACGGCGGCCACGACCACCTGTTTCTGGCGCAACTACCGCCTCAACCTCATCGACACCCCGGGGCACGTGGACTTCACCGCCGAGGTCGAGCGCAGCCTCAAGGTGCTGGACGGCTGCGTCGTGGTCTTCTGCGGCGTGGGCGGGGTGGAGCCGCAGTCGGAGACGGTCTGGCGGCAGGCGGACAAGTACGAGGTGCCGCGCCTGGCCTTCATCAACAAGCTGGACCGGGTCGGCTCGGACTTCGTGACGGTCCTGCAGGAAATCCGGGAGCGCTTCGGGGCGAAGGCGGTGCCCCTCCAGATCCCCTGGGGGCGCGAGGACACGTTCACGGGGATGGTCGACCTCGTCACGATGAAGGGCGTGAAGTTCGATTCCGCCAACCCGGCCAAACCGCCCGAGGTGGGGGAGATCCCGCCCGAGCTGCGGGAGGACGCCAAGCGGTTCCGCCATGACCTGCTGGAGGCGGTCGCGGAGCACGATGACCGGCTGATGGAGCAGTACATCCACAACCAGGAACCCACCGAGGCGGAGCTCCGGGCGGGGATTCGGGCCGCCACCATCACGAGCTCCCTGGCGCGCGAAGGCGAGGAGCGGCGGCCCCTGTTCGTGCCGGTCCTGTGCGGGGCCTCGTTCCGGAACATCGGGGCGCAGCCGCTGCTGGATGCGATCTGCGACTACCTGCCCTCGCCGCTTGACGTGCCCATCCCCCCCGCGCACCATCCGGCGACGGATGAGCCGGTCGTGTGCCGGGCGGACGAAGAGGCCCCGTTCGCGGCGCTGGCGTTCAAGATCGCCAGCGACCAGTTTGTGGGCAAGCTCTACTTCATCCGGGTCTATGCCGGCACGCTCAAGCCCGGCGAGACGGTCCTGAACGCCACCAAGCGCCGGAAGGAGCGCATCGGGAAGCTGCTGCGCATGCACGCGAACAAGCAGGAGATCATCGAGGAGATCAAGGCGGGGGACATCGCCGCGGCGGTGGGGCTCAAAGACGTCACCACCGGCGACACCCTCTGCGAGGAGGACACGCCGCTGGTGTTCGAGCGGATCCAGTTCCCCGAGCCGGTGGTCTCCATGTTCATCGAGGTCAAGACCAAGGCCGAGCAGGACCGGCTCGGCAACGCCCTCGGGCGCCTGCAGGATGAGGACCCGACCTTCCGCGTGCGGTTCGACCCGGAGACCGGGCAGACCCTGGTCGAGGGGATGGGCGAGCTGCACCTGGAGATCATCGTGGACCGGCTGCGCAGGGAATTCAGCGTGGAGGTCATCACCGGCAAACCGCAGGTCGCGTACAAGGAGACGATCACCGCGCTGGTCGAGGAGGTCAACTACAAGCATGTCAAGCAGTCAGGCGGCCGCGGCCAGTACGGGCACGTCGTCCTCAAGCTCGAACCGGCGCCCCCCAAGAGCGGCGTCACCTTCGTCAGCAAGATCGTCGGCGGCAAGATCCCGAAGGAGTTCATCCCCGCGATCGAAGACGGGGTCATCGAAGCGGCGAAGACCGGTCCCATGGCCGGCTATCCGGTGACGGACGTGACGGTGACGGTCTATGACGGCTCCTACCACGACGTCGACTCATCGGAAATCGCCTTCAAGATCGCGGCCATCGAGGCCTTCAAGCAGGGCATCCTGAACGGGCGCCCGGTCATGCTCGAGCCGATCATGGTGGTCGACGTCATCACGCCTGAGGCGGTCATGGGCGAGATCATCGGGGACCTGCAATCCCGGCGGGGCAAGATCGAGCACATCGTCCAGCGGGGCACCACGCGCGTCATCCGGGGGTTTGTCCCGCTGTCGGAGATGTTCGGATACGCCACCGCCATCCGCTCCCTCTCGCAGGGCCGTGCCGCCTACGCCATGGAGCCGGCGCGCTACGAGCAGGTCCCGAGACACATCGCGGAGGGCCTCATCGGGGGAGGGAAGAGACCGTCGTGATGGCGCCACCACAGCCCAAGATCCGCATCAAGCTGAAGGCCTACGACCACCGCCTGCTCGATCTCTCGGCGACGGAGATCGTGGAGACGGCGCAGCGGACGGGGGCGAAGGTCTCCGGGCCGATCCCGCTGCCCTCGCGTCGGGAGCTCTTCACGGTGCTGCGCTCGCCGTTCATCGATAAGAAGGCGCGCGAGCAGTTCCAGATGGTGACGCACAAGCGGCTCATCGACATCCTGGAACCGACGGCCAAGACGATCGACGCGCTGCGCAAGCTCAACCTGCCCTCCGGCGTGTACGTCGAGCTCAAGTGACATGGCGCTCGGGCTGCTCGGCAAAAAACTGGGGATGACGCATGTGTACGACGAGTACGGCCGCCGGATGGCCGTCACCGCCGTCCAGGCGGGCCCCTGCACGGTGCTCCGGCTGCGCGAGCCGGAGCGCCACGGCTACCGGGCGGTCCAGGTGGGATTCGAGCCGCTCCCGGAGTCCAAGCTGACCCGGCCCGAGCGGGGGCAGTTCAAGCAGGCCAAGGCCGGCCCCTTCCGGCACGTCCGGGAGTTCCGGCTCCCGGCCCAAGGCGCGAGCCGCCAGGAGCTCGCCGTCGGCCAACAGCTGACGGTGGATCTCTTCCAGGATTATGAGCTGGTCGATGTTACCGGCGTCTCCATCGGGAAGGGCTTCCAGGGCGGGATGAAGCGCTGGGGCTGGTCCGGCGGGCCCGCGACCCACGGCTCCATGTCGCACCGGGGCCCGGGGTCCATCGGCTCGACGACCACGCCCGGGCGCGTGTGGCGCGGCCACCACCTGCCCGGCCACATGGGCGCGGACCGCGTCACCGTCCAGAACGTCCGGATCGTGCGCCGGGATGCGGAGCACCACCTCCTCCTGCTGGAGGGCGCGATCCCGGGGGCGGACGAGGGGCTCGTGCTCGTCCGCAGGGCGCAGAAGCGGCCGGGCCTCGTCAGGAAACCGCAGGCGCTCCAGACCGTCATCGAGGAAGAGGACACGGCCAAGACCGCGAAGGCGGCCAAAAAGAAATGACCGCGCGAGCGACCACTGAGCACGCTGAGCCCCAGCCCCCCGTCCGGGTGAAGGTCTTCAACCTCCAGGGGAGCGAGGTGGAGCAATTGACGCTGGACCAGGCGCTCTGGGGGGGACCGGTGAACCTGCGCCTCCTGGTGCAGGCGGTCGCGATGTACCGCACCAACCGGCGCGCCGGCACCGCGTCGACCAAGACCCGCGGCCAGGTGTCGGGCGGCGGCAAGAAGCCCTGGAAGCAGAAGCACACGGGCCGCGCGCGCGCCGGGTCGACCCGCTCCCCGCTGTGGCGGCATGGCGGGGTGACCTTCGGCCCGCACCCGCGCGATATGTCCTACCGGCTGCCCCAGGCCATCCGGCGCCGGGCGCTCCAGGAGAGCCTGAAGGGCAAGCTGCGGGACGAGAAGCTGGTGGTCGTGGACGCGCTCAAGGCCGAGGCCCCCAAGACCAAGCCGTTTGCGGGGCTGGCGAAGGCCTTCGGCGTGGCGCGCCGGTCGGTGATCGTGCTGGATGAACCGGCGGCGCCGCTCGTGAAGTCGCTGCGCAACCTCGCGGCCTTTGAGCTGCGCAGCGCGGCGAACCTCAACGCGTTCGATGTCCTGAACGCCCACAAGCTGCTCGTGACGAAAGACGCGTTCACTCGGTTAGAGCAACGACTCAACCATGCGCCCGCCGACTGACGTCATCAAGCAGGTGCTGCAGACCGAGAAGGGCGCCCGGCTCCTCGCCCACGGCCAATACCTCGTGGACGTGGCGCCGGACGCCAACAAGGTGGAGATCCGCCAGGCGGTCGAGGGGCTGTTCAAGGTCAAGGTCTTGAAGGTCAACACGCTCCTCACCCACGGCAAATGGCGGCGGCTGCAGGCCCGGTGGGGCCGTCGGCCGGACCGCAAGAAGGCCATCGTCACGCTGGCGAAGGGCCAGAAGATTGAAGCGGGGAGCAACACATAAGAGGACGTGAATGGGTGTGAAGACGCACAAGCCATACACCCCGACGATGCGGTTCCAGGTGACTGCGGACTTCGCCGAGCTCACCACCGAGACGCCGCACAAGCCGCTGCTCTCGCCCATGAAGAAGACGGGGGGACGCAACGTCCACGGCCACATCACGAGCCGCTTCATGGGCGGCGGGCACAAGCAGATGTACCGCCACATCGACTTCTACCGCAGGGATAAGGCGGGGATCCCCGCGACCGTGCAGTCGGTCGAGTACGACCCCAACCGCAGCGCCCGCATCTCGCTCGTCCAGTACCCGGACGGCGAGAAGCGCTACATCCTCTGGCCGGATGGGCTCGCGGTCGGCGACACGGTCGTCGCGGGCGACGAGGCGGAGGTCACGGTCGGGAACGCGATGCCGCTGCGGCGCGTGCCGCCCGGGCAGATGATCCACAACCTCGAGATCCAGCCGCGCCGCGGCGGGCAGCTCGTCCGGTCGGCCGGGTCCTGGGCGATCATCCAGGCCAAGGAGGGCGACGTCGCGCATGTGAAGTTCCCCTCCGGCGAGGTCCGGCTCGTGGGCCTCGACTGCTGGGCGACCATCGGGCAGGTGGGGTTCTCGGAGCACAAGTCGCTCGTCCTGGGCAAGGCGGGGCGGTCGCGCTGGCTGGGACGCAAGCCGCACGTGCGCGGCGTCGCCATGAACCCGGTCGACCACCCGCACGGCGGGGGCGAAGGGAAGTCGGGCCAGGGCAACCCGCACCCGGTCTCCCCCTGGGGCTGGCACACGAAGGGGCGCAAGACGCGCAACCGGAACAAATACTCCGCCCGCCTGATCGTCAAGCGCAGGAGAAGCTGACGGATGGGACGGTCGGCATCGAAGGGGGCGTTCGTGGACGAGCCGCTGCTGCGCAAGGTGCAGGTGGCCCAGCAGGCGAGGGACCGCAAGCCGATCAGGACGTGGTCGCGCCGCTCCACCGTGACGCCGGACTTCCTTGGGCTGAATTTTCTCGTGCACAACGGCAAGGCGTTCATGCCCGTCTTCGTCACGGAGAACATGGTCGGGCACAAGCTGGGGGAGTTCGCGCCCACGCGGGTCTTCCGCAAGCACGGCGGCGTGAAGAAAGAAACGGCCGGTCCGATGGGCACGAAGCCCGCTGCCGCGCCCGCGCCGGCGGCGCCTGCGGCGGAGAAGGGCAAGGAGAAGAAATAGGCCGATGCTGTCGAAGGCGATCGCGCGCCATGTCCGCATGACCCCGAGGAAGGTGGGCTATGTCGCCGCCCCGTTGCGCCGACAGACAGTGGCGGAGGCGCTGGCCCGCCTCTCGGCGACCAACCGGCGGGCCGCCGGCCCGGTGGCCAAGCTGATCGCCTCGGCGTTCGCCAACGCCCGCCAGCGCCACCCGGAGCTGCGCGAGGAGGAGGTCGTCATCAGCAAGCTGGTCGCGGACGAGGGGCCGCGGTGGAAGCGGTTCCGCGCGGCGGCCTTCGGGCGAGCGGCCCGGATCCTGAAGCGCACGACCCATATTACAGTGGAGCTGGAGAAAAGGACATGAGTCAACGCGCCAGAATGCGGAATGCGGAATGCGGAATGCGGAATGGCGAAAGCCGGTATTCCGAATTCCGAATTCCGAATTCCGAATTGCGCTCGCGTTGGAGGACGAATGGGGCATAAGGTCAACCCGGAGTGCCTGCGGTTGCCGATCTCGCGCGACTGGCGGTCGCGCTGGTTCGCGCCGAACAAGAAGCTGTTCCTCCAGTACCTCCAGGAGGACCGGAAGATCCGCGAGCGGCTGCTGCGGGAACTGGCCTCGGCGGCGGTCGCGCGCCTGGTGATCGAGCGCTCGACCGACAAGGTGCGGATCGTCATCCACACCGCGCGCCCCGGCATCCTGATCGGCCGGCGGGGCGAAAACATCCAGCGGCTCCAGGAGACGGTCCAGAAGATCCTCGGCCCCCACCAGCAGCTCAAGATGGACTACATCGAGATCGCGAATCCCGCCATCGAGGCGCAGCTCATCGCGGACTCCCTGGCGTTCCAGCTCCAGAAGCGGATCGCGTTCCGCCGGGCGATGAAGCGGGCGCTCCAGCAGGCGATGGAATCCAAGGACTGCAAGGGGATCAAGGTGGTCTGTGACGGCCGGCTCGCCGGCTCCGAGATGACCCGGCGCGAGGTCTACCGGGCGGGCAAGGTCCCGCTGAGCACCCTGCGCTCCAACGTCCAGTTCGGCTCGGCCACCGCGCACACGACGGCCGGGTGCATCGGGACGAAGGTCTGGGTCTGCCGGGGGGACCTCGTGTCGATGGAGCGCGAGAAGAAGCCGCCCCGCCAGCGCCTCAGCGCTCATCCGCCGGTGGCCGCGGAATCGGTGTGACGAGGCGAGCCGATGGCGCTCCTGCTGCCCAAACGCGTCAAGTACCGGAAGGCCTTCCGCGGCAAGTGCCGCGGGGCCGCGAAGAGAGGCGTGCGCCTCGCCTTCGGCGAGTTCGGGCTGAAGGCGCTGGGGAACGGCTGGGTGACCGCGGCCCAGATCGAGGCCTGCCGGGTCACCATCAGCCGGGCCTTGAGCCGTGGCGGCAAGGTCTGGCTGCGCATCTTCCCGGACAAACCGGTCACCACCCACGGGCAGGAGAAGCCGATGGGGGCCGGCAAGGGGCTCGTGGACCACTGGGTGGCCGTCGTGAAGCGGGGGCGCATCCTCTTCGAAGTGAGCGGCATCCCCGAGCTGGCGGCGCGGGAGACGTTCCGCGTGGCTGCCTGCAAGCTCCCGCTGGCGACCCGGATGGTCACCCGGAAGAACGAGGTCTGACGCGAGATGGCACAGACCCGGCCGACGGCAAAGACGCTGCGGGAGCTGCCACGCGCGGATCTCTCCGCGCAGCTGGAGACGCTCCGGCAGGAGCTGTGGCAGCACCGGATCAAGACCAAGGAAGGCGCGCAACCGCAGATGCACCAGATCCCGGCGCTCCGGCGGCAGATCGCCCGCATCCAGACCGTGCTCAGGGAGAGCGGGACGCCATGACCCGCAACCGACGCAAGGTCCGCACCGGCCTGGTGACGAGCAACAAGATGGCCAAGACCATCGTGGTCCGGATCGTCCGGCTGGTCCGGCACCCGCAGTATAACCGCGTCATCAAGCAGGTGAACTCGTTCAAGGCGCACGATGAGACGAACAGCGCCTCCATCGGCGATTGGGTCCGGATCATGGAAACCCGCCCTCTCTCCAAGGACAAGCGGTGGCGCCTCGTCGAGATCCTGAAGCGCGCCTCGAGCGCCCCGCCGGTTCCCGGCGGGGAGGCGGCCGAACCGGCGCCGCCGGCGCCGACGCAGGCGGTCGAACCATGATCGGCCTCCGGACCCAGCTGGAGGTCGCCGACAACACCGGGGCGAAGAAGGTGTGGGCCATCGGCGTCATCGGCCGGGCCAACAAGCGCATGGCCGACATCGGCGATGTCCTCACCGGCCACGTCCGCGAGGCGGATCCCGACGCGCTGGCGAAGAAGGGGGAGCTCGTCCGCTGCGTGGTGGTGCGCACCAGCGCCCCCATCCGGCGGCCGGACGGCACGACGCTCAAGTTCGACTCCAATGCGGTGGTGCTCATCGACACCCAGAACAACCCGAAGGGCACCCGGGTCTTCGGCCCCGTGGCCCGCGAGCTGCGCGAGAAACGGTTCATGAAGATCATTTCGCTCGCCCCTGAAGTCGTGTGACGCCGCCATGGCCCGGATCAAGAAAGGCGACACCGTGGTCGTGTTGAGCGGCAAGGACCGCGGCAAATCCGGCAAGGTGCTGGCGGTCTTTCCGGCGCGCGACCGGGCGCTGGTGGAGCGCATCAACCTGGTGACGCATTTCGAGCGGCGCAGCCAGCAGCACCAGGCGGGCGGCGTGGTCCAGCGGGAAGGGGCGGTGGCGCTCTCGAAGCTCGCGCTGACCTGCCCGAAGTGCCGGCGGCCGTCCCGGCTGGGCTGGGTGGTCTCGGCCCAGGGAACGAAGCAGCGGGTGTGCCGCCGCTGCCAGAATCCGCTGTGACGCCCATGTCCCAGACGACGGCGACGCGATCCCGGCCCGCCCCGCGCCTGCTGGAACGCTACCGCAAGGAGCTCGCGCCGGCGCTCGCGAAGCAGTTCCACCACCGGAACGTCATGGCCGCGGCGCGGCTTGAGAAAATCGTGGTCAACATGGGCTGCGGCGAAGCCGCCCACGATGCGAAGGTGCTCGAGGCGGCGCAGCGGGACCTGGCCCTGGTCACCGGGCAGCGGCCGATGGTGACGCGGGCGAAGCGGGCGATCTCCAATTTCAAAATCAAGGAGCAGGACCCGGTCGGCTGCAAGGTGACGCTGCGCCGGGCGCGGATGTATGAGTTCCTGGATCGGCTGGTCCATGCCGCGCTGCCGCGCATCCGGGATTTCCGGGGGCTGAACCCGAACAGCCTGGATCAGGGGGGCAACTACAGCTTCGGGATCAAGGAGCACACGATCTTCCCCGAGATCCCGCCGGACCAGGCGCCCTACACGCTGGGGATGGACGTCGTGATGGTCATCAGCGCCGGGACGCGCGACGAGGCGCTGGCCCTGCTGAAGGGGTTCGGGATGCCGTTTGCGACAACACCCTAGACGCAGGAGCGAGATGGCGAGAACATCCTGGATCGAACGGGCCAAGCGGAAGCCGAAGTTCAAGGTGCGGGCGGTGAACCGGTGCCAGCGCTGCGCGAGGCGGCGCGGCTTCTACCGGCGGTTCGGCCTGTGCCGCATGTGCTTCCGCGAGATGGCCTGGCGCGGGGAGATCCCCGGGTTGACCAAGGCGAGCTGGTAACGGACATGGCGATCAGCGACCCCATCGGGGACGGGTTGACGAAAATCCGGAACGCCTCACGGGCCCGCCACCCGTCCGTGGACGTCCGCTTCTCGCGCGTCGTCGCGCACGTCCTGGATGTCCTCAAGCAGGAGGGGTTCATCCGGACGTACAAGGTCCTGGGCGAGCGGCCGAGCCAGCGGACCCTGCGGGTCTACCTGAAGTACGCCCCGGCCCCGTCGGACGGCGGGCGGGCGCGGAACACGCCGGCGATCACGCAGCTCATCCGGGCCTCCAAGCCCGGGGTCCGCATGTACCGAAAGGCCCGCGCGCTGCCCCGGGTGCTGGGCGGGCTGGGCGCGGCCATCGTGACGACCTCGAAGGGCATCATGACGGAGCGCGACGCCTACCAACAGCGCATCGGCGGAGAGGTCATCTGCTATGTCTGGTAACTCCGTTCATGCGGAATGGGGAATGCGGAATGGGGAATGCGGAACGGAAAGAGACGCCAATTCCGCACTCCGAATTCCGCACTCCGCATTGTGAAGATGTCGCGCATCGGACGCGCCCCGATCCCGATTCCGTCCGGCGTCAAGGTCGCGCAGGACGGGCCGCGGCTGTTCATCGAGGGGCCGAAGGGGAAGCTCTCCCTCGCCGTCCCCGCGACGATCTCGGTCAGCGTGGACGGCCAGACGCTCCGGGTGCAGCGCGCCGGGGACGAGCCGCCGCAGCGGGCGCTGCACGGGTTGACCCGCGCGCTGGTCGCCAACATGGTCCACGGCGTCTCGACCGGGTTTTCGAAAGAGCTGGAGATCGTGGGTGTCGGCTACCGGGCGCAGCTGCAGGGCAAGCAGCTGTCGCTTCAGGTCGGGTTCTCGCATCCAGTGGCGGTGCCCATTCCCGAGGGGCTCACCGTCGAGCTCCCCAAGCCCACGTCGGTGCTGGTCAAAGGCTCCGACAAGCACCTCGTCGGGCAGTTTGCGGCCACCATCCGCCGCATCGCCCCGCCGGAGCCGTATAAGGGCAAGGGGATCAAGTATGCGGGAGAGGTGGTCCGCCGGAAAGCGGGGAAGGCCGCGACCGGCGCGGGCGCCAAGGCGGCAGCGGGATGAGCCGAGCGATGTCCCGAGACGCGGGGCGGCGGATCCGGCACCGCCGCCTTCGCAAGAAGGTGGCGGGGCTGCCGGATCGTCCGCGGTTGAGCGTCTTCCGCAGCCACAAGCACCTGTACGCCCAGCTCGTCGATGACGTGGCCGGCAAGACGCTCCTGGGGTGGTCGACGAAGGATGAGCGGCTCAAGCGGCTGCGGACCGGCGGCACGGTGGCGGCCGCCAAGGAGCTGGGCGCCCTCGTCGCCACCGACATCACGCAGAAGGGCCTGAAGCGGATCGTGTTCGATCGCGGCGGCTATCGCTATCACGGGCGGGTCCAGGCGCTCGCCGAATCGCTCCGGGCGGGAGGCGTGGAGGTCTGATGGCACGAGAGGGACAGCGGTTCCGGCCGCGGGACCAGTCGGCCAGGGGTGAAGGCCCGCAGCTGCTCGAGAAGCTCATCGGCATCAACCGGGTCGCCAAGGTGCACAAGGGCGGCAAGCGCCTGGCGTTCAACGCGCTGGCGGTCGTCGGGGACGGCAAAGGGCGGGTCGGCATGGCCCTCGGCAAATCGAACGAGGCCGCGGACGCGATCCGCAAGGGGTTCCAGCAGGCGCAGCGGAACATGGTCAGCATCGTCTTGAAGGGCACGACGATCCCCCACGAAGTGATCGGCCACTTCGATGCCTGCCGGGTGCTCCTCAAGCCCGCCAGCCCGGGGACGGGGATCATCGCCGGAGGCCCGGTCCGCGCCGTGTGCGAGGCGGCCGGGATCCGGGACATCCTGACCAAGCGGCTGGGCTCGAGCAACCCGATCAACCTCGTCAAGGCCACCCTCATCGGGCTGCGGACGCTCGAGAGCCCGGACGCCATCCGCGAGCGGCGGCGGCTGGTCGTGGACGTGCCGGCGGACGGGGCCTGATGGACGTGTCCACGCTCCCCTCCGTGCCGGGCGCCAGGCACCGCCGGAAGCGCGTCGGCCGCGGCATCGGGTCGGGCCACGGGAAGACCTCGACGCGGGGCCAGAAAGGCCAGCGGGCCCGCACCGGAGAGGGCAAACGGCCCGGCTTCGAGGGGGGGCGCACCCCCCTGATCCGCCGCCTGCCCAAGCGCGGGTTCCGCTACAAGGCGACCGGGCGGCCGCGCGCCGCTGAGATCGTCAACCTGCGCCAGCTCAACCGCTGCGAGGAAGGGGAGCGGGTCACCCCCGAGCGCCTGAAGACGCTCCACCTCATCAGCGATCCGGCCCGGCGGGTCAAGCTGCTGGGCGACGGCCCGTTGACCAAACGGCTGACGATCGTCGTGCACGAGACCAGCGCGTCCGCGAAGGACAAGGTCCTCAAGGCGGGCGGTGCGGTCGAGCTCATTGACAACAAGAAGCATGCCGAAGGCCCTAGGCCGAAGGCCGAAGGCAAGCAGCCGCCAGCGTAATGTTCCGGCTCCTGAGCGCGCTCGTCAACGCCTGGAGCATTCCCGAGCTGCGGCGGAAGCTCTCCTTCACCTTGGGGATGCTGGCCATCTACGAGGTGGGCATCTTCATCCCGGTCCCCGGGATCAACGGGAAGGAGCTCGGGCGCATCTTCGACCAGCTGGCGGCGGCCAGCGGCGGCGGGCTGCTCAACCTGCTGGACATGTTCACCGGGGGGGCGCTGTCCCGGGCGACCGTCTTCGCGCTGGGGATCATGCCGTACATCAGCGCGACGATCATCGTCGAGACGCTGCTGGCCACGGCGATCCCGGCGCTGGAGAAGCTGCGCAAGGAGGGCATGACGGGGTACCGCAAGCTCCACCAGTACTCGCGCTACGCGACGGTGTGCCTTGCGGTGATCAACTCGTTCATGTACGCGATCCTGCTGGAGAAGGCCATCCCGGCGCAGTTCCACACCCAGATCGTGCTCTCGCCCGGCCTGGGGTTCCGCCTCCTGACCGTGCTGACGATGACGGGGGGCATGGCGCTCATCATGTGGCTCGCCGAGCAGATCACCGAGCGCGGGATCGGCAACGGGATGAGCCTCCTGATGAGCGCGTCGATCGTCGGCCGGATCCCGCTGGCGGTCCGGGACATCGCGGTCCAGCTGGGGCCGGGCGGCATGAACCAGTCGCCGGTCGCCCCGCTGGCGTTCGCCTTCATGGGGTGCTTCCTCGTGGTGATCGTCATGGCGGTGATCTTCGTCGAGCAGGGCCAGCGGCGCATCAGCGTCCAGTACGCCCGGCGCGTGGTCGGCCGGAAGATCTACGGGGGGCAGAGCACGTACCTGCCGCTCAAGGTGAACAGCGGCGGCGTGCTGCCGATCATCTTCGCGGTGTCGCTGCTGTACTTCCCGATCCAGGTGGCCGGGTTCGTGCCGCAGCTCTCGGGGCTGATGGGATGGTTCTCGCGGACCTCGCTGGTGTTCAACCTGCTCTACGCGGTGCTCATCGTCTTCTTCACGTACTTCAGCACCGCGCTGACCGCCCACCAGTTCCTGGATGCGGCCGACCAGATGAAGAAGGTGGGGGCGTTCATCCCCGGCATCCGGCCCGGGCAGCCGACGGTCGAGCACCTCGACCAGACCCTGACGCGGGTGACGTTCGTCGCGGCGATCTACCTCGTGGTGATCGCGATCCTGCCGGACATCATCATGGCCTGGATGAAGATCCCGGCGCGCGTGGCGGGGTTCTTCGGCGGCACGAGCCTCCTGATCGTCGTCGGCGTGACCCTGGACACCATGAAGCAGATCGAGTCGCACCTGCTCATGCGTCACTATGAGGGGTTTTTCAAAACCGGCCGGTTGAAGGGCCGGCGCTAGTCGTGCGCATCGTCTTGCTGGGCCCCCCGGGGGCCGGGAAAGGTTCGTTGGCATCGCTCTACGACATGCGCCTGGGGACCGCGCACCTCTCAACCGGGGAGATCTTCCGGCAGGAGATCGCGCGCCACAGCGCCCTTGGCCGCCGGGTGCGGCGCTACGTCATGAGCGGCCGCCTGGTGCCCGACGCTTTGGTGGTGGAGGTGATGGCGGCGAGGCTGCGGCGCGCGCGGGGAAGGGGATTCGTCCTGGACGGATTCCCCCGGACGGCGGGACAGGCGGCGGGGCTTGACCGGGTCCTGGCGCGGCAAGGCCGGCGGCTCGATGCGGCCGTCTACCTGACCTCGCCGCAGCCGCTGCTCGTCAAGCGGCTCTCCGGACGCCGCGTCTGCAGCCGGTGCGGGGCGAACCACCACCTTCGCACCATGCGGCCCAAGCGGCCGGGCCGGTGCGACCGCTGCGGCGGGCGGCTGGCGGTCCGAAAGGACGACCAGCCCCGCATGATCCGCAGGCGCCTTTCGGTCGACCGGAAGGCGGCGCGTCCGCTGGTGGCCTACTACCGGGGCCGCGGGCTGCTCTACCAGGTCAACGGGGTCGGCAACGTGGAGACGGTGTATCGCCGGACGCTGGCGCTGTTCCGTCGCCATCGTTGGCTGTCGTCATGAGGCATGATCGAGCTCAAAACGCCGAACGAAGTTGACGCCATGCGGCGGATCGGGCGGATTGTGGCGGAGTTGCTTTCGCACCTGGCCGGCCTGGTGCGCCCGGGCCTGAAGACGAAGGCGCTCGACGAGGCGGCGGCGGCGTACCTCGCGCGCGCCGGCGCCGGCCCGGCGTTCCTGGGCTACCGGGGCTTCCCGGCGACCATCTGCGTCTCCGTGAATGAAGAGGTGGTCCATGGGATCCCGGGGCCGCGGACGATCCGCGCCGGCGACCTGGTGAGCCTCGATGTCGGGGGGGTCCTCGACGGCTGGTACGCGGACGCCGCCACCACGGTGCCGGTGGGCTCGGTATCGCCGCAGGCGCTGCGCCTGACCCACATCGCCCGGCGGGCGCTCGAGGCGGGCATCGCCCGCGCTGTCATCGGCAACCGGGTCTCGGACATCTCGCACGCCGTGCAGGACGTCGTGGAGCGGGAGGGATTCCACGTCGTCCGGGAGTTCGTGGGGCACGGGATCGGGCACGCCCTGCACGAGGATCCGCCGATCCCGAACTTCGTGCCGCCGCACGGGGGGCCGCGGCTTGCGGCGGGGATGGTCCTCGCGATCGAACCGATGGTCACGCTCGGCCGCTCCGAGGTCGAGGTCCTGCGCGACGGCTGGACCGCCGTGACCCGGGACCGCTCGCTCGCCGCCCATTTTGAGCACACGGTCGCGGTGACCGAGCGCGGCCCGGACATTCTCACCGCGACAGCGCACGATGCCGAAGGAAGACCTGATTGAAGATGAAAGTCCGAGCGTCGGTCAAGCGGGTGTGCAGCAAGTGCAAGATCGTGCGGCGCCAGCGGGTGGTGCGCGTCATCTGCACGAACCCCAAGCACAAACAACGACAAGGATAGCGATGCCGAGAATCGTCGGAGTCGATGTGCCGAAAGACAAGCGGATTGAGATTGCGTTGACCTACCTCTTCGGGGTCGGGCGGCCTTCGTCCCGCAAGGTCCTCGCGGCTACCCAGATCGACCCGAACAAGCGGGCCAGGGATCTGACCGACGAGGAGGTCGCCAAGCTGACGCAGGCGATCCAGGCCACAACCAGGGTGGAGGGGGACCTGCGCCGGGAGGTGGCCGGCAACATCAAGCGGCTGATCGACATCGGTTCGTACCGGGGGCTGCGCCACAAGAAGGGGCTGCCGGTCCGCGGTCAACAGACCCGCACCAACGCCCGCACCCGGAAGGGGCCGCGTCCGCGCGTGGGTGTCCGCAAGCGGACCCGGGTCACCCCCGCGCCGGCCCGCAGCGCCGCGTAAGCAGAAGGAGGAGCGATGCCGGAAGGACCACGCGAACAGCAGCCGCCGCCGAAACCGCCCGCGCAGGCCGGCGGGACGGCGCCCAAGAGCGATCCCGCCCAGGCGGCGGGCAGCGGTCAGGCCGCGCCCCCGCCAGCCGCGCAGGATGAGGGGCGGGCTGGGGCCCCCAAGCCGAGGACGAAAAAGAAGCTGCAGACCACGCAGGGCATCGCCCACATCCTCGCCACGTTCAACAACACGATCGTCACGATCACCGACCGGGCGGGGAGCACCATCTGCTGGAGCACCGCCGGCTCCAGCGGCTACCACGGCTCCCGCAAGTCCACGCCCTATGCGGCGCAGATCGCGGCCATGAACGCCGCCAAGAAGGCGCTGGAGGCCGGGCTGAAGGAGGTCGAGGTGTTCGTCAAGGGGCCCGGCCAGGGGCGGGAATCGGCCATCCGCTCGCTCTCGCAGGCGGGCCTCACGATCACCGCGATCAAGGATGTCACCCCGATCCCCCATAACGGGTGCCGGCCGCCGAAACGGAGACGGGTATGAGGAGCAGACGCTGATGGGCCGCTACACGGGTCCGGCCGCCCGGCTCTGCCGCCGGGAGGGCGCGCACCTCTTCCTCAAGGGCACCAAGTGCGATCGAGGCAAGTGCGCGAGCGACAAGCGCGCCTACCCGCCCGGGCAGCACGGGCAGCTCCGCGTGAGGCTGTCCGATTACGGGATCCAGCTGCGCGAGAAACAGAAGGTGAAGCGGATGTACGGCATGCTCGAGCGCCAATTCCGCCGCTACTTCAGCATCGCGCAGAAGGCCAAGGGCGTGACCGGCCAGCAGCTGCTCGAGATGCTGGAGCGCCGCCTGGACAACGTCTGCTACCGGATGGGATTCGCCACCTCGCGGCGCGAAGGCCGGCAGATGGTGGCCCACCGGGCGCTCACCGTGAACGGGCGGGCCGTCAACATCCCGTCCTACCAGGTCAAGGTGGGGGATGTCATCCAGGTCGCCCCCCAGCGGAAGGGTCAGGCCGCGCGGGCCAAGGAGAACCTGGAACGCACCAAGAGCCGGCCGATCCCCGCCTGGCTGCAGGTGGACGCCGACGCGCTGAAGGGCGTCGTCGCGCGGACCCCGGAACGGGACGACATCGGCGCCGCGATCCAGGAACAGCTGATCGTCGAACTCTACTCCAAATAACCTGGGGAGGCACCATGGGAACGCTCTGGCGTGATTTTGCGATTCCAAAGCGGTTGACGTGCGATGAGGAGTCGCTCACCGACACCTACGGGAAGTTCACCGCGGAACCCTTTGAGCGCGGCTACGGCATGACGATCGGCAACGGCCTGCGACGCGTGCTGCTCTCCTCGATCGAGGGCGCCGCGGTCACGTCCCTGAAGGTCGACGGGGTCCTGCACGAATTCAGCACCATCCCCGGGGTGCTGGAGGACATCACGCAGGTCGTCCTCAACGTCAAGCAGCTCGTCTTGCGCGCCCACTCCCGCCAGCCCAAGGTCCTGGTCATCGAGAAGGAGAAGAAGGGGCCGGTCACGGCCGCCGACCTCAAGGGCGACGACACCGTCGAGGTCGTCAACACGGACCTGCACCTGTGCACGCTCACCAAGGCCGGGAAGTTCCGCATGGAGCTCGAGGTGAGCCGGGGACGGGGCTACGTGCCGGCGGAGCGCCACAAGAAGGAGGGCCAGCCCATCGGCGTGATCCCGGTGGACGCGCTCTTCTCGCCCGTCATGCGCGTGAACTTCGCCGTGGAGGACACCCGCGTCGGGCAGGTGACGGACTACGACCGGCTCCTGCTGGAGATCTGGACGAACGGGGGGATGAGCCCGAAGGACGCGCTGCTCTACGCCTCCAACATCTTCCAGCGGCACCTCGATCTCTTCGTGAACTACGGGACGCTGCCCGAGGAGCCGGAGGATGAGGAGCTGCCCGCCGTCAGCGAGGAGCTTCAGGAGAAGCTCAAGACGCCGATCTCGGAGCTGGAGCTCTCGGTCCGGTCGGCCAACTGCCTGCGGGAAGCCAAGATCCACACGATCGGCGAGCTGGTGGAGAAGACGCCGCAGGAGCTGCTCAAGTACCGCAACTTCGGCAAGAAGTCGCTGGCGGAGATCGACGAGCTCCTGCACGGGATGGGCCTGCAGC